>CAIYDX010000163.1 GCA_903925005.1 uncultured Geobacteraceae bacterium
ATCTTGGTGAGTGCCAGTATCGGTTTAACCGCCGGTTCAATCTGCCAGCCATCTTCACCAGACTGGTCTACGCTGCTACGCATACCGGATGCCGTCCGGAATGGTTTTTACGACTAGCGCTCTTTTAGAACGATTCAGGTTGGCGGTTGTTCCGCTCGGACTAACCAAACATCGCCAAAGCCTGCCGCGGTTGGCACCGGTTGATGGCGGGTATGCACGGAACTTCATATCGATGTGGCAGCCGCAGGCGGAGGCTCTGCGGAAAAAGCTGCATCACCCTTTTCTTTTCTTGGCGGACGAATTCTATCTCAAGGCTGGTTTGCCGTTTCCGGCCATTAAGGAATACGGTGATTTCCCGCAGATCGAAAACGGCGTCGGCATGGTGCCGCTCTTTATGAAAGAAGCGGTGCAGGCGCTAAAGAGAGTCAGGCCGATTGGAGTATTTCGGGCAACGGTTGTCACGGGGGTCTCGTCGTTTGAAGTTGTATCTGAATTTCTGGCGCAGGTTGCCGCAAAGAGCGGCGTGGATGTCGTACCGTTGGCGGTTGAAAACCGTCTTTTCGGACCGAGCATAACGGTGACCGGACTGGTTGCCGGTAATGATATCGCCTCGGCGCTGGCTGGTTACGATATCGGCTCCTGTCTGCTTGTTCCGGACGTTATGCTGAAAGAGGGGGAGGGGCTGTTTCTTGATGACGTCTCACTGGATGAGCTGGAGAAGCGGATCGGATGCCCGGTACTAGTCTTTGATTCAACTCCTGGTGGATGCTGCAAAGCGCTACGCACCTTCGGAAGGAAGCTGCCGCGCTAACATCAAATTTAGCCGAAATCAAAAGAGGGGGACCTGTTCGGCCCCCCTCTTTTGATTTCGTGATGATCTGTGCGAAGTCACTAAAAATCGCCAAAGCTCTCCAGCTCATGCTCCGAGAACATCCGGTCAATATCCATGATGATCAAAAGACGCTCGGCATGGTTAAAGACGCCGGTGATAAACTCCTGTCCGATGCCGCCGGAGAGCACCATCGAAGGGGGGGGCTGAATTTCGCTGCTGTGAATACGGATGACCTCCGATACGGCGTCGACAATGAATCCGGTCAGGCTGCCGCAGACATCCATGATGATGATACGGGTCTGACTGCTGTTTTCGTTTTCCATCAAACCGAAGCGCCTGCGCATTGAGATAATCGGAATGACCTTCCCGCGCAGGTTGATGATCCCCTCGACATGCTGCGGCACATTGGGCATCTTGGTAATGGTAGGCATGCGGATGATCTCGCGTACCTTGAGAACCTCCACCCCGTATTCTTCATCAGCCAGCATGAAACTGACCAGTTGGATCAGTTCGTCACTCTTTGCGCTATTGTCTACCGGTACGAGAGCTTGTGTGGCCATGGGCAGTGGTCTCCTTTTATTAAAGGTTAAGGTTCAAATACTATTAATAGAGGGTCAAGACCATATTAGAGGGTCAAGGGGCAAGGGTCAAGAAAAGAGTTTGATTCACTACCCCTTGTCCCAGACTCCTTGACCAAACATTTTAGAGTTTGAACTGTCGTACCAAACGCTGCAGCTCTTCGGCGTTGTTATTCAGCCGCGCGGCGGCGGTTGCCGATTGATGGGCGCCGTTGGCGGTATCCTGCACAACCTGGGTGATCTGTTGCATATTGTTTGAAATTTCGCTGGTAGTGGCGGTCTGCTCTTCAGCGGCGGTAGCAATCTGGTTGACCTGCATGGCGACATCGTTTACCTGCTCCAAAATATCGCGGAGCGCATCGCCGGATTTAGCCGCTTCGACCGTACCGGATTCCACCTGTTGAACACCCTGCTCCATGGCGGCAACGGCCCCTTTGGTTTCTCGCTGGATCGCCTTGATCATTTCGCCGATTTCCTTGGTGGCGCGTGTGGTGCGTTCCGCCAGGGCGCGGACTTCGTCGGCGACTACCGCAAAACCTCTCCCCTGTTCACCGGCCCGGGCAGCTTCGATAGCGGCATTTAAGGCCAGCAGGTTGGTCTGGTCGGCGATATCTTCAATCGTGCCGATAATGGCGCCGATCTGGTCGGATCGTTCTCCAAGGCTTTCGACCGTCCTGGCCGATTCCTGGACTTTTGCGGCAATCTGCCCCATGACCGCCACGGTTTTTTCAACAACTTCGGCGCCATTGCAGGCCGATTGGGAAGCGCGCTGCGCTCCTTCAGCCGCCATCTGGCAGTTCTGGGCGATATCTCCGGATGTTGCCGACATCTCTTCGCCGGCGGTGGCAACCGTACCGGTTTGTGCCGCAACCTCTTCGGCTCCGGTGGCGATCCGTTCAGCCGTCGAATTTACCTCCGATGCCGCCAGTGATACCTGTGTGGAAGCCTCGGAAACTTTCCGTATCGCCTGAACAAAAGAATCCGCCATTGCATCGAACGACTGACCGATGACTTCAAATTCATCCCTCGTTGCAAGGCGTATCCGCTGCGACAGGTCACCATTGGCCATGTTGCCGCTGGCTCTGATCAGGGCTGTTGCCGCGCCTGATATAGAGCGTGTGATCATGACTCCTAAAACAACGGTCACCAAAATCGACAGTACAATTGCGCCGGAGACGAGAAACAGGGTGGTCTGAAAACGGCTGACGGCGACTTCGTGAGCCATTTTCGCATGTGCCTTCTCGGAGAGAAACATCTTCTGTGCCGTTTCGCTGGCCGTCTTGAAAAGCGGATTGCACTTGGTAAGAGTATTAAGGATAGCTTCTTCATACTTGCCGGCCAGAATAGCGTCACGGGTTGCGAGAAGGCCTTCCTTGGTAAGACGTGTCCTCTGCTCGGCAAAGTCGTCAGCGACCTTTTTATCTTCGGCGCTCAACTTCCCATTAGAAGTATACTCCTTCCAGATAGCGTTGATCTCTTCGATGTTTTTCATTACCTGATCGGTATGAAATGTCACCGGATGGTCGTGCATCTTGACTATCTCCGGTTTTGCGGGATCGTGCTGGAGCGCGAGCAGCAGTTGAATGCGATTGTCGCGCATAAGCGCCATGATCTGGCTGATCTGAGAAATATTTGTCAGATTCTCCTTGTACAGGATCTCAATCGAATCATCGGCTGATTTCATGCCTGCCAGGCCGAGAACCCCGACAACTATCAATGAGACACAGGCAATCAGCAAATTAATAAGAAGCTTGGATTTGATGCTGAAGTTCATTGTATACTCCTGTTTGATGTTTGTTAGAAAAAATGTCGAAGGCGTGTATAGAGGCTAGGAAGCTGAAATTAAAGTGAATAACCCCATTATTCGGGGGACTATAAACGATCTGAAGTGATTGTCAATATAATTCAAATGCATAAAAATATAGTGTTATTATTGATTGCTGCTGGTAAATAAAGACTTTCACATTTATGGGTGGAGGCTCGTTTCGATGTCTTAATCCGGCCGGGTTTGTCATGCATGATCTATAAAAAAAGGGGACCCGGTCACGGAATCCCCCATTGCTATCTTTTGACGGTCATGCGCCGCTGCATTCTTCCGCCCATTGATGCCATCTGATGTTTCTGAAGGGCGCCAAGGCTTTCAAGGTGGAACTGAAACCACAGATCGCCATATGACCGCATATTCATTTTTTTGCCCTTCTCCAGTGAGTCCAGATTGTCCTGCAATTTTTCGTCACCCGGAAGTTTTTTAAGCCCCTTGGCTAGAATCTCCTTGGCTTTTGCCGTTTCGCCGTTCTCGTTCATGCAGTAGGCATATACACTCCAAAGCAGCGACTCTTTACCGTTCCATTGTACCGCCTTTTCAAAGGTGCTGATCATCTTGTCCTTCTTCTGGCGCTTCATATAGGAAATGGCAAGCATGGCGGTGGCGGCCCAGTTTTTAAAGAAGGATTTTTCCAGATGCGGGAAAGCATTCGAGAAGTCGCGCTTCATATAGTAAATCATGCCGATCTGCGAGTGCAGTTGCCCCTCCACATACAGCTGCCATCTGCTGTACTGCAGAGCGTCTTTCAGTTCGCGGATAGCTTTTTCAAAGCGGGGTGGCTGGGCCTGCAGGTCCTTGCCGGCGGTCTCGATGGAGGTCATGACCTTCTTCATCGTGATGCGCGAAAACAGAACAAAGACCGCTGCGAAGACGATCAGGCCAACCAGCAGCGAGCCCCACCAGGCCAGTTTGAGGACAAGGACAAGTATCAGCAGCACGGCAACAGCTGCTGTTGCGGAGATAAGAATGTTATACATCGGGAATTCCTCTCATAATATTGAAGCAATGGGATAAACGGGAGTCAGCCCTCGGTTTTTGCGGGAACCATCTCTCCGTTCTTTTTAGTGAATTTTGCGATAATTATGCGCCGACCCGGCTTGAGGGCGACTTTCGTTTTCAGCTTGTTCCAGGCGGCCAGCAGTTTGGTCGATACGTTGAAGCGTTTGGCCAGCGAACCTATGGTGTCGCCACTTTTTACGGTGTAATATTTTGCGTAGCTCCCTTTTGTTGCCGTACGGGACGTTCGTCCTTCGTGACTGAAATCCACGGTCTCCTTGACCGGCACGATCAGTGATCTCCCGGCAATGCGGCTTTTGAGATTGATGCCATTCAGCTCGGCCAGTATTGCCGGTGTAACTCCGTAGCGTTTGGCCACGCTTTTGAGCGAATCCTTCTTGCGGGCCTGATAACGGCTGTACATAACCCGTTCAGTGAAACGCTGATCTTCTGGGATCTTTGCATACTCGATCTCAAATGCAAGCTTGCTCCCCTTGGGGATTCTGAGCTGGTAGTCAGGATAATTCGGGGGGGTACACCAGTGGCGGAGATCCGGATTCAGCTCTTTAATTGACTCGTAAGTCGTGCCGATCAGTTTTGCCGCAAGATCCAGGTTGGTGCGTGACGGAATCGTGACGGTGTCATATTCGATCGGTGTCAGGTAAGCGATGTCGGTAAAGCCGTAGCGGGCAGGATCTTTGGCAATTATGGCAGCAGCAAGGAGCTTGGGGACATACTCCTTGGTCTCGCGCTTCAAATAGGAACCACGCGATATTTCCCAAAAATCGCTGGTATTATACATGCTGATTGCTCGCAGAATCTTGTTTTCACCGGCATTGTAACCGGCGGCAGCCAGATACCAGTCGCCCTTGAACAGGCCGTACAGCTCCTTCAGGTAAATGGCGGCGGCGGTTGTTGCCTTGACCGGATCCTTGCGTTCGTCAACCCACTGATCGATTCGCAGGGCATAACGCCGACCGGTGCCCGAGACAAACTGCCAGGGGCCGACCGCATTGGCCCAGGAACGGGCCTGCATCTGGAAGCCGCTCTCGATCATCGCGACATAAACCAGATCTTCCGGCATCCCTTCACGCTTCAGAATCTCTTTCATCATCGGAATATATCGGGAAGAATGTGAGAGCCAGCGCGAGAAGGCCTGTTTGCCGGTGGTCTGGAAATAGTAAAGAAAATATTCGACCTTGCTGTTCAGGGTCAACGGGATGTCGGAAGCCGGGAGGTGGGTGTCAGGCAGTTCAAAGTTGCCGCCATCGTCATTCGTTTTACGCAACTCTTCAAGCGAAAAGATCGCTGCTACAGGCGAGGTATCCTCGGATTCGGCTGCCGTTCGGTCATCATCGGAAACCAGTGAGGGCGCTTCAACGGCTCCAGGCAACGTCGCATTCGGTCTTGTCAACTCGGCCAGCAGAGGCTGAATCGGCTCTGTCGCGGCGGCGGGCAGAGCATGGAGCAGGGCCGCAAGAACGATAACGACGTATAAATGGAGATGGGACTTTTTCATGGTAGGGAAGTATAAATGAAGCCGCCATGAAAGTCAATGACACGAAACCCCTTGAAAAACGGGCATCCGCTGACGGATAGCCTGTCGGACTCAAGCTTGAGCGGAGTTCCCGCATCTTGCGAAACAGAAACAAAAAAACCCACCGGAGGGTGGGCTCTTTTGTTCAAGTAAGTTGCTGCTTACGGCGCTTAAACACGCTCTCTCTGCATCGCTTCGCGACCGGCCTCGATAGCGGATGCTAGGACGGACTTCTTCTCCGTGAAGGTCTCCTTGCCATCCTCAACGGCGGATTTGATTTTTTCCTGCGCTTCCTTGGCGTACTCCTTGATCTTGTCAACCGCGTCTTCAGTCAAGTCAAGGATGTTTTCACGCATTTCGCGCCCGCTTTTCGGTGCATACAAAAGAGCCAGTCCGGCCCCGATTGCTGCTCCGGCTATAAACGATACCAATACAGTTCCTGCCGATACGTCACATTTGTCTGACATGATTACAAACCTCCCCGTTTTTTTAGATATCGTTCAAACATATATTTTCCTGCAACCTTTGCTCCGGTCGCCCAGACCGAAGTGGTATTGAGAACTCCGGTGACAACTCCTACCGTGCGGTTGATCGTGTGCAGATTGGAGCCGACCTCTCCCAGTTCCGACATGAAGCGTTTGACATCATCGGCGTGTTCGGCCACACCGCCGCCAACGACTTTCATTTCCGCCAGCACTCCGGTTAATTCCTGCAGTGTCGGCTTCAGTTCGTTCTGAACCATTTTAGCAAGGTCATCCACCGAGACGGCGGCTCGTTTGATCGCCAGGAGGGTAGGGATGAAGGTCAACACCAGGATACAGATTGCTGCGGCTATGATTATCAGGGCGATTCCGGTCAGCGGCATGATTTTCTCCAAAATGGGGTAATCGGATGTTTCTTGAGCCAAGTATAGAGCAAATAGTAAAAAACTCAACGTCTAAACTTTATCGCGATCATCGGCATCCGGCATGATTTTCGAAACGATCTCTTCAACGGCTGAATACGGGTCGAGGGTGTGGTCACCCATGCGGGTCACAATGCTGTCGAGAGATTCGTTATTTGCAATGAATAACAGGGCCTTTTTAAAAAGGGTGTCACGCAGGACATCCATGAAATGACGTTGGTTGCGCTCGCGCAGAAAATTGTTGATGCTGCCACTTGCCAGGATAAAATCCCGGTGGGCCATGATTTCGTCGGTAAGTTCGTTTATGCCGGTACCGCGCTGTGCCTCTGTCTTCATCACCTGCGGGCTCCAACTCCCCTCCAGGGCGTGGCGCATTTCCAGCATTGTGTTTAGTTCACGGGCTGTCCGGTCCGCTCCGTCCCGGTCCGCCTTGTTGACGACGAAGATATCCCCGATTTCGAGGATACCGGCCTTGATGGCCTGAATGTCGTCACCCAGTCCTGGCACCATCACGACGCAGGTCGTGTGCGCTTCCTTGACGATATCCACCTCATCCTGACCGACGCCGACCGTCTCGATAATAACGATGTCCATACCGAGGGCGTCCATTACCAGTGCGACATCGGAGGTCGAGCGCGAAAGCCCCCCCAGCGCGCCTCGTGTGGCCAGGCTCCGGATAAACACCCCTTCATCGCAGGAGTGCCGGTTCATGCGGATGCGGTCGCCCAGAATCGCGCCGCCGGTAAAAGGGCTGGTCGGATCGATAGCGACCACGCCGACTTTTTTTCCACGGCCGCGGAACGAGGCGGTAAGTTGATCTACCAGCGTAGATTTGCCGGCGCCTGGAGGGCCGGTAATGCCGATGATATACGCGCCGCCGGTGCGGGTGTAGAGTTGTTTGAGCTCGTCAATCGCCTGTGGGCGGCTATCGTCGATGTCGCGCATCAGCCGTGCGGCGGCGCGGATGTTGCCTTCTAAAACCTGCTCTGCGAGGGACATGGGCTATACCTGTAAATATGGAATGATGAATATAAATGAATCAGTTGACCAGCAGTAATGACTATATCAGTCACCCAGCCTTTTGCCCGGCACAAGATAATTCCTGATGTAATCGGATACCGCATCTTCCACCGACATGACCGGCTCCGCATACCCCGCCGCGCGGATCTTCGCCGTTTCGGCGCAGGTCAGGTACTGGTAGGTGTTGCGGATCGATTCCGGCATATCGATATATTCGATGTTGACTGGTTTGCCCATGGCTGTGAATACGGCGCGGGCCAGGCGGTTCCAGCTGACGGTTGTGCCGCCGCCGACGTTGAAAATGCCGCCGGCTGTGCTGTTTTGAAAAAAATGGAGCGTCATCGCGGCAGCATCCTTGACGTAGATGAAATCGCGCAGCTGCTCGCCGTCGCCATATTCCGGACGATGCGACTTGAATAGCTTTAGCTTGCCGGTTGCGCCGATCTGCTCGTAAGCCTTCAGCACGAGCGAGCGCATTTCTCCTTTGTGCTGCTCATTGGGGCCATAGACGTTGAAATATTTGATGCCGACAATTTTGCCCAAGAGCCCCTGACGCATTGCCCAGAGATCGAAGAGCTGCTTGGAGTAGCCGTACATGTTCATCGGCCGGAGTTCCGGCAGCCGGCTGTCGTCATCGACAAAGCCGTGCTCGCCGTCACCGTATGTTGCGGCGCTTGAAGCGTAGATAAAGCGGGCGTCGGCGGTCACTGCGGCCAGGGCGAGCTTGCGGGAATATTCGAAGTTGTTTCTGATCAGATAGGTGGCATCCGGTTCGGTCGTGGCCGAGCAGGCACCCAGGTGAATGACCGCATCCAGCCCACGGTCGCCCGGCAGGCGTCCGGCCAGGGAACCGACATCCAGCAGCCGCTCGAAGGCATCTTTTTCCATATAGTCCATGAAGCGAAGCGGCGGCAGATTGCGCCATTTATCGGTATGGTCGAGGTGATCCACGATCAGGATATCTTCCCTGCCCAGTCTGTTCAAGTGTTGAACCACGGCGCTGCCGATCAGGCCTGCTCCTCCGGTTACGATGATCATAGTGAATCCTCCTGTCTCGTCTGTGCGGCGATTGCCTTCAGCAATTCATTTTTACTGCGCGGCAGATATCCATTATCACGAAGATCGATGCCGATCAAGGAAAGTGAACGGGTTATTTCCGCCACGAGCGGCGTAGCGCCCAGCTTGCCCTGCACTTCCGGCCGCATAAGCACCTCTGCCGGAGTCCCGTGCGCCAGTAACCGCCCCGACTGCAGCACAACCACCTCATCCGCCCATCCGTAGGCAAAATCAAGGTCGTGGGTTGCGATGACGATAGTCATGCCGGCTGCGTGCAACCGTTCGAGAACGGTTGTCAGCTCTTCCTGCATCACTGCGTCAAGGCCGGCCATCGGCTCGTCAAGAACGACAATTTCCGGTTGCATTGCCAGTACCCCTGCGATGCAGACCCGTTTTTTCTGTCCGTAACTCAGGTTGTGAACCGGTCTGTCCGCAAACTCCGCCATCCCCACCGCCAGCAGCGCCTCTTCCACTCGCTTCCGCGCAACTGCCTCTTCCAACCCGAGGTTCATCGGGCCAAAGGAGACATCCTCCCGCACACTGGCGGAAAAAAGCTGGCTGTCCGGGTTCTGGAACACCATGCCGACCTTTGAGCGGAGATTCCGCAAACCGCCGCGGCTGTAATCGAGCGGCATTCCCTCCCGGTAAACCTGTCCGGCCGAGGGGCGCAGGATGCCGTTTAAATGCAGAAACATCGTGGTCTTGCCGGCGCCGTTAGCACCGAGTACGGCGGTGCGCGTGCCGCGGCGTATCGTCAGGGAGCAGGCGTCCAGGGCGCGTGTGCCGTCGGCGTAGCGATAGGAGACATCCTCAAGTTTTAAAATGGCATCGTTCATCAAAGCGTTACCGCCAGGGCAATCATCACACTGCCGGCAACGACGGCGATGGCGGTGTTCCGTGATGTGTGGGCGAAGCGGTTCTCCAGAAAACGGAGCGCGCCGTCGTTGTTACGCGCCTGGGCGGCCAGGTGAAGCGCCTGCGAACGCTGCCAGACCTGCACAGTCAGGTTTGCAACCAACCCACCCAGCGAGCGGAGTGAAAGTGAAATAGTGGCATAGCCGAGGCGAGCCGACTGGGCGGTGATGGTCTCATGCACCGCTTCGGACAGGACAAAAAGGGTGCGGTAACAGAGGGTCATCAGGTCGAGCAGCGTATCCGGCAGTTTGCAGCGCCGCAGCAGTGAAATGATATCCGACAGCGGCGTGGTCAGCGCCAGAAAAAGCAGCGCGGTCAGGCAGGCCAGAGAGCGGCAGGCGGCCTGGGCGATACGGGGAAACTCCGTCAGAGCGGGGTGAAACGATATTCCGCCTGCCGCGCGACCGAAATCGAGCGAAATCAGCAGCGACAGAGTGCTTGCCGCCAGAAAGACAAGCGGCGGAGCGGCCACCCGCAGATAACGTACCGGCGGGATAACGGCACCGCAGATCGTTGCCATGGCCATGATGAACGCAACCAGCAGAGCCGCTTCGGGCGAACCTGCGGCAAAAGCGGCAATCATGCCGCAGAGGGAGAAACAACCCTTGGCGATTGGTGATACCTGCCGCCAGCGGTTTGTATAGGCTGATTGTTCGGTCAGCACGGCGCTTCCGTTTCCTGTTCGCGACGCATCCGGGCGCGAGTCCTGGAAACCCCGAAGAAATATCCGATAAAACCGGCTCCGAGAGCGGCCTGAAGCGCGAAGAGCAGTGTTTCTACCTCTCCGCTGGGTGGCTCCATCAGCGATTTGAACCAGGGCTTATATGAAGGTGCGACTGCGCCGATGACATCCTTGGCCTGATCGTCGGCTCCCCGGAATATTTCCACCACTTTGCCGTCCGGCCCCGGTTTGGGCTTTTTGACCATCCAGAGCGGTGCCGCAACCAGTACAACCACGGCAATCATCATCAGCAGGTTTTGGTATTTTTTCATGCCCGCGCTTCCTCTGCCGTCGTAACTTTCATCTCCTGCAGCTCCCGAGCGTTAAAACGGACAAGGGCATTCATAACCACCACGGTCAGGAACCCTTCGCTGATCGCCAGCGGTATCTGGGTGATCGCGAAGACTCCGGCAAACTTGGCAAACGAAGCGATAAAGCCGCCGGCCGGATCGGGGAACGCCAGCGCCAGCTGTGCCGAGGTGGTCACGTAGGTCAGCAGATCGGCCAGCGAAGCGGCCAGGAAGATCGAAGCTCCGAACGGGAGCCGTGCCGCTGTCGCCATGCGAAAGATCGCGGCCGCAGCAAACGGTCCCACGATCGCCATCGAAAAAATGTTGGCCCCCAGTGTGGTCAGCCCGCCATGCGCCAGCAGGAACGCCTGGAACAGCAGCACTACCGCGCCGATGGGGGCCATGGCTGTCGGTCCGAACAGTATGGCTCCCAAGCCGGTGCCGGTGGGGTGCGAACAGCTGCCGGTGACCGATGGCATCTTCAGCGCCGAGAGGACAAAGGTGAACGCGGCGGCAACTCCGAGCAGCATCCGCCGCTCCGGGTTCTCCTTGATTTTTTTATTGATCGAATGGAGTCCGAAAGCGACGAATGGAGCCGATGCGATGCTCCAGCCGATGGCATGCTTTACCGGCAAAAAGCCTTCCATGATATGCATGAATATCTCTCCCTGACTGCTAATGAATGGCACAAAAAAAGTCCGCAGCTGCCGAAGCAGTATGCGGACTTTTCGTATTCAAAGTCTGATAATGGTTCACTCTCCCTTTACCAAAGGGGAACTGTTGAGTGCTGGGATCAATGGCAGGTCTTCTGGCTTGCGATTCATCCTCCAGGCGCCTTCCCGGTCATTTGACCAGTGACATAATGCCTTTTGTCATCGCTTACAGCGGCGGGTCCGCGGGGGAACTACACCCCTCTTCCCTATCAAGCCCTTGCGGGCACCCTGATCCGTTATTCAATTGTCATAAAACCGGCAAATAGTACTTGTTGGCCAGAATACCGCGCTCGCTACATCCTGTCAAGGAGGATTGTTGCTGTCTATCCAGCTGTTTCAGCGACGTTTCAGGTAGTCCGGCCCCTCCGCTTGAGCATATAACCGATTGATAACGACAGCCCGAGAGTCAGCACTCCGCCGACGATCCCGGAAACGCTGGTTCCCAGTTTGCTCGTTTCGGTTTTAGTATTTCCGGTTTTTTGTCCCATGCTTTCAGGAATTACCGTGGTTTTTTCTGCCGGCTTTTTGAACGAATAATCCGGCAGGAGGGCAACCTTTTCCTGCAATGTCGCCAAGGCTCCATGCAGCCACTGTTCCGGCCTCTTCAGCTCCTCTTGCCCAGTGACTTTTGTGATGGCCCACTCCAGGCCGTCCGGATTTTTTGAGGCAAACCATGAAACAAAACCGCCCGTTACCACGGCCAGAACCAAAAATGCCAGCACAATATTGCGCAGATTGCCGACCGGACGGGCTTCGAACGTACTCCGGATGATGTCGGGCCTGGCTTTATACACAAATGAGATGACCGAAGCGGTTACCACCCCTTCGACGATGCCGATTGCCAGATGGATCGGCTGCATTATCAGAGCAAATGTCGAAAACGGGAGCGAGGAAATTCCGGACGCCACGGTTTCCGCGACTACGCCGAAGGCTCCCATCTGCAGCCCGATTACGGCGGCAGCCACAGATGCGACCGATATTCGCGCCGGAGAAGGAGATCTGCCGACGATCTTCTTGTAGACGAGAGAGTAGGCGATGAAAGCGGGGAAAAAACCGAGATTGAAGATGTTGCAGCCAAGCGCCAGCAAACCGCCATCGGCAAAAAAGAACGCCTGAACCACCAGCACCGAGGCGATGGTCAGAAAGGCGGCATACGGGCCGAGAAGAATCGAGAGTATCAACCCCCCGCCAAGATGCCCGCTGGAGCCGGTGACCGGAATGGTGAAATTGATCATCTGCGCTGCAAAGATAAACGCTCCCAAAACTCCCATCAGAGGAGTCTTGCGGCTATCCATCTCGGAACGGACTTTATTGGAGCAGTAGGCGATGGTTGCGGCCGAAGCGGCCCACATCGTGCCGCCGACAGCTGGTGAAAGTAATGCGTCTGCCATATGCATGATCCACTCCTGCGCAAATCACATATTTTGCATATTCGTAACACGATCAAAATATAGAGTTCTGATTTAGGTGTCAAGTATCAAAATCGATATTTCGTGCTACTGTGGCAAGCGGCTGTTAATACGACTTATATAACTCTTGTCACGTCACTTTTAGGGCGATATATTGTCAAGATAAACAATCTGCAATATAGGTTTTTATACTGTGGACTTTTGGAGATAGTGGAGGATGAAATATGTTGAAGCGCGTCGCCGAGGTGATCAGCGAAGCTGAAGTTTTTGTCATTACCGCCGGGGCGGGGATGGGAGTCGATTCCGGCCTGCCGGATTTTCGCGGTGATCACGGTTTCTGGAAGGCGTATCCTGCCTATGCCCGGCTCGGGCTCTCTTTTGTCGAGTGCGCCAACCCGCAGCATTTTGCCGATGATCCTTCATTTGGCTGGGGCTTTTACGGACACCGCACCAATCTGTACCGGGAGACCGTTCCGCATGAAGGTTTCCATATCATCAAAAAATGGCTTGAGAGGAACAGTGCGGAATATTTTGTAATCACTTCCAATGTGGATGGTCAGTTCCAGAAAGCCGGCTATGACGAGGAGCGGGTCCATGAAGTGCATGGTTCGATACATTGTCTGCAGTGTCAGACCCCCTGCAGCAGCGCCATTTGGCACAACGATGAGGTTATCACGATTGATGAAGCGACCATGCGTGCCCGTCAGCCACTTCCTCGCTGTCCCGGCTGCGGAGAGGTCAGCCGCCCGAATATCCTGATGTTCGGTGACTGGTCATGGCTGCCGGATCGGACCCGTGTTCAGGAACAAGCTTTTGACCGCTTCCTGGCAAAAAATGCCGACCGCCGCATTGCGGTTATCGAAATGGGAGCGGGGAGCGCCATACCCACCATCCGGGCGACATCGGAACGAATCGGCTGGATGGTGGAGCATGCCACGGTCATTCGCATCAACCCCCGCGAACCGGAGATAAAACCGCCCCATATATCGCTGCCATGCGGGGCGCTGGAAGGGCTGCGAAAAATTGATGCACTGTTGTCACCATAAATTCATACGAGGTGAGAGAGGGACGTCATTTTATTGCATTAATCCCGGTCCAGCGACTCCCTGACTTTCGCAAGCAGCGCCGGAACCGTGACCGGTTTGGTCAGAAAGCCGGCCCCCGCCTCTAACATTCCCTTCTGTTCGATGATGTCGGCGGTATAGCCGCTGGAGAAGAGCACCCGGACTTTCCCCCCCTCTTTCCTGATCGCGTCGAATACTTCGCGTCCGTTCATCCTGGGCATAACCACATCCATTAGAATGAGCTGAATCCGGCCGCTGTCGGCGTAATATTTTGCCAGCGCATCCTCGCCATTCACCGCTTCTATCACGTGATAGCCGTATTCATTCAGGGCATGGACCATGAAACTTCTGGCGCCGTCATTGTCCTCGGCCAACAGGATCGTCTCCGTCCCTCCCACCATTTGCGCCGCCGGTTTGCTCACATGACTCGTCTCGTTTGGCGGCGCCAGCGGCAGATATATTTTGAAGCATGTTCCTTTGCCGATCTCGCTGTACACGTTTACTTCGCCGCCATGCTGCTTGATGATCCCGTAAACGATGGAGAGTCCCAAACCGGTCCCCTTGCCGATCTCTTTGGTCGTGAAGAACGGCTCGAAGATTCTCTGGCGGGTCGTCTCGTCGATTCCGCACCCGGTATCGGAAACCGAAATCATGGCATACGATCCGGGCTTGAGCGCCGAGCCGTGGAGCTCCTCCGCCAGTTCCAGGCGCTCCGTCATAAGGCTGAGTACCCCTCCGGTGGGCATGGCATCGCGGGCATTAACCGCCAGATTCATCAGCACCTGTTCGATCTGGCCGCAATCACCAATGATCACCAACTCTTCGGGGGAAAATGAACAGTGGAACTCGATATCCTCGCCGATTACCCGGCGCAGAATCTTGTCTATGGTCGTGACAATCTTGTTGATCTCCTCCGGCTTGGTCTCCATAGTCTGCTTGCGGCTAAAGGCCAGCAGGCTTTGGGTCAGCCTGGCGGCCGAATCGGCCGCTCTCAGGATATTATCGGCATAAAGGCGCAGGGGGGGATTTTCCGCCAGTTTGGTCTGCAGCAAGCCGCCGAAACCAATGATCGCTGTCAGGAGATTGTTGAAGTCGTGAGCCACACCTCCCGCGAGGGTGCCGATCGCTTCCATCTTCTGCGATTGCCTGAGCTGCTGTTCACTGGAGCTCAGTGCTTCCTGCGCTGTCTGCAGCTCCACAATTTTCTCTTCCAGGATAACGGCCTGCTCCTGGAGCTGTTCCTGCGATGCCTGGCGTTCGGCGATCTCATCTTCCAGCAGGCGGTTGGCAACCGACAGATCCATGGTACGTGCCTCGACCCGTGCCTCCAGCAGTTCGTTGGCCTCCTTCAGGCGGCGGTTAAGATCGCGGATACTCAGGTGCACCCCAACCCTGGCCAATAGCTCCTCCTGCTGGAACGGCTTGGTGACATAATCAACCGCACCCGCCTCCAACCCTTTTACCTTGTGCACGGTCTCGGCCAGGGCCGACATGAAGATCACCGGGATATCGCGGCAGCTCTGCAGGAGCTTCAATCTGCGGCAGGTTTCGTAGCCGTCCATGCCCGGCATCATGATATCCAGCAAGATCAGGTCGGGGCGGGCATAATCGGCGCGTTCGAGGGCGCTCTCGCCATCCTCGGCCATCAGGACGGTGTAGTTGAACCTGGTCAGGCAATCGCGGATCACGGCCAGGTTGTTGGCATCGTCGTCAACAGCCAGAATTATCGGTTCGCGTCCGTCTGTACAGTGTGCATTCTGGTCATCATGACTCATATCGCTTCTCCACGGCATCGTTTAACCAGTGCCAGAACGGCCTTGGTTTTGAAACTTCCGGCAAGCTCTTTCAACTTTCCGGCAAAAGTGCGGTAGCCGGCATCCCGCGTCTCCAGTCCGGCGGCCCAGCGCTCCACACCAGCCATATCTCCCCTCATGGCCAGGTTCAGCAGCTCATCCAGCTCGGCCGGCGGCGGGGTCGTCATCTCTCCGTCATCCAGCCCGGTGAACGTTTCCCTGGCCGGCAGGACGACCTCGACGCTTTCCCACTCGATCCCCATTCGTCTGCCGATCTTCTCCAGCAGCAGGTCGATGCGGATCGGCTTGATCACGAAATCGTCGCAGATCTTGATGAAATCTCCCTTGTGGCCGCTGTCGGTTACCGAGGCCGAGGCGCCGATGATCACGGTCCGGTCAAACTGCGGATCGGACCGTATCAGCCGGGTCGCTTCAAGCCCGTCCATCACCGGCATCACCAGATCCATCAGCACCAGGTCCGGCTGCCGCTCGCGCAGCATGCCCAGCGCTTCCTCCCCGTTCGCTGCGGTATCGACCTTGAAACCGAGCGGTTCCAACAAGGAAACCAGCATCGAGGTGTTACCCACCGTATCGTCAACCACCAGGATGCGTTTGCGCTCGCCATGGTAGCCGGTCACGGAAATTTCGGTCTTCACCAGCGCTCGCTCCGGGTCGGACACCGGCTGCAGCACCAGCGCCATACTGAAGATACTCCCACTGTCGACCGTGCTCTCCAGGGTCAGGCTGCCATGCATCAGTTCCAGCAGGCGGCGGGTAATGTTCAGGCCGAGTCCGGTCCCCTCGCGCATCTGACCATCACCGGTTAACTGGGTAAACGGTTCAAAGACAGCCTCCAGCTTGTCGTCCGGGATACCGACTCCGGTATCGATCACGTCGCAGCGAAGTGTGCCATCCCCCTCATCATACGCCACGCGCAGGGTCACGCTCCCCCGGCGGGTATACTTGACCGCGTTGGAGAGCAGGTTCAGCAGGATCTGGCGCAGTTTGCGCTCATCCCCGCGCACATAGGGGGGGAGCGGTGACAGCTCTTCGTAGAGGAAGCGGAGTTCCTTCTCTTCGGCTTTCAGCCGGGTCAGGTTAAACACCTGGCGCAGAAGGGCCGGGAGATCGAAGGGCATCTCCTCGATATCCATCTTCCGGGCCTCGATCTTGCCGACATCGAGGATATCGTTGATCAGGGTCAACAGGTGCTCGCCGCTGCTCTGCATGACCCCAAGCTGCTGTTTTTGGGCTTCGGTCAGGTTTTCCTGATGCTTGAGGATCTGGGCATACCCCAAAATCGCATTCAACGGCGTGCGCAGTTCGTGGCTCATGCTCGACAGGAAGTCGCTCTTGGCGAGGTTGGCGGTCTCGGCCGCTACCTTGGCACTCTGCAGCTCCACCACGCCATTGGCGAACGCCCCGGTCAGATCGTTAACACCTTCCACCAGCTTGCGCCACTCACCCTCGAACTGTCCGGCATCGCTGCGGCTGTCAAGGCGCCCCTCCCGTACTGCAACGATCATTCCGTCCGTCTCCAGCAAAACCTTGCGGATGGTGTCGCGCATCGCGGAGAATGAGTTTGCCAGCGCTCCCACCTCGTCGTGCTGGTGGATATTGAACTCGCGGCTGAAATTGCCGTGGGAAACGTCATCGGCCACCTTGACGATCTGGCGCAGCGGGCGGGTGGCTACCCCCATCAGGAAGAACGCCGCGAAACAGCTCGCCACGGCGAAGGCGAGCGACAGCGCGATGCCGCGCGCCACGATGATTCGCTCATTACTGTGCAGCGATGCCTTGGAAAAACCGATCCTGATCCAGCCGATGGTCTCCTTGACCTTCTTGCCGCCATCCAAGCCGCTGAGGATGTCGAAATCCTCCTGCGTCTTCTCGGTGAAGACCGGAGCGTAAAAGACAAAGGTGTCCTGTTCCTCTGTCATCGAAAGAACGGGCGTCGTCGGAGGGGCGGTCAGGTGGTGGGTCAGCAGCTTGCCGTCGTGAAGCAGCTGTTCCATCCGGTTGTCGTAGAAGGTAACCGTCGCGACCTCGGAGTTGGATTTAAGGAAGGCTGCCGTGCTTTTTAATAGCTCCAGATTGCCGGAGAGGACCGGCAGTTCGCCGGTCTTGGTCGCCAGGGTCGTGATCGCCTCGGCGCGCTTGATGATCTCGCTCCTGAAAATCCCCTTGCCGACTCGGATCGACTCCCAGGTATGGAAGAACGACATTATCAGCAGGAGCGGGATCATGAAGAGCAGCGCCTTGATCCGGAAGGTCATTATCGGCCGCAACCTGTTCATGGGTACGCCTTTCTGGCCATCCGCACAACCTCGTCCGGGATGCTGATGTTCATCTTGCGGGCCGTCCCCATATTCAGGAACAGCTCGAACTTGCGGGGGGGGGATGCGGGGAACTGTCCGACATTGCCGCTTTTCAAGGCTTTTGTCGCATACTCGCCGATAACCTTGCCGACATTGGTCATATCGACGACTAGCGCCAGCAGCGCCCCCTCCTTGACATGCCGCTCGGAAATCCCCAAAAGCGGAATGCGCCGCCGGAAAGAGTGCAGATAGGCCTCTTCGAGGGCGGTGGCGTTCATGACGTTGTTGTCCGGCAAAAGCAGGATCGCATCGGCATTATCCAGCTGTTTGACCATACTGACGAACTCGACCATGCTTTTGACGGTGTGGGCGCTGACCGAGGCGGGAACGTTGCCGGCCAGCATATTCAGGAAGTCGCGGCTGGCCACCACCGCTAACCGTCTCAACGCCGGCAGATGGTTACGCACCAGATCGGCGTATTCGCTGGCCGGGGTTGCCATATAGAAACCGGCGGTATTGGCGCGGCTGATGGTCGGCGGGGTCACCACCATATCGTAAATTACCGGGATCGAAGGGGGGAGGTTCAGCGCCTCGGCCAGCGCCTCGCGCCCGAGCGCGATCACGACCCGCGCATTCTCCTGCTGCACGACGGCGGCGAGAGTGCCGCGCACGTCGGCCGGAGCAACGGTTCTGGTCGAGGCGCGCAGGGTCTTGTGCATCCCCTGGGTCACTTCCATAACCGGCTTGAGTTGGGCGTCGGCGATTATCAACACCTCCGCCGCCCGGCAGGGAGCGGCGATCAGCAGGATGCCGAACAGGATATAAAGGATGGCGTGGGGCACGGGGTACTTTCTCATCAATAATATAAACTGCGCGACTATAGGGAATAATTAATAAAAGATCAATCAAAACAATGAAATTCCGATGTAGGGGCGACCCGGTGGGTCGCCCTTGTTGCAATTGACAACCATGGCGGATATTGTATCGATGGCTGAAGGCCGGATAAGCGGGAAGCCAGTGCCCAAAATAGCACCGCTGCCTTCGCACCCTGACCCTTTACTTCATAAAAAGGTGATGTTCTTATGTACTCTCCATGATGTAAACTCAAAAGTATACTGCATACAATTTCCGTCCTAAATTATCACGCCAAATCCGATTGTTAAGCTCCTTTTGGCTCCGTGTGATAACGCTGCATTTTTTTATTGACATAGTATTTAAATTCTGTTATAGGTGCCCCGATTTAATTAAGAAGGTTCCCTGATGATTTGGTGGGGATTAACAAAGTTTTCAGCCGACCGGAGACGAGGCCGTCCCGGCGGCATAATAACCCGAAAGAAGGAGAAGAACAAAAATGAAAAAAAACACCCTGGTAGTACTCGAAAAAGGCAACGATTGCGCATTTGACGGACCGACGGCATGCTGTGCGTTGGCGTTCGACATGCTTGTGTAATCGATTCTTTTTACAGATTCAGAAGGGAGGGGGGAGCGATCCCCCCTTTTTTTTGTGAAAATTCCCCAAAATAACCCGTAGGGGCGACCCGGTGGGTCGCCCTTATTGCAACAGGCAACAATGGTGCATATCGTCAAAACCGGTAGACACGTCTCTGTTTGCGCCCCTGTTGCAATGGGCAATGATGGCGGATGTTGCGCCGAGGGCGACCCACCGGGTCGCCCCTACATTGCGTATTGCAAAAATGTTACGAATAACATAAGACCCTGCATATGCATTATCGCCAGGATGCCTCCAAAGTGGAATGTTATGACCTTTGATCTTGACATGCATCACCGCCATTCCATCCGCCTGAAGGATTACAAATATTCACAGGCCGGCGCTTATTTTGTCACACTCTGCGCATGGCAGAGAGAGTGTCTCTTTGGTGAGATGGTGAATGGAGAAATGATATTGAATGACATGGGTCGGATTATTGCCGAAGAATGGGCTAAAGCCGATACGGTCAGAAAGAATGTAGTTCTCGACGAATTTGTTGTCATGCCGAATCATTTTCATGGCATCATAGTTTTTACTGAACCCGCTGTAACTGTCACCTATGGCGGCTGTTGCCAAAACCGGGCGACCCACCGGGTCGCCCCTACGGGGTCGGTGTCAGGTTCACTTGGGGCACTGTTGGGCCAGTTTAAATCGATAGCGACAAAGCGCATAAACAGATGCCGTAACAATCCCGGTTGCCCCGTCTGGCAGAGAAATTATTACGAACGTGTAATCAGGGATGATAATGAATTGTCCCGTGCCCGTGAATATATCGTCAGCAATCCGTTAAAATGGGAATTGGATAAGGAAAACCCGATGCATTCCCCGTAGGGGCGACCCGGTGGGTCGCCCGGTTGCAAATGTCACCCATGGTGGATATCATCAATACAGACGCCCCGCCTCTGTTTGCGCCCTGGTTGCAATGGGCAACGATGGCGGATGTTGCACCGAGGGCGACCCACCGGGTCGCCCCTACAATTTGATTATCGCCCTTTTATACACGGAGGCCCAACCATGCAGTTATCAAATTATCTGAAAATCTACCCCTGTCCGGATCAGCCGGGGATGAATATGGTCTATTCCACGATCCGCTCGTCGGTCGTGCTGCTGCCGGACGACCTTCTGGACGCGGCCCGGAACGGCACGCTGCCGGATGAGGAGCGGGACACCCTGGCCGGGCTCGGCATATTGACGGAGGACCGGGCGGCCGAGCGGGAACAGCTCCGGACCGTTTTCGATATCCCCCGTCCGACCCGGCCGTTCAAGGCGATCGTCGTCCTCAACCTCGACTGCAACCTCGCCTGCCCCTACTGCTACGAGGCCGCCTTTCGCGGCAAAGAGTACATGAGCGGTGAAACCGCCGCACAGCTGGTCGAGACGCTCCGCCGCGACCGGATCGACAAGGGGCAGCCGGTCCAGCTCACCTTCTACGGCGGCGAACCGCTCCTCTCCCTCGACCTGATTCGCGCGATCGCCGCGCCGCTGCAGGAGGCCGCCCGCTCGCGCGGGGTCGCGTTCACCTTCTCGCTGGTCACTAACGGCACGCTGCTGAACCGCGCCTGCGCCGAAGAGCTGGTCGCCCTCGGCCTCACCGGAGCCAAGATCACGATCGATGGCCCGGCCGAACTGCACAACCAAAGCCGCCCCTATGTTTCGGGGAACGGCAGCTACGAGGCGATAATGCGCAACGTGCTCGATATCTACGACATCGTCACGCTGCAGCTGGGGGGGAACTTCACCCAGGGCAACTACCGCGAATTTCCGCGCATGCTCGATGACCTGCTGGAACGCGGCATCGACCCGGCCAGGGTCGGCGCGATGCTGTTCGCTCCGGTGGTGCCCAAAGCTGGGGAGAAGGTCGTAAGCGACTTCAACACCGACTGCGCCTGCACGTATGAACCGTGGCTGATCGAGGCCGGTATCGAACTGCGCGAAGAGAGCTTGAAGCGCGGCTTTCCGGCCCCGAAGCCGAGGCTTTCGGCCTGCATGGTTGAGCTGGAACATGAGCTGGTGATCAACATCGACGGGTCGTACTACAAATGCCCCGCCTTCATCGCCTACCCGCATTTACGGATCGGTTCGCTGGCCGAGGGGATCGCGGCTTACCGCGAGTCGCACAACATGGATATCTGGAAAACGGACGAATGCCTGGATTGCCCCTACCTGCCGATCTGCTTCGGCGGCTGCCGCCAGCTGACGCTGCTCCGCAACGGCGCGATCGACGCGGTGGACTGCCGCCGGGATTATTATGATGCGGTGCTGGAAAGGGTCATCAGGCAGGATCTGGAGTATCAGCGGACGAAATCCACCGAACCGTAAGGGCGACCCGGTGGGTCGCCCTTTGTTGCAACTGTCACCCATGGTGCAAATCGTCAAAACGGTTGCCCCGCCTGCGTTTGCACCCTTGTTGTAATGGGCAATGATGGTGGATGTTGCACCTAGGGTGACCCACCGGGTCGCCCCTACATTTTGATTTGGTGTGCGGGATCTACGGATACACCCGCTTCGCCATCCTCACCATCTCATCCGGAATATCGATCTTCATCCGGCGGGCCGTGGCTGTGTTCAGGTAGATATCGAATTTACGCGGCGGGGATGGGGGGAACTGGCCTATATCGATCCCCTTCAGCGATTTGGCGGCGGCTGCGCCGATCAGCTTGCCGACGTTGACCATATCCACCACCAGCGCGACGAGCGCCCCTTCCTTGACGTTGTGCTCAGAAATCCCCAATAGTGGAATCCCCTTGCGAAACGACATCAGGTAGGCCTCATTCAGCGCGGCGGTCGTCAGCAGCGCTGTGTCAGGCAGCAGCAGGATCGCGTCGGCGTCGTCCATCCGCCGCATCGTCTCGACGAACTCCGAGGTGTCGCGGACGGTGTTGGCTGCCGCATCCCCCCGGCCGAGGAGGGATAGCTGGTCGCGGCTCCCGACGACCGTCACCTGCCGGATCGAGCGGAGGTGCTTTCTGATCAGATCGGTGTATTCCCTGACCGGTGTGGCCAGGTAGAAGCCGGTGGTGTTCGGGCGGGTGATGACCGGCGGGGTGACCACCATGTCGAAGATCACCGGGATGCCGGTCGGGAGCGCCAGCGCCTCGGCCAGCGCCTCTTTCCCGAGCGCAACGACAACACGCGCCCGTTCGCGCTTGACGATCTCCGCCAGCCCCCGCTTCGCCTCATCCGGCGAGATAGCCCGCAGCGAACCGCCGAGGCTCTTCCTGATGCCGGAGATGATCTCCATCGCGGGCCTGAGCTGGCTGTCGGCGACCACCAGCACCTCGGCGGCGAGGGAGCGTGAGGGGATAAGCGCAGTCAAAATAAGTACGGCAAGGAGGAGCAGCGGGAGCGGTATCGATTGTCTTTGCATGGGTGGTTTAACTCTTTCTGTCTGGTTGTGCGTGATGTCACGACTATTTCGCCGGGTGCGCGATTAAAAAACGTAGGGGCGACCCGGTGGGTCGCCCTGGTGCAATGGGCAGCGATGGTGGATGTAGCATCGATGGCGACCCGCCGGGTCGCCCCTACATGTCAAACGGTATGTCGTAAGGTTTCCAGTTCCTTAAAACTTAAACCGCAAACCCCCCTCAACCCAACGTCCCGGATTGGGGTAGCCACCGTTGGTGTAATAGGCGCCGCCGAAGATGTTATGCACCGTCGCAAACGTCTCCAGCACTGTCTTGTTGCTGGTCTGGAACTTTTTAGTCCCGGTCAGGTCCCAGATGAAGGTGCTGTACTACGGGGCGGGCAAGCCTGCCGAGGCAACGTAATCCCACCAGACGTAGCGGCCGGTCAGGAGCGTCGAGAACGAGCGGCGGTCGTCGTACTTGATCCCGGCCAGCCAGGAGTAGGTGTCGAAGTACGGATTGGCATAACCGTTCGGCACGGTGTCTTCCCTGACATGGGCGTAGGCATGCCCGAGGTTGAGCGACAGGTTGTAGAACGGCACCGAGCTCGCCTCCAGTTCGTACCCCTGGCGGGTTACTTTCCCTTGATTAATGTACGCCGAGGGCTGTGCCGTTGTTGCCGGAGGTTGAAAGAGCGCGTTTGAGGTCTCGTGCCGGAAGAGGGTCCCCTTCAGATTGACCAGGTTGGCCAGGCCGGATTCGAGCCCCGCCTGGTACGACCAGCCGTACTCGGCCTTCAGCGCGCTGTTGGCGGTCAAATACGGCCCCCCACCCGCGATATAGCTGAGCGGCGGCGCCGTGAAGCCGCGCGCCGCGGAGGCGCGGGCGACGGTATGTTCGGCGAGCTCGCAGGTCGCGCCGAGGCTCGGGCTGTAAAAACTGCCGGTCAGGTTGTCGTGGTCGAGGCGGATGCCAGGGGTGACCGCGAACGGCCCGAACTCGACTGTGTCGTTAGCGAAAATGCCCCATTTATCGAGTTTGGAATTGATCAGCACGGATGCCGGGAAGCCTCCGGCCTGGAAGAGCGGCCCGGCGTTGGTTGTCTGATCCATCGTGCCGTGGCTCGCCTCCCCACCCACCGTCAGGGTCTGGACGCCGCTGCTCCAGGTGGCGCGCAGGTCGCCGCCGAGCGTCTGCTCATCGACAAGGTTCTGGACGCGGAGTTGGCCGGGGGAGCGGGGAAAGGTGGAGAGGAAATAGACCGGCTGATCAAAATGGGAGTTGAGCAGGTGGACTCCTCCCCGCACGGTCAATTCGGGGGTCGCGCGGTATTCGACGGCGCCGTTCAGGGAGCGGGTACTCAGGAAGGTCCTGCCACTGACGAACGCGGCCGGAACGGCGCCGGCGTTCTGCTCCGGATCGCTGAAGCTGCCGCTGATCGTGATGTCGAGGTCGCGGGTCGGGGTCAGGAGCAGCTTGCCGAAGACGCTGGTGCGGCGGAAGTCGCGGTTGTTGACCAGCCCCTCCGAGTTTGTCTGCCCGGCGTAGAGGTAGTAGCCGAGCGGGCCGTTCTTGCCGCGCAGCTCGCCGGCGTAATCGCGGGAGCCGGCCTCGCCGTACGAGCCGCTCAGCATGCCGTTCGGCACTGTGCTATCTCCGGTGCTCCGGGTGATGATGTTGACGACCCCCCCCAGCGCCGATCCCCAGGCGGACGAGGCGGCCCCCTTGATGATCTCGATCCGCTCGACGATCCGGAGCGGGATGAAGCTGGTCTCGGCGTTGCCGGAGGAGAGGAAGTTAATCTGCATGCCGTCCAGCAGCACGGTCACATGGCGGGGTTCAGACCCCTGGATATGGAACTGGGCGGCCGACATGTATTCATTGGTTCCGAAGTCCGTGAAAAGGCCGGGGACGCGGGCCAGCACTTCGGCGACGCTGTTCGCGTTCATCACCTCGATATCCTTGGCGGTGATGACGGTCATGTTCTCGGCCACCTGGGTGATCGGTTTTTCGCTTCGGGTGGCGGTCTGAACGTACAGCTCCTTCTCTTCCCAGAACATCAGCAGGTCGTCCTGCGCCGGTTCGGCCAGCGCCAACTGCGTCGGTTCCGCCGCTGTGCCGGTTTGTGGGGTACAGAGCAGCGCCGTTCCAAGCAGGGACGCCGCCATCAACCGATTGATCCATCTGTTGCCGTGTCGTCTCATCGTTCACCTCCGGGCCTTTGATAACATAACTGTACTGATTTTGAATAGTAGCGGATTGTAGTCTATTGTCAACAGATGTTGCGAGTGGCTAGTGGCAAGTAGCAAGTGGTGAGTGGCAAGTAGCGAGTCGCAAAAATCTTTGATTCTACTTGCCACTCGCCAAATTACGCCCTCGGATGAACGTTGTTTTTTACCCAGGCGACGATGGCTTCGGTCGAGGTGCCGGGGGTGAAGACCTCGCAGATACCGGCGGCTTTCAGTGCGGGGATGTCGTCTTCCGGGATGACGCCGCCGCCGAATACCTTGATGTCGCCGGCCCCCTTGGCGTTGAAGAGCTGCGTGACCTTCGGGAGCAGGGTGTTATGGGCGCCGGAGAGGATCGACAACCCGACGCAGTCGACATCCTCCTGGATCGCGGCAGAGACGATCTGTTCGGGGGTCTGGTGCAGGCCGGTGTAGATGACCTCGAAACCGGCGTCGCGAAAGGCGCGGGCGATTATCTTGGCCCCACGATCATGCCCATCCAGCCCCGGTTTTCCGACGAGTACGCGTAATGTTCTTTCAGCCATTTTATATTACCTCCAGTATGTTAGTGGTAAAGCTGCTTTATATTTCAGTGACGCAACAGCATAACCCCTCCCGACCTCCCCTTAACTAAGGGGAGGAGAACGCTTTTTCCCCCTCTTAAGTTAAGAGGGGGTGGGGGGAGTTATGTCGTTCTACATCTCAATCCCGGTTCTCGCCGGAACTCCCGCCTTATAGTAATGTTTGATCTCCACCATCTCGGTCACCAGATCGGCGGCGTCAATCACCAGTTGGTGAGCGTTGCGCCCGGTCAGCACGAGTTCGGTCTTTTCAGGTTTCAGGCGCATCAGCTCCAGCACCTGTTCGACGTCGATCAGCCCGAAACCGACGGCGCCGTTGATCTCGTCGCAGACAAAGAGGTCATATTCGCCCGAGACCAGCAGCTCGCGTGCCTGGACAAGCGCATCCTGCGCGGTGCGGCGGTCTTCGGTGATGTCTTTTGTGTTGACCCACCCCGGTCTGCCGGTCTGGATGATCGTCAGCAGCGGCGCCAGCTTTTCGGCGGCCAGATGCTCGCCGTAGCGGCCACCCCCCTTGATGAACTGGAAGACGCAGACCTTGAGGCCGCGTCCGACCGCCCGCAGCGCCAGTCCGAGCGAAGCGGTCGTTTTTCCCTTGCCGTTGCCGGTATAGACCTGAATGCACCCCTGTTCTAAATGCATGAATATTCCTCTTTCCGATTAATACGAATCTATTTGCCAAAGGCAGAATGTAGGGGCGTACCCGGTGGGTCGCCCTGGTGCAACATCCGCCATTGCGGCCCATGGCAACGAGGCGAGCCACCGGCGTCGCCCCTACGGAATCAAATAATGTACATTGCGGAGGATCAGCATCGATCAGGTTCCCCTTAATAAACTGCGCGCGACTATAGCAATTCAAGCCGTATACGGTCAAGAAAAGGTTTGTCTGCCGATATCGACAGAAAACTTTGCCGATTGCGAATATCGGCGTTATACTGAATACATATCAACAGCATCCACCAGGGGGAACCTCATGCACTTGCCTAAGCTTATCCGCCGCAGCGCCCACGCATCCCAAATCGTTGCGGAAGAAAACGCCGCCTGGCTCCAGGAGCATATGAGCTCCTATTTTTTTCAGGCGATGTCGGACGAAGAGGAAGCCCTGCTGCTGCTGGCCAGAGAGATGGGGCGCTTGCGGCATAGTCATCACCTGATCCTGACCGATCGCAGGAAACGGCTGGTAATCGCTTGCGTCAATCGTCCCGGCTCGTTCTACGAGACTTTGCGCCGGGTGGGTGAACGTGAAATATCATACGCGATGTTTTCACATTCCGACGCCAATATGCCCGGTCTTAACGACGAACTTGAAATTCAGCGTTTTGAGTTTGATCGCCGCCGCAATCACGAGATAAATCTGAAACAGAAGGTAGATATTCCGGCAGCGCTGCTGCGCAAGGTGCGGACGGAGCTGCGCTCTTCATTTCCGCAATTCGACTTGAAAAAACTGGACCGGCTGCTGAAGATACTCTGGCTGAATAACGAAAATTACCTCAGGATGTCCCCATCGGCCCGAATTGCCTATCTGGTCTGGCTGTTCGATCGCGGCAACGCTTCGGGAGGTCTGTTTCTGGATGTCTCCGAGGTTGAACGCGAGGGGCGCAAGGAGACAAGGATTCTGTTCGCGGTCGGCAACCCTCCGCATGGCGAGTTCCTGCTGCAGCTTCTGGAGGTCTTCAACCGGCTTGACATCGGTATTCGCAGGGCCTATTGCCAGACGATATCAAATGGCGTCCATCCCTACTTCCTCGGAGCTTTTCTCGTTATCAGCCGCATGGGGGAAGACATTACTCCCGAAAGTCCGCTTGCCCTGCGTTTGAAGCGGGAACTCTGCACGACGCAGATTCTGTCCACCTCGTCACAGGCATATCGCCAATATGTCGTGGAAGGGCTCCTCTCCGGGGAAGATGCCGCACTGGTTAACGCGTTTATAGCGTTTTGCCATACCAGCCTGGCTCATGGTCTGCCTGAACGTTTCGGGCTGGAGGATGTACAGAGCGCTTTTTATGATCACCCTGAAATGGCGCAGCTTCTGATTCGTCTGTTCCGGCTCCGTTTCGATCCGGATCTGATCGACCGTGAAACGCTGTACGCCGCCGCGTTGGCCGAAGCACGGGATGCGGTGGATGGGTACAACACCGGCCATCGCTGGCTGGATGATGTCCGGCGGGCTGTCTACCGCTGCTGCCTGCTGCTGGTTACCCATACCCTCAAGACCAACTTTTTTGTCGATGAGAAACAGGCGCTCGCCTTCCGGCTTGATCCTGGGTATCTCCGGCAGCTCGGCAGGGAATACACCGCCGATCTTCCGGAGACGCTGCCGTTCCGCGTGACCTTTTTCTTCAGCAGGTTCGGCGCCGGGTATCATGTCGGTTTCTCCGATATCGCCCGTGGCGGCTGGCGCACCGTTATCGCCCGCAGCGCCGATGATTATATTACCTCCGCCAATACCATCTTCCGTGAAGTATATGTCCTGGCCCATACCCAGCAGCTGAAGAACAAGGATATCTATGAAGGGGGGTCAAAGCTGGCGGTGGTTCTCGATGCCTCCGATCTGGAACAGGCCGGGAGCGATGTCGAGAATTTCAGGCTCTATAAGCTGCAGTACGGTATCGCCAATGCGTTTCTGGACATCTTCATCACCGAAAACGGCAAGGCCAAAGACCGACGGGTTGTTGACTATTACGGCGATGACGAGCCGATCGAGATTGGCCCGGACGAGAATATGCACGACGGCATGATCGAGGCGATCGCCGCGCTGTCGAGAAAGCGGGGGTATATCCTCGGCGTTGGCATCATGTCGAGCAAACGTTTCGGTATCAACCACAAGGAGTACGGAGTTACCTCTACCGGTGTCGTGACTTTTGCGGAGATAACGATGTGCGATGCGACCGGGATCGACATGCGCCGCGACAGTTTCTCGTTAAAAATGACCGGAGGCCCGAACGGCGATGTCGCCGGAAATTCGCTGCGCATCATGCTGCAGCGTTGTCCCGGAGTGCAGGTTCGCCTGATTCTGGACGGTACGGCGGCGCTTTATGATCCGGCCGGCATCGATCATGACGAGTTGCGCCGTATCGTGCTGGCGGACGATCTCGATGCCTTCAATCCCGATTTTCTGGGTGAGGGGGGGTATGTTATTTATCGGACCGGGCGGCGTATGGAGGGGTTGAAGGAGTCGCACCGCAAGGTCATGCGCACGGTTATGGGGCTGGTCGAGGAGTGGCTGGATATCGATGATTTCAACCGTCTTTATAACAGCCTGGTCTTTACGGTCAAGGCCGATCTGTTTATTCCGGCCGGTGGTCGCCCCGAGACGATTGACAACCAAAACTGGAGATCATTCCTGGACGAAGACGGGGTGCCGTCGTCAAGGGTGATTATCGAAGGCGCCAACTCCTACATAACCCCGGAGGCGCGGACTCTGCTGCAAAAGAGCGGCGTCGTTCTGATGCGCGACGCTTCAGCCAACAAATGCGGCGTTATTTCGTCATCCTATGAGATTATTGCCAACCTGCTGCTGACTGAGCGCGAATTTATGGAACATAAGGAAGAGTATGTCGGCGATGTGCTGGCTATCCTGGAAAAACGGGCTGCTGACGAGGCCCGCCTGATTCTGCGGCGGCACAAGGAGTCGGGCGGCGTTCTGCTCTACAGTGAAATATCCGAAACGGTCAGCCAGAACATCAACAGGCTCTATACGCAGCTGTTCGAGTTTTTTTCGGCCCGTCCGGAACTCTGTCTGCAGGCCCCGTTCCGCCAGGCTGTTTTGAGCCATCTGCCCCGCATGCTGCGGGATTCGGCCTCATACCGAAAGCGGATCAGGAAGCTGCCGCAAAAGTATCTCTGTGCGATTCTGGCGGCCGAGATCGGTTCGTCGCTTGTTTACAGCGGCAGCCGTGACGCCGATTTCGAGGATATGATCCGGCGGCATCTGGCGCGGGTGCTGTAAATTTTGCTTTTATTGAGTGCTGAGGTTGTGCTAGAAATAAAGCATCTTTCCATTTTTTAATCGAAATTCTTCATAAAGGAGTCTGTCATGTCAAACAACAATGATAATGCTGCCGCCGCTGTGATCGCTTTTGTTTCCGGAGCCGTAATCGGCGCCGCTGCTGCTCTGCTGCTGGCCCCGGCGCCGGGACGCGAAATGCGCGGGAAACTGTCCGATCTGGGGGAGACTGCAGCCGATCGAGTAAAACGGCTTGCCCGCGAAGCAAAATTCAGGGTTTCCCCCAAGACCAAAGGCGCCGATTATGAGTATGACGGCGGCGATGCCTGGATTTAACCGGCCACGCCCCGGATGGAACTGAAATACGGCTCAACTGTTTGTATTCCCGATCTCCCGCCGGAACGACTGGCGGGAGTTATCGCACCTTCACCGCCCGTTGTCGATGAATCCCCCGCAGATATTGTTGAAGCCGCGCTTGATGACTGCCGCGACATTATTTCTTCCTTCAGGCCGGGTGAGAAGGTGGTTGTCGTCACCTCGGACATCACCCGTTATACCGGGAGCGAGATCTATCTTCCGCTGCTGGTTGAGCGCCTGAATCGCCAGGGGATTGCCGATGCCGACATCGAAATTCTGATCGCTCTTGGCATTCATCGCAAGCAGACCGAGCATGAACACCAGAGGATTCTCGGCTCGCTGTACGGCCGGATACGGGTCGTAGATCACGACTGCGACGATCATGACGGCTTGACGCTCATCGGAACCACCTCGAACGGGATCAAGGTCAGCATCAACCGCAGGGCTGTGGAGGCTGATCGTCTTATTCTGACCGGCACGATAGGTTTTCATTACTTTGCCGGTTTCGGCGGCGGGCGCAAAAGTATCCTGCCGGGGATCGCCAGCCGCAAAGCCTGTATGGCCAGCCATTTCTCGGTGCTTAATCCGGGCGCCGGGAGCGGCAAGAATCCGCTGGCTACCACCGGCAGCCTGGAGGGAAATCCGGTCCACCTTGCGATGGTCGAAGGTTGTGCTTTCGCGAAGCCGACTTTTATCCTCAATACCGTGCTGACCGCCGACAAGCGCATAGTTGCCGCCTTTGCCGGCGATTGGCGTGAAGCGCATGAAGCCGGGTGCCGGTACTATAGCAAGCATTTTGCTTACCCGCTGGCGGAAAAAGGGGATCTGGTGGTCGCCTCCTGTGGCGGTTTTCCGAAGGACATCAATCTCATCCAAGCCCATAAGTCGATGGAATACGCGTCGCAGGCATTGAAAGACGGAGGGGTGATGATCCTGCTGGCGGAATGCCGCGACGGCTTCGGCAACGGCACGTTCTTTAACTGGTTCCGCCATAAACGCCTGGAAGAGTTTGAAGCGGCGCTCAGGGAACAGTACGAGATCAACGGCCAGACCGCTTTCTCGCTGCTGCAGAAAGCGCAGCGCTTCAGGATTATCCTGGTGTCGCAGTTCCCGGCGGCGCAGGCCGAGGAGATGGGGATGATTCCGGCGCGGACCGTTGATGAAGCCGTGACTCTGGCGCTCGGGATGCTCCCCGCGGAGTGGCGTTGGTATCTGATGCCCGAGGCGGGTAGTGTGCTGCCGGTGACGGCATGAAAATGATTGCCCGCTGTTCCCTTTATTGCTATATTACCCGGCCTTTTCAATGCCGGATCAGGAAGTGACTTAAATGAAATTGCACGATCAACTGAAATCTCTCGGCTCCGGCGCTACCGCCTACAGCTATGACAAGCCTGACGCCGGACTGCTGGAGGCGTTCCCGAACCCTTTTGCCAAGGCGGAGTTGAATCCTGCCGGGGCTGTCGGCACCATCCATATCGAGTGTCCCGAATTCACCAGCCTCTGTCCGCTAACCGGCCAGCCCGACTTCGCCAAAATTGTGATTGACTACCAACCGGACCGGCTCTGTGTTGAAAGCAAAAGCCTGAAGCTCTACATGGGCTCGTTCCGCATGCATGGCGAGTTCCATGAGTCCTGCGTCAATCGCATCTGCAACGATCTGGTAAAGCTGCTCGAACCGGTCTGGCTGACGGTGCGGGGCGAATTTACGCCGCGTGGCGGCATACCATTCTGGCCGACCGCGGAATATCGAAAGAAATAACCACAACCAAGGAGAATCAGTTTTTATGTTTTCAACATCCGATTTCAAAAAAGGGCTCGTCATTCAGCTGGACAGCGCCCCCTGCCTGATTGTTGATATCAACATCAGCTCACCCACTGCACGTGGAGCCAACACAATGGTAAAGACCAAATACCGCAACCTGATCACCGGCCAGGTATTGGAGAAAACTTTCCGCTCCGGAGATAAGGTGGATGAGGCCGATTTCGAACGTCATAAGGGGCAGTTCCTGTATGCCGATGGCGGTAGCGGAGTATTCATGGATCTTGAAAACTATGAACAGTTCGAGATGCCGGCTGAAGAGTTCGAGCCGCTTTCACTGTATCTGCTCGATGGAACGGAAGTTATTCTGGGCTTGTTTGAAGGGCGCATGGTCAACGTTGATTTGCCGATGACCGTTGAGCTGACGGTATCGGAGACGCCGCCGGTAATGAAAAACGCCACGGCGACAGCCGAAACAAAGGAAGCTATTCTTGAAACCGGGTTGAAAATACGTGTTCCCCCTTATCTTGAAGCCGGTGAAAAAGTGAAAGTCGATACCCGCGACGGCCGTTTTCTTTCGCGGGCATAACCGCTTAAATTGCTTGACAGGGGTGACCGCCTCCTCTATTATACAACTCCCCTACGGGCCTATAGCTCAGTTGGCTAGAGCCACCGGCTCATAACCGGTTGGTCCCAGGTTCGAGTCCTGGTGGGCCCACCAATTTCATACATCGAGGGATAAACGCCGGATGCCGGCCATATATTTGGGAACGTCCCGTTACCATACCTCAACACGAGAGTGCACACCGAAAGGTTGCACTCTTTTTAATTGTAGCCGATGAAAATTCCAAAAGTAGCAGACATAGTTGGAATCATTAATAAAATTGCTCCGATGGCGCTGGCGGAATCATGGGACAATCCCGGACTGCAGATCGGTGACCCCGCTGCCGAAGTGACCTGCGTTATGGTCGCCCTTGATCCCACGCCCGCTGTAATAGATTCCGCCATAGCCGCTTCCTGCCAACTGCTCGTAACTCACCATCCACTGATATTCAAACCGCTCAAGTCCATCTCTACGGCAACTCCGCATGGCGCTCTGATACAGAAGGCGATCAGGGGGGGGGTGTCGATTGTTACTCTGCATACCAATTATGACATTGCCAAGGGTGGTCTTAATGATCTGCTGGCAGGTAAAATAGGGCTTTCAAACTCAGTGCCGCTCAAGGTTACAACCTCTGGTGAACTGGTCAAGCTGGTGGTCTTCGTACCCGTTGACCGGCTTGAACAGCTCCGCTCGGCACTGCTCCCCTATACCGTGACTCTTGGGAATTATCGCGGCTGTTCCTTTGCCGCGGACGGAATCGGGACGTTCACTCCGCTTGATGGCGCGGCGCCGTTTATCGGGGCTGTAGGTGTGCCGGAAAAGGTGAATGAAGAGCGGCTTGAGCTGCTGATAGAGCGCGCACTTTTGCCTCGGGCCGTGAAGGCGCTCCTGGCGGTTCATCCCTACGAAGAACCTGCTTTTGATATCTATCCGCTTCTGAATGATGGAGAAAAACAGGGGCTCGGCCGGATCGGGCGTCTTTCGGAGCCCATTACTCTGGCGGAGTATGCCGCCCGGCTCAAAAAAGTTCTGTCGGCGCCGGCGCTCCGCTTTGTGGGCGATCCGACTGCCCTGATCTCAAAGGTGGCGCTCTGCAGCGGCAGCGGCGCATCTTTGCTGCACGATGCGGTCCGGGCCGGGGCAGATCTGCTGGTGACCGGCGACGTAAAATATCATGAGGCGCGTGATGCCGAAGATCTGGGCCTGGCCTTGATTGACGCCGGCCATTTTCCAACGGAAATAATCATGGTGCATGAAATGACGGAACGACTTGGTCGCGCGGTTGCCACGGCCGGTTATACGAATTGCCGGATAGAAGCATGCCGAACGGAAACAGATCCGTTTCGAATTTAGAGGAACAGTTAAAACCAATTCGTAGCAAAGGGGAATCAATTTGAAAAAGAGACTGGAAATGCTTGTGGAATTGCAGGAGATCGATCAGTTGATCGATGCTCATAAGGCCGCTCTGAACGGGTTACAGGCCGAATTGAGCGGCATCAGTCAGGGAGCGGACGCCGCACGGGAAGAGGTTGCCGCTTTTGAAGCCAGCCTGACTCAACGCGAAGCGGATAAGGGTGAATTGGAAGCTACCCACGCCGCGGAACTGGAAAACATCGCCAGATCAGAAACAAACATGAAAGAGATCAAGACCAATAAAGAGTTTCAGGCGGTTGGTCGCGAAATTTCCGCTGCCCGGAAGCAGGTAACCGATATTGAGGAGCAGCTGCTGCAGAAGATCGGTCAGATCGAAGAGATCTCCAGTGAGCTTGCGGCAAAAAAGAGCAGTCTGGATGAGCTTGTCGAGAACACCGCGCAGCGTATTGTGGAAAAACAGGCTGAAATTAATAAGATTCAGTCGGATATCGATGCGGATGTCGTGCGTCGGGAAAGCGTTGCAAAAGAGATCCCGGCCAGTTTGGTGAAAAAATTCACCATTCTTCGTGAGCAGCGTCGCGGGCAGGCTCTTGCCATTGCCCGGGATGGCTACTGCATGGGATGCAACATGCACCTGCCGCCGCAGTTATACAACAACCTCTACAAATACGAAGAGCTGTTGACCTGCCCCCACTGTCAGCGGATCCTTATCCTGAAGTTGCAGCAGTAGCAGGAGCGGCATGCCGGCGCGATTATCGCGTCTTAAATGCGCTCCTGCATTGAGTTTGGTTGAAGTAGTCCAGATGGTCGCCGCCGGTTTACCGGTGGAGGAAAGTCCGGGCTCCATAGGGTATGACGCTGGATAACGTCCAGCGGGGGCGACCCCAGGGATAAGTGCCACAGAGAGAAGTCCGCCTGCCACGGCAGGTAAGGGTGAAAGGGTGAGGTAAGAGCTCACCGGGTTCGGCGGTGACGCCGGATGCCAGGTAAACCCCGTCAGGAGCAAGACCAAATAGGGGGGCGTTAAGGGCGACCCGCCCGTGCCTCCGGGTTGGTTGCTTGAGGGTGTCGGTAACGGCATGCCCAGATGAATGACCATCGCCCGGTGAGGGGTAACCCGAATCGGGAACAGAACCCGGCTTACGGACTGCTTCAACCAATTTTTTCAGCAAGGCAGTGAAGAATAATCAATAAAAGCGCGGAGCAGGACTCACGTGGATGATCGGCAGTTGTGGGATTCAGGTGCGGTGCGCCTCAAAGGGCTGCTCGCGGATCTTCCCGGTGAAGACGGGCTGAAGCTGACACGGTTATTGACCCGTTATCGGAAGACGAAAGAAGCTATTGCGGCGGTTGTTGAAGAGGTTGGCGCCGCTTTTGTCTGCCTGGAATGTGCGGGTCAATGCTGTTTGAACGGTAAATACCGGATAAATGGTTTTGATGCCATGGCCCATGTCAAAGCCGGAATGACGCTCCCTGCAAATTTTAATCAGAAGCCGCTCTGCCCGTATGGAACTGTGGCCGGTTGCTCCATGGAACCGGGATTGCGCCCTGCCGACTGTATTCTGTTCATCTGCGATGCAATTGACGGTAAGCTGCCGCCTCAGGACAGATCGCTTCTGACCGCGCATGAACAGGATCTGCGCGAATGTATCAGGAAGGCATCCCGCCTGACCGGTGAACAGCTGGGAACTCCGCTGCTGCTATGGGCGGGGCAAGATGGCGAAAAAAACAAATCAAAGGTGTAAGGGCAAATATAATGGCAACTATTCATGACCTGGTGCTTATTCATGTAGACGAAAAACCTGGCTTTTACGCCCGTGTTGAGGAAATTCTCCCCGACGTCAAGCCTAGCTGGTGGCAGGTTAAATTGCTGGTGCTTACCTTTCCGATGCAGGTTTTTACCTGGATCCTTGATGATTTTCAGATTGAAGGCGCCGATTTTACTATGGGAGGAACGCCGCTCCGTCTGGAACTGGTGGTTTCTCCGGTCGAGTTGGAGCGGATTGAAAAGGAACAGGCTGAAAAGGAGAGTGCACAGAAGTCTCGCCAGGAGGGTGGGGCGCCCAAGGTTATTTCACTTCAGGATCGCCGCAAAAAATAGAAGTTTTATCTCTCCACTCTATAACTCCATAACGGCAATATAAATGTCAGAGTCAAGGAGGCTCCATCATGTTTTTTCCGCAGTTCCGTGCCCGTAGAATCAGGGGGAGTGAAATCTTTCGCCGGATGGTTCGCGAGACATCTCTTTCGGTCAACGACCTAGTTTACCCGATGTTTTCGGCTTTCGGCAGCGGGATCCGAAAAGAAGTCTCTTCCATGCCTGGTATCTACCAGCAATCCATCGAACATATTGTCGCCGAAGCCAAAGAGGTCCGGGATCTGGGGATTCCGGCGGTGCTGCTGTTCGGCATCCCGGAGACCAAGGATGCGGTCGGCAGTGACGCCTATTCCGATACGGGCATCATCCAGGAAACGATTCGTGCAATAAAAAAGAATGTGCCGGGGCTGGCGGTCATAACCGATGTCTGCATGTGTGAATATACCGACCATGGACATTGCGGAATAATCAAAAATGGCGATGTCGACAACGATTCGACATTGGAGCTGCTGGCGCGCGAAGCGCTCTCGCATGTGCAGGCGGGCGCCGATATGGTGGCGCCATCCGATATGATGGACGGGCGGGTAGGCGCTATCCGCGAAATGCTGGATGAAAATGGTTATGATGCGATCCCGATCATGAGTTATGCGGTCAAATATGCTTCCGGCTATTACGGCCCATTTCGGGAGGCGGCGGAATCGACGCCGCAGTTCGGCGATCGCCGCAGCTATCAGATGGATCCGGCCAACCGCCGTGAGGCGCTGCGCGAAGCTGCGGCGGATATTGAAGAGGGGGCCGACATCGTTATGGTGAAACCGGGCCTGCCGTACCTTGATATCCTGCGCGACCTGCGCAACGAATTTGATCTGCCGCTGGCGGTCTACAATGTTTCGGGCGAATACAGCATGATCAAGGGTGCTGCCGAGCGGGGATGGATAGATGAGGAGAGGGTGGTGCTGGAGACGATGACCGCCTTCAAACGTGCCGGGGCCGATATTATCATAACCTATCATGCCAAGGATGTTGCGAAATGGCTTGCCAGGTAAAACCTGTCTGAAATCAGTCTAAAAGGGGCGAAACGGTGAAAATCCGCTTCGCCCTTATCTCTCCCCCCCTCTTTCAGGCAGACCATCTCCTTTGCCTAATCCATAAGTTTTGTTCCGTGTTATCAGTATGTTCCGTGGACAGCTGCTTTTTATATGGTAAAAAATATGCCGTTATTTCACTCCCCGGTTCAGGCGGGTTTCGAGCTGTCGCTTCGGAGGTTCGTCAAGATAGCGGGGCAGGTCGCCGCGTACTTCGACAATCGGTCCGTCCTCCAGCTCTTCAGCTTCTCCGCTGTCATCTTCATACTCTTCTTCCCCCGCCGCCCAGTCGTAAAGCTTTTGCGAGTCACGCAGCACAGGATTCTGCGGTGTGCCGAAGACCCGTTTTTGCATCTCTTCGTCAAACAGGCCGATACAGCCATGTGAGGCCGGCCGTCCGGGCAGGTCGCGAGCGTGCAGCCAGTATGAAACATTATCTGTTCCGATGTGAAAGCGAAGGGCGTTATCCATCGGGTACTGCTCTTCGTCGTTGGCCGTTTTGTAGAGTGACGATGTGTGGTTAAAGTCGCGAGTGGATATCTGAAACAGGCCGATAGGGGTTTCAGTCGTAGCTTTACCGGTTGCGGCCGGAGCTGAAAAAACCAGTTTGCCATGTTCGTAGGCGCCCAGCCACTGCTCGGTTACATCGACCAAGATGTATTTTTCATGGCGCGCGGCCGGTTTGTAGAAACGGGGCATCGGCGTATAGGCGCGGATATCCTCGATGCTGTCCGGGACTTTGATCGTCACGCCCGGATAGACATGACGGCGGTCGATCCGGTTGAATCGTGCGATCAGAACCCAGTCAGACCCAAAGAGTGATTCGAGCGATTCCTGCGGCTGAATGAACTTGGCATGCCATTTGATACTCCGGAGACTCGGATACTCAACCCGCGAGAGATCCTCTCTCCCCTTGTCCACCGGCGTTGCGGCCGGATCATCCGTCATGGATGGGGTCCTGAGTACCGAGAAGAATACAACAACGGAGGTAAACAGCGATATCAGAACTATTTTATGCGAAAGACGCATACGGCTGTAACGCATACTTGGATGATCCTTGCAAAAATGGAGATGTTCATCAAGCATCATAGCCATTTGTCGGTTACTATTCAACTGTTGACATCAATACAGGTCAGAAAATTTCTGGCATCGAAGATGGGCAGATGCTAAATTGCAGATGTGGCATGATAACTTCCGGTCGGGAGAACAGCATGGAAGATTTGGATCAAAAGCGCATATACAATCAGTTTGCAAGTGACAACTACGCCGGTATCTGTCCGGAGGCGTGGCAGGCCATGCAGGCCGCCAACGCCGGTTTTGCCTCTTCGTATGGAGATGACCTCTGGACGGAGCGGGCCTGCGAACAACTTCGTCATGTTTTTGAGACGGATTGCCAGGTCTTCTTTGTTTTCAACGGTACCGCGGCCAATTCGCTGGCGTTGGCATCCCTGTGCCGTTCTTACCATAGCGTGATCTGCCATGAACTTGCCCATGTCGAGACCGACGAATGCGGGGCGCCGGAGTTCTTCTCAAACGGCACCAAGCTTTTGCATGTAGACGGCCCCGGTGGAAAGTTTGATCTGGCCGAGGTTGAAAGGGCGATCACGCGCCGGAGTGATATCCATTATCCCCGCCCAAAGGTCTTGAGTCTGACTCAGACGACCGAAGTCGGCACGGTGTACACGCCTGATGAAATAGCAGCTGCCAGCGCGTTGGCCAGGCGCCATGGTCTGCGGGTACATATGGACGGAGCTCGTTTTGCCAACGCCGTTGTTTCGCTGGATGTCGCTCCCGCAGAGATAACCTGGCGTGCCGGGGTGGATGTGCTCTGTCTGGGAGGGGCGAAAAATGGCATGGCGGTTGGTGAAGCGGTGGTCTTCTTTGATCGCGAGCTTGCATATGAATTTGATTATCGCTGCAAACAGGCCGGCCAACTGGCATCGAAGATGCGCTTTATTTCAGCGCCCTGGATCGGAATGCTCGAAAATTGCGCATGGCTGAAAAACGCCCGCCATGCCAATGATTGTGCGTCATTGCTGGAACAGCAACTGGCCGGTATCGATGGCGTCCGTCTCATGTATCCGCGTCAGGCCAACTCGGTGTTCGTAGAGATGCCTGAAGCGGTTGCTGCGGCTCTTCGGGCTGCCGGATGGCGCTTCTATTCATTTATCGGATCAGGAGGGGCGCGCTTCATGTGCTCATGGCAGACAACGGAACATGATGTGCTGCAGCTGTCCGAGGCGGTGCGGTTGGCCGTTAGCGGCACTTCGGGAGGTGATGCATGATCAAGACGGCAACTTTTGAGGCGCTGTTGGCTGATGCGGTACCGGATGGTCAAGGGGGGTATCGTTTTGTTCTGGAAGGCAAGGCATATTATCTGCAGGATAAAAATGAAGTGCGAAAAATTGCGGAAGATCATGGCTATATAATTATTTATTAGTTGTTACCATGGGTTATTGGTATGACAGCTTTTAATTTTTCCTAAAAAAGGGAATCGTGGAAATATTGACTTGCTTTTTGCACATCAATTGTGTAGAGAATAGAAGGATATGACATCAAATCAGGGTCTGTTTCGACTCCGATCCTGCTTCAGGCTTTCCGGATGTATTAGCATGAATTTTATTTTAACTAAATGGATGCTCGTGTGAAAAAGAAAAAAATGATCATCTCGCAGGAAACGATGGACCTCGACTTTGTGCGCAAGGTCGAGGCGCTTGCCGACACCTCGGTCCGGAGCTGTTTCCAATGCGGCAAATGCTCTGCAGGTTGTCCGATGGCGACATTTATGGAACACCCGCCCAACCGTGTTGTCCGCCTGCTGCAGCTGGGGCAGTGGCAGCGCATTCTTGCCGGGCGCTCCATCTGGTACTGTGCCTCCTGTGAAACC
>CAIYDX010000164.1 GCA_903925005.1 uncultured Geobacteraceae bacterium
GCATCTGGCAAAAAACTGGTTTCGTTCCAACATCGCGAGCCTGTTTTATCGCAAGTAGATTCTCAAGAGGGAAGGCCCGATTCAAGCCTTCATATTTGACAACCACTAAAAACCAAAACGAGATGTGGGAATATATTGAAGTCCCATCAGATAGCCTTTATTGACAGAAATTGCGGTTTTTATACCTTGATCAGGAGAACAGATCTCCCATGAGTTATTACGAATGGGCGCCATACGTGCCGGTTGCCGCGCGTCGCGCAAAGGCGCAGAAGCAGCTTGAAAAGATGAAAAAGAAGGGGCTGAAAGTGCAGCCGGTGCAACTGTCCGGGCGCAAGATTGCCGATTCCTTCTGGGGCAAGGGGTGGTGCGACCATATGGAGTCGTTCGGCGATTATGCCAACCGGTTGCCTCGTGGTCGCTCCTATGTCAGAAACGGTTCGGTCTGCCACCTGGAAATAAAACCGGGCCGGATTGAGGCGATTGTCAGCGGTTCGTCGCTGTATAATGTTTCCATCACTATATTTCCGTTGGCAATTCACAAATGGAAAGAGGTCAAAGCTGCCTGCACCGGGCGGATCGGATCGTTGATCGATCTGCTGCGAGGCAAGCTGGATCGTGGCGTGATGGAAGTAGTCTCGGATCGAAAGAAAGGACTTTTCCCATTGCCGGGCGAAATCAAATTCGACTGCGACTGTCCGGATTCGGCCGGGATGTGCAAACATATTGCGGCGGTGCTGTACGGAGTGGGGGCGCGGCTTGATCACTCTCCGGAACTGCTGTTTCACCTTCGCGCAGTTAATCACGAAGAGCTGGTTGATGTCTCGGCAGTGGTTACCGGTGTTGCCAAAACCGGAACATCCCGCCGCAGGATCGCCGCGAGCGGTCTTGCCGATGTGTTCGGAGTCGAAATGGCTGAAACAGAGGTGGTTACGCCAGCCGACATCCCGATTAAAAGATCAGGTCTGCCGGTAAAAGTACCTGAAAAAAAATCTACAGCACTGAAACTACCTAAGAAGACATCTCAAACATCAAAAAGTCGTAAAAAAACGTCCGATGTTGTGCCATTCCCTGAGCCGCTCACCGGAGATGCCATATTTTCATGGCGGTCAGCGCTTGACGAAACGCAGGCTGCTTTCGCCGCTCGCCTCCAGGTTAATGCTTCAAGCATTTCACAGTGGGAAAAAAAGGGCAATAATGCTATTGGTGTACAAACTCGCACTCTGTCGGCGCTGCGCAGGGCATGGGAGATGACATGCCGATAGTCGTTAAGCTGAGTTGGATTGTAAATCGATCATATATGAAAGGTTCATTCGATGAAACGTGAAGGCTTGATTCTTATTCTTTCGGCGCCGTCCGGAGCCGGAAAAACTTCTCTCTGCCGGGAATTATTTAAAACATTTCCGGATATGAAGGAGTCAGTCAGTTATACTACCCGCGCGCCCAGGCAGGGTGAGGTTGAGGGTGAAGCGTACCATTTTGTCAGCAATGAAGAATTTGACGGCATGATTGCCGATGATGCCTTTGCCGAATGGGCCGAAGTTCACGGCAACAAGTACGGCACCGCGCTGCGCACCCTTGAAGAGGCCCGTAAAAACGGGATCGATCTGGTGCTCGATATCGACTGCCAGGGGGCACGAAAGCTGAAAGAGCAGTTCGATGGCGGAGTATATGTGTTTATAATGCCACCCAGCATGGAAGAGCTGCGTCGTCGCCTTGAACATCGCTCGTCCGATGCCCAGGAGGTTATTGAACGTCGCATCGTCCGGGCGGCCGACGAGATAAGGGAAGCGCGCTGGTATGACTACATAATATTTAACGATAATTTTGAAGTTGCCTGTCTGGAGCTGGCGGCAATCGTCATTGCTCACCAGCGCAAAACCTTCAGGATGATGGAAAAAGTCCGAAATTTGTTTGATATCTGATATGATATAGGTTATAAAGACCGTTCATCTAAAGTTGCAGGAAGGAGGTACATCATGGCTCGTGTAACCGTTGAAGATTGCCTGGAAAAAGTCGAGAACAGATTCCAGCTCGTGATACTGGCCGCAAAACGGGTAAAACAGCTCTACAAAGGGGCTCATCCGTTGATTGAATCCAAGAATAACCGCCAGGTTGTCACTGCTCTTCGTGAAATCGCTGCCGGTAAGATCGGATTTGAAGTTACAAAAAAACAGCGCGTCTAATCTGCCACCCTGGGTGAAACTGGAACTATTCCGGTTTCACCCTTTTTTTATCTTCTCCCCGTACATTCCCAACTTTTTTAACAGGCGACGACTAGCGTATGATCCGACTCAACGACATTCTTGATAAGGTTTCAGCGTATAATCCGACCGCTGATCATAATCTGATTCGCAAGGCATACGTGTATTGTGCCAAGGTGCATCAGGGGCAGACGAGGCTGTCCGGCGAGCCGTATATCATCCATCCGATGGAGGTTGCCGGCCTTCTGGCCGATCTGAAGCTCGATGTGCCGAGTATTGTGACCGGTTTCCTGCATGATACGATCGAGGACACCCTGGCGACATCGGAAGATCTGACCAGGATGTTCGGAGCCGAGGTTACCGCCTTGGTGGATGGCGTCACCAAGATCAGCAAGATCAACTTTAAAACCAAGGAAGAGAGCCAGGCGGAGAATTTTCGCAAGATGCTGCTGGCGATGGCCATCGATATCCGCGTTATTCTGGTCAAGCTGGCTGACCGTCTTCACAATATGCGGACTCTGGAGTTTCAGGATGAAGTAAAGCAGCGGCGAATCGCCCGTGAGACGATGGATATTTACGCCCCAATCGCCAACCGGCTCGGGATTTCATGGGTAAAAGTCGAGCTGGAAGATCTTTCGTTCCGCTATCTGCATCCGGAAATATACTTCGATCTGGTCAAAAAAATATCCCAAAAAAAGAAAGAGCGTGAAGCGTTTGTTGAAGAAGCTAAAGCTATCATCTCTGAAAAACTGGCTTTTTACGGCATTCACGGCGAGGTTTCCGGCAGGAGCAAGCACCTCTATTCGATCTTTCGAAAGATGGAAAAGCGCAATGTCGAGTTCGAGGAAATTTACGACCTGATTGCGGTAAGAATACTGGTTGAAGATGTTCGTGAATGTTACGAGGTGCTGGGAGTTATCCATTCGGCATGGAAACCGATTCCGGGACGTTTTAAAGACTACATTGCGATGCCGAAGGGGAATATGTATCAATCCCTGCATACGACCGTCATTGGCCCCCAGGGGGACCGGATGGAAGTTCAGATCCGGACCAACGAAATGCACAGCGTTGCCGATGCCGGCATTGCGGCGCACTGGAAGTACAAGGAAGGTAAGGGGTATGACGAGAAAGAGGTCAAGCGTTTTGCCTGGCTGCGGCAGCTCCTTGAATGGCAGCAGGATCTGCAGGATTCCAAAGAATTCATGGATTCGGTCAAGGTCGAGCTGTTTACCGAAGAGGTCTACGTTTTTACTCCCAAGGGGGATGTTAAGGGGTATCCCAAAGGGTCCACACCGATAGATTTTGCCTACAGTGTTCATACCGATATCGGCCATCGCTGCGTCGGCGCAAAGGTCAACGGCAAGCTGGTGCCGCTCAAATACGAACTGAAGAATGGCGATATTGTCGAAGTTATAACGTCGCCGCATCATACCCCCAGCAAAGATTGGCTCAAGATAGTTAAGAGTTCCCGGGCGCGCAATAAAATCAGGGCCTGGATCAAAATAGAAGAGCGCAAGCGAAGCATCGTGCTGGGGCGCGAAATTTGTGAAAAAGATTTCCGCAGATATTCACTCAATCTCCAGAAGATTCAGAAAACCGGCGAGTTCAAGAAAATTGCCGGCGAATTCGGCTATGCCGCGGATGAGGATCTGCTGGCGGCGGTCGGTTATGGGAAGATATCCAGCAACCAGCTGGTCGGCAAGCTTCTTCCTGAAGAAAGGCTGAAAGAGCGTACCGAACATAAGGAATCACGGCTTCAGTCGGTCCTCAACAAGCTGAAGGGGAGATCGAGCGGTGCGGTTGAAATCAGCGGGTTGGACGATGTCCTGGTACGTTTCGGCAAATGTTGCAATCCGGTGCCGGGGGATGAAATCACCGGCTTTATCACCCGAGGAAAAGGGGTGACGGTGCATACAGCCGATTGCCAGTTTGCCCTGGAAAGCGATCCCGAACGGCGTGTTGATGTTGCCTGGAACAAGGGCAAAACAGCTGCTCTGCCGGTTAAAATAAGGGTGCTCTGCCATGATGTAAAAGGGATTCTTGCCACGATTACGCTGGCGATCACGAATTGCGAGGCCAATATTGCCAGCGCCCAGATCCAGAGCACTATCGACCAGAGGGGTGAAAACATCTTCGAGGTCAATGTTACCGATCTGGCCCATCTTCAGAAGGTCATGAATTCGCTTATGAAAATAAAAGGCGTCATTAAAGTGGAACGAATCAAACAGTGATGGAGGGGAGCAGACAATGAAATTGGAAATTATATCAACCGACAAAGCCCCGGCAGCGATCGGGCCATATTCGCAGGCGGTAAAATGCGGGAACATACTTTTTTGTTCCGGTCAGATTCCGCTTGACCCCGCAACCGGTGAGTTGGTTGCGAGTGAAATAACCCTGCAGACCGAGCGGGTCATGGATAATATTGCCGCTATGCTGTCAGCCGCGGGCGCAGGCTTTGACGATGTAATAAAAACAACCATATTTCTGGTTGATATGGCTGATTTTGCTGCCGTTAACAGTGTGTACGGCAGCCGTTTTCCGAATCATAAACCGGCCAGATCCACAGTCGCCGTTAAATCCCTGCCGCGCGGCGCACTGCTGGAGATTGAAGTAATCGCCGGTCTGTAACAACGAAAAAAAGCCGCATCCCTTGCGGGTGCGGCTGTTTTTAAGGCGTTGGTCTGGAACAGCTTAGAGTGACTTGGTTACGAACCCTGAGCGGATGCAGCGGGTGCAAACCTTGACGGTAGATATGCTGCCGTTGTTTTTGACAGCCTTGATTTTTTGGAGATTCGGATACCAGACAGTACGGGTTTTATTGTTCGCATGGCTGACATTGTTTCCGAAGCTGGGGCCTTTTCCGCAAATTTCACATTTTCTTGACATATTGTTGTCCTCCGTTGATTACTGAAAAAAATCTTATAGCAGACTGACGCTGCCGTTGCAAGCAAAATATAGGACAACGCATGAATATCATCAAGGCATTCCTCACATTATGTATCATTGGATTCGTTGCTATAACTGCTCTGTTCATTGATTTTACCTACAAAACCTTTTCGTATCGCCAGACTGCGCAGAAGGCAGATGCCATTGTAGTTTTGACCGGCGGCAAGGGGCGCGTGGAAGAGGGGGTGCGGCTTTTTCGGGAGTCTCGTGCCAAATTTCTGTTTTTTGTCGGAGTTGATCCTTCAGTTACAAAAAGTGACCTGTATCGTCAAAAAAACGGTGATCCTTCCGCGGATAACGTGATTCTCGAAAAGTCATCCCGAAATACGCTCGAAAATTCGATCTTCGGGCGCGATGTGATCGTCTCCAGAGATGTCCGCTCCGTGCTTTTGATTACGTCGCGTTATCATTTGAAGCGTGCTTCAATTCTGTTTCGCAACTCTCTCCCCAAGGATATAACCATTATTCCGTATCCTGTCGATTCGGTAAATCTGAAAGAATCGTGGTGGAATCATGGCGGCAGTTTTCAATTGCTGTTTCGAGAGTTTTACAAGTACTGCATGTTTCGGACGTTTTTTCTGCTGGCGCCGGGAGATCTTCGGGAGAGCGTTTTGCCGTCGGTTTCCGGTGGGTGACGACTCTTTCATATTTAATCGCAATCTGCTATAGTCCATCATAAATTTTACAAGCGAAAGGTTTTTATCATGCGTTATATCAGTACCCGTGGCGGCATCGACCCCATCCATTTTAAAGATGCCGTCATGATGGGTTTGGCCTCCGATGGCGGCCTGCTCCTGCCTGAGTCCTATCCAACAGTCACCATGGAACAGCTTGAATCCTGGCGTAAGCTTGACTATCCGGAACTGGCCTTTGAGGTCATATCACGGTATGTCGACGATATTCCGACAAGTGACCTGAAAAGTTTGATCAACCGTTCCTATGCCACTTTTACCCATCCTGAAATTACACCGCTGGTCAAAAAGGACGGCGTTTACATCCTCGAACTGTTTCATGGCGTCACCCTTGCTTTCAAAGATGTTGCGCTGCAGTTTTTGGGGAACCTGTTTGAATATATCCTGGCAGAACGCAAACAGACATTGAACATCATCGGCGCTACGTCTGGTGATACCGGCAGTGCCGCTATCCATGGCGTTCGCGGAAAAAAAGGCATTTCCATCTTCATTCTGCATCCGCTCGGCAAAACTTCGGCGGTTCAAGCGCTGCAGATGACCTCGGTCACCGACGTCAACGTTCATAATATTGCGGTACGCGGCACTTTTGACGACTGTCAGGATATGGTGAAAGAGCTTTTCGGAGATCTGGAATTCAAGGAGAAATATTCCCTGGGCGCGGTCAATTCAATCAACTGGGCGCGGGTGCTGGCACAGGTGGTCTATTATTTCTACGCATGGCTGCGGGTCACCGATGAAACTGATGCTCCGGTTAATTTTTCGGTTCCTACCGGAAACTTTGGCGATATTTTTGCCGGGTATGTCGCGAAAAGAATGGGGCTGCCCGTTGGTACGCTGTTGTTGGCAACCAATGAAAACAATATCCTGACCCGTTTCATTACCGCATCCGATTACTCTCTGGGAAAGGTCGTTTCGACCGTTTCCCCTTCGATGGATATTCAGATCGCTTCCAATTTTGAGCGCTACCTGTTTCATCTGTTTGCCGAAAATCCTGCCCGCGTCAAGGAAGCGTTCGCCGAACTGAAAGAGCATGGCCGTATTTCCTGCAATTCCGACGAAATGGCCCTGGTCCGAAAGGACTTCTGCTCCGCTTCGGTCAATCAGGATGACACACTGCAGACAATCCGCGACTTTTATGCGGATACCGGCTATCTGCTCGATCCTCATACGGCTGTCGGTGTCAAGGCCGCCCTCGACATGCTGCCGCCAGATTCTGCCAGGATCTGCCTCGCCACTGCTCACCCGGCCAAATTCAGCGAAACCGTGGAGCAGGCACTCGGATTTCAGGCGCCGGTACCGGAATCGGTCAAGGAGTTGCACGGAAAACCGACCAGATGCGAGATCATGGATGCCGATATAGACAAGGTCCGTGAATTCTTTGTTGCCCATGTTGGGTAAATAGCCCGCGCCATGTCGGAAAAACGGAATATAGCCCGGGCTGCCGGAATTTTAGGCAGCGCCACAATGCTGTCGCGTATCATGGGGATGGTCCGCGATATGGTGGTGTCGCGCCTGTTCGGCGCCGGTCTGGCAACGGATGCATTTTTCGCGGCATTCCAGATCCCCAACATGCTGCGCCGTTTTTTCGCCGAGGGGGCGCTGACGGCCGCTTTTGTTCCGACCTTTTCATCAACCCTCTTGAAACAGGGTGAGGAAAAAGCCCGAGAACTTGCCAATACCTGCTTTACGCTGCTTACCATTGTCATGGCCGGTATCACTCTGGCAGGAATTCTCTTTTCTCCGGTCATTGTCGGCCTAATGTTTCCCGGTTTCAAGGCCGAGCCGGGAAAATTCGAGCTGGCGATCCTCCTTAATCGCCTGATGTTCCCATACATCTTCTTCATCAGCCTTGTAGCGCTCTGTATGGGGATTCTCAATACAGTCCGTCATTTCTTTACCCCTGCCATTTCTACCGTATTTCTGAACGTCTCCATGATTCTGGCTGCCCTCTGTCTGCGCGGTTACTTTGAAGTCCCGATCACCGCTCTGGCTGTCGGCGTGCTGATCGGCGGATGTCTTCAACTGGTGATGCAACTGCCGGTTCTCTGGAGCAAAGGGTTTGCCATAAAGCCGGATTTTCACTTCAATACGCCCGATATACGCAGCATTGCGCTGCTGATGCTGCCGTCCGTGTTCGGGGTTGGGGTCTATTATCTAAATATAACAGTCAGCGCCATCCTGGCCTCGCTGCTGCCGCAAGGGAGCGTTTCGTATCTCTACTATGCCCAACGGCTGTTCGAGTTCCCTCAGGGGATCTTTACGGTGTCGGTGGCACAGGCGGTATTGCCGTCGATGAGCAGACAGGCTGCGGCAGGCGACAGCGATGGAATGAAGGAGACTCTCTCATTCGGCATGCGTCTGACGCTCTTCATCACAATTCCGGCCATGGCCGGCTTGATGGTCTGTTCAACCCCGATTTTCAGCCTGATTTTCATGGGTGGAGCTTTCAATTACGCAACAGCCGTAAACTCTGCCACAGCGCTCCTGTACTATTCCGCGGGACTCTCGTTTGTTGCCTTGACGCGAGTGCTGGCGCCGGTGTTTTATGCGTTGAAGGATACAAAAACCCCGGTATATACGGCGTTTATATCGTTTGTCATCAACCTCTGCTTGAGCCTTGCGTTGATGGGGCCTCTCAAACATGGCGGATTGGCTCTTGCCACGACTATTTCGGCGTTCGGCAACATGCTGATGCTGCTCTGGTTTTTGAGGCGCAAAATCGGTTCGTTTGGCGGGACCCGTATCATGCTGACCGCATTGAAATCCTGCGCGGCATCGGTTCCGATGGCGGCTGCGGTCTGGTATAGCTGTTCGTTCATCGACTGGTCGCAAGCCGGGCATAAGATATTGAAAGGCTCCGTTTTGGGAGGTTCAATTCTCTGCGGTAGCGTCATATATTTTATGATCGTGAAACTGATGCGGTCTGAAGAAGCAAATGAAGCGTTATTGCTGCTGCGCGGAAAGCTTAAGAAGGGTTAGGTGCCTAATGTTGCATTGTTCGCATTTTGTGACCGGTTTCGGAACCGGAACGGTGTATGCCTCCGATCAAGGGGTGGTGAGCGTTGAAATTCCGGATATGAGCCGGCACGAGACAGCCCAACTTTCTTCGATCTCTCCCGAATATGAACCTTCCGAAATATCCGATCTCGCGGCTGGTTTGCTGCTGAGATATTTTAACGGCGAACGCGTTGATTTTAACGATATTCCGGTGGTGCTTGGCGGAATGACACCTTTTCGGCAGAATGTCCTGAAAGTAATTCGCAACCTTGCGTTTGGTGAAATCTGCAGCTATGGCATGGTTGCGGAAGAGTGTGGTTCTCCTCGTGCGGCTCGGGCTGTCGGGGGGGCGTTGGCAGCAAATCCTGTCCCGGTTATTATCCCCTGCCATCGGGTTGTCGCATCGAATGGCTTACTGACCGGATTTTCAGCTCCTGGGGGAGAGAGTACGAAAAGGGCGCTGTTAGAGATGGAAGGTGTTGAATTCAAAGGGTTGCTGGTAGTTACAAAACAGCTGGTTATTAACAGGCTCTCTCTCCGATAAAAATATTATTTTGTATGCAAATAGAGCTTGACAGCGTAACCCCCCAATCTTGCTGTATACTGATGTAACTTACCGATATTATTAAATAATTACTCTGCGTAAAAAAAGGCATTTCGGATAAAACTCTTGCAAAAATATCACTTTTGGATGTCGTCAACACTGTTGTCCACAAGTTATCCACATTTTTTGTGGATAAGAATAACAACCCTGTAAATACAGTGACATTGCAAAAACGCCTTACAATGTCCCCTCTTTTTCGGCACTCTTCGCCTTTTCCCATAGCAGATCCATCTCTTCAAGAGTGGCACGTTCCATCGGCATTCCCTGGCCGAGCAGTTCCCCTTCGACATAGCTGAAACGCTTTTGAAAGCGGGTTATGGTTTTACGAAGAGCCTCTTCCGGATTGAGTGATAGAAATCTCCCCAGATTGGCAATGGCAAAAAGCAGGTCACCCAGCTCGTCTTCCATTCGGGATGGATTGCCCTCTGCCCATGCCTCTTCAAATTCATGCAGTTCTTCCATAACCTTGGCAAAAACCTGATCCGCATGTTCCCAGTCAAAACCGACTCTTGAGGCTTTTTCGCTGATTTTATGAGCCTTCAGCAGTGCCGGAAGGTGGTTCGGAACCCCCGAAAGCGCCGACGGTCGTTCATCTCCCTTCTCCAGCCGTTTTATATTCTCCCAGCTCACGATCTGTTCATCACTGTTCTTTATCTCAAGATCGCCGAATACATGCGGATGGCGTCTAATCAGCTTGTCACAGAGTGTGCTGACAATATCATCGATGGTGAAGTCGCCGGTCTCTTCAGCAATGGCGGCGTGAAAAACCGGCTGCAGGAGCAAATCTCCCAGCTCTTCCTTAAGATGCTGGGGAGACTTCTCGTCGATAGCTTCCATGACTTCGTAGGTCTCTTCCAGCAGGTAGCGGGTGAGGCTTTCATGAGTCTGTTCCGCGTCCCATGGGCATCCGCCTGGGGCGCGCAGCTTGCGCATAATGTTGACCAGCTGTTCGAATGTGTATTGTCGGTTCATCGGGATTCCTTTATATTTTACTTCAAATTCACCATCAGCTTGACCCTCTCAATTAACTGTTCCACTGTAAAGGGCTTTCTCAGGAAATTAACCTCTTCTTCCAGAGTGCCATCATGAATGACCACATCGCTGGTATAGCCGGAAATATAAAGCACCGACATGGTCGGACGTCTGTCCTGTAAACTCTCATACAATTCCATCCCGTTCATTTCCGGCATGACCACATCTGTCAGCAATAGTTCGATCGTGCCGGTGAAAGATCGTTCAATTTCCAGGGCTTTCAGGGGAGAATCCGCTACCAGCACCGTGAATCCCTCTGATTCAAGCAGATCTACGGCCATCTCCCTCACCATGATATTGTCCTCAACCAGCAAGATGGTGGCGGAAGTGGAAACATGGGGCCTGTTATCGTCGGGGAGAGGCGAATAGTCGGCTTCGGGCATTTCATCGAGCGTTACCGGCAGGTAGATGAGAAATGAGGTGCCTTCTCCCAGATGGCTTCGGGTTTCGATGTATCCCTCATGCTGTTTGATGATACCATAGACCGTAGCCAGCCCCAATCCGGTTCCGTGGCCGATAGGCTTGGTCGTAAAGAACGGCTCGTAGATATGGCGCAGTGTCTCGTTGTCCATTCCGCAGCCGTTATCCTTGAATGCCAGAAGTATGTAGGAACCGGGCACCATGCCATGATGCTGGCGTACGTATTCATCGTCGAGCAGCACATGTCCGGTAGCCACCGTGATGGTTCCGACTCCATTGATAGCATCCTGGGCATTTACGGTCAGGTTCAAGAGTACCTGTTCGATCTGACTGCGGTCAGCAAGAAGCCGTGCTCCTCCCGGTGCAAGTTTTATATCTATGGCGATGTTTTCCCGGATCGTACGGCGCATGATATCCCGGAACGAATCAATAATTTCGTTCAGATCCAGCACCTCCATGCAGAGCATCTGCTTGCGGCCGAACGACAGCAGTTTCTGGGTAAGATCCTTGGCCTTATGCGCCGCAATAATAACTCCATCTACCCGCCGGAGCTGCGGGTGTTCCAGCGGCAATCCGCGCCTGACCATTTCGGCATAAACAAGAATCGGTGTCAGGAGGTTATTAAAGTCATGGGCAATTCCTCCCGCCAGCTGCCCTATCGCCTCGATCTTCTGAATATGCAAAAGCTGCTCTTCCAGTTTTTCTCTCAACTCCTCTTCGCGTACTCTTCCGATGGCAATGCTGGCCAGGTGAGCGGCCGACTCGATAAACTGGATTTCATCGTCCTTGGGAGCGCGAGGTTCGCGGTAGTACATGGCAAAAGTCCCAAGCAGCTCTCCATATGAAGAGAGCACCGGTACGGACCAGCAGGCGCGGAGTCCGGCTTCCTGTGCCGGTTTGAAACCTTTCCAGAACGGGTGTCCATCGATCTCTTCAATAATTACTCGGGTCTTCCGGAAGGCTGTTGTGCCGCAGGATCCCATCCCTTCCGCGATACGGAGGCCGTCCACGGCCCTGTTGTAGAAATCCGGCAGGCTGGGGGCCGCGCCATGCAGCAGGTGCGTGCCGCCTTCGCCTGCCAGGAGCACGGAGCAGAGAGAACCGGCATTCTCCTGTTCGACAAAGCGAACGATCTGTTCCAGCAGATCGGGAAGTGAGCTGCCGGTGGCCATCTTCTCCAGTATCCTGAGCCGTGTTTCGTCACGTATTTCGTTGCGCTTGCGTTGCGAAATATCGCGCACAATGCTGAGAATCAGCGGTCGTCCGTCGCTCTCCATGGCACGGGCGTGGACTTCGATGGGTACTATAGTGCTGTCTTTGGCGAGATATGCCGACTCAAAAGTTGCATGACCGCGCTGCCGCAGCATCTGGAGATTGGGAAGGATCTTCTCGGCAAATTGTGGAGGTTCAATGTCGTGCAGTCTGATGCCGGTCAGTTCATCCTTGCTGTAGCCGGTCATGCTGCAGAGTGCCTGATTGAAATGGATCAGCCGACCATGTTCGTCCAGCTGGAGGATCGCATCGCTTGCGGCATCGATCTGGGCCGCCTTGATCCTGAGTTCTTCCTCCTGCTCATCGATAACCGAGCGGGTGCTCTGCAGGCTGTCCATATGTTGAAACATGATCCTGGTCAGGATAACGATCACGAGGCACAGACCGATGGTCATGATCGACTGGAACATTGCATTTCTGCCCCAGGAGTCCAGAATGTCTCCATCGTGAAGGGCATTATATTGAACATACATGCTCCAGCCCGATATGCAGACGACAGCGGCCAGTATAATGCCGACAAAATACATGATCCGGGATTTGAGCTGTGGAATGGTTTCCGGCACGAGAGTTCCCTTTTTGTACATCAGCCGCAACAGGCCTGATACATATCGAGCAATACAGTGAGGTCGATTATCTGCTAACTGGCCAAAAAAATACACCCATTTTTTAATTATGTGCTACTTTATTGACCGGTTTTATAAGCTACCGGCGACTGCGGCGTTTAGAACTCGCCCGAAAGGAAACAGATGTGAGCAAAACCCTACAGGAATTGGCTAATCACCTTGGAGGACATGTTATAGGAGACCCCTCCGTATGCATCACGGGCCTCGGGACTCTTGATTCCGCGACTGAGGGGCAGATTACCTTTCTCGCCAATCCGCGCTACGCTGCCAAGGTCGAAACAACCGCGGCATCGGCCATTGTTCTGCCGGCGTCGTCGGAAACCTTTGGCCGAAATGTGATCGTGGTTGATAATCCTTACCTGGCTTTTGCCAGGTTGCTAACGCTGTTCACCAGCCGTCCGCGCCGCGCCAAAGGGATCATGTCGGGATCTTTCGTCGGCGAAGGGGTCGCCATTGGCATAGAGCCATCCATCTATCCTGGGGTCACAATTGCCGACGGTGTCCGTCTCGGCGACCGCGTTACGCTGCATCCAGGCGTCACTCTCTATGAAGGGGTCGTTCTTGGTGATGATGTCACGCTGCATTCAGGGGTCTCAATCCGGGAAGGGTGCCGGATCGGCAACCGCGTCACGATCCACAACGGCACGGTTATCGGCAGCGACGGATTCGGCTATGCCCCGAACGGTCCCTCCTGGTTCAAGATCCCGCAGATCGGTAATGTCGTGATCGAGGACGATGTGGAGATCGGTGCCAACACGACCGTGGATCGGGCTGCCCTGGAGACGACTCTCATCGGTCGCGGCAGCAAGATCGACAACCTAGTGCAGGTGGCCCATAACTGCCGGATCGGTGAGAACTGTATCCTGGTGGCTCAGGTCGGTATCGCCGGAAGCGTTACGCTGGGAAAACATGTTACGATGGGTGGCCAGGCGGGAATTGCCGATCATGTCACGATTGGTGACAATGCCATGGTATCCGGTCAATCCGGCGTATTCAACAGTGTCGCGGCCGGGGCGGTTGTGAGCGGCACACCGGCCATACCGCACAAAGTGCGCCTGAAATGCGCCGCGGTATATCCATACCTGCCGGAAATGCGCAGCACGCTTACCAAACTGGCAAAGCGGATGAGAAAGGTCGAGGAGCAGCTTGAACTTTCCGAGTAAGATGCCGCCAGCCGAACTACATGGATAACCGGCACATCCGTTTTTACACGACTCGAAAACACCCTCTTTTATCTTGCCGTAATCGGCTCATAAATGCTACTTTGCCTCCGCTTTGAATCATCTGCGGAGGTTTTTTTGTGAGCAAATTTCGTTATCTGACGGCGGGCGAGTCGCATGGCCCTCAGTTGAGTGCAATTATTGAAGGTCTGCCGGCCGGAGTACATCTTTCCGCGCAGACGTTGAATCACGATCTGTCACGGCGGCAGCAGGGGTACGGCCGTGGCGGTCGGATGAAGATCGAAAAGGATACCGCTCAACTGCTCTCCGGAGTGCGTTGGGGGGAAACAATCGGATCACCGGTGACCCTGGTGGTTGAGAACCGCGACTGGAAGAACTGGTCCGAAAAGATGTCGACGCTCGCCGAGCATCGCGACGACTCGAGTGCGGTGACCAGGCCGCGTCCCGGTCATGCCGATCTCTCCGGCGTGCTGAAATATCACCTGGATGATGTACGCAACGTACTGGAACGCTCAAGCGCCCGTGAAACGGCGGTCCGCGTGGCTGTAGGCGGAGTGGCGAAGGCGCTTTTGGCCGAGCTTGGCATCAGAGTGGGAGGCTTCGTAACGGAGCTTGGAGGAATCAGCGCCACCGTCCCGGAAGAGCCGCTGGAAACGCTCTGGCAGCGCGCGGGATCCTCGGAAACGTTCTGCTGCGATCCGGCGGCGGAAGCAGGTATGAAGCTGGCGATCGATGCGGCAAAGTCGAGCGGCGACACCTTGGGAGGCGTTGTTGAAGTGCAGGTGATCGGCGTTCCCCCCGGACTTGGCAGTTATGTCCAGTGGGATCGCAAGCTGGACGCGCGTCTTGCGATGGCGTTGATGAGCATACAGGCGATCAAAGGGGTCGAGGTCGGCATCGGCTTTGATGCCGCCCGCAGGCCCGGTTCCCGCGTGCATGACGAAATATTTTTTGATGACGGCTATCGACGCAACAGCAACAATGCAGGCGGGATCGAAGGGGGAATGTCGAATGGCGAGCCCATTATCGTGAGGGCCGCCATGAAGCCGATTCCGACGCTTTACACTCCGCTCCGCTCGGTCGATATGCGTACGCATGAGCCGTTCGAGGCTACCGTCGAGCGTTCGGACACCTGCGCCGTGCCGGCGGCCCTGGTGGTGGCCGAAGCGGTTGTAGCAATCGAAATTGCCGACGCGTTGCTGGAGAAGTTCGGCGGTGATTCGATCGTTGAAATACGGCGCAACATGGATGGATATCGGGAACAGATTCGCAATGCCTGAGCGGCCGTTGATACTGACTGGGTTCATGGGGAGCGGCAAGAGTTCTGTCGGCAGGGTTCTAGCGAAACGGCTCGGCTGCCGGTTTATCGATCTTGACGCCGAAATTGTAGCGGCGGCAGGATGTTCGATCAACGATATTTTTGCCCGAGACGGCGAACAGGCGTTTCGTTTGCTGGAGAGTTCCATGCTCGAACAGGTCCTGTCGGCGGGGAAGGGGTGTGTGCTTGCCACCGGCGGCGGCGCGGTGATTTCCGCGCAAAATCGCTCACTGATGCGGAGCCGTGGGGTGATCATTAACCTGAATGTGACGCTGGACCAGGTGTTGGCCCGTCTGAAAGGGAGCAGTGACCGGCCTCTGCTGGCTGGTGACGATGCCGCGCTGCGCGCAACCGCGTTGATGGATGAACGTGAACAATTTTATGCCGACGCCGATATTAGAATTGACACGGATGGTAAATCCGTGGAAGATGTTTCGGCAGAGATTCTGTGCCGTTTGAAGGGGTTTTTTGAGTGAGCGTACTCTCCGTTAATCTTGCCGAAAACAGTTATGATATTGTCATAGAACGGGGCGCTCTCGCTTCGCTTGGCCGGCGTTGTCGCGATGTCGGGCTGAAGGGGCTGGCGGCGGTCATTTCAAACCGGGCTGTTGCCGGATTGTATGGCGCCGTAGTGCAGGAATCCCTGGAAGCCGCCGGTTACAGTGTGGCGCGTATAGAAATGCCTGACGGCGAGGAGTACAAAAACAGTACGACGCTGAATCGTATCTATGATGATCTTCTTGATGTCGGGGTTGATCGCGGCTCTTTCATTGTTGCGCTTGGCGGCGGTGTCGTGGGGGACGTGGCCGGTTATGCCGCCGCGACATGGATGCGGGGAATCCCTTTCGTTCAGGTGCCGACTACACTGTTAGCCCAGGTTGACAGCAGTGTCGGCGGCAAGACCGGTATCGATCACCCCAAGGGGAAAAATCTGATCGGCGCTTTTTATCAACCGCGCCTTGTGCTGATCGATGTGGATACGTTATCCACGCTGGATCAGCGTCAGTATCGTGCCGGACTTGCCGAAGTCATTAAATACGGCGTTGCTGTCGATCCTGCGTTTTTTGCCTACGTGGAGGCAAATGTCTCTGCAATCCTGGCTATGGACCCGGATGTCCTGATAGAGGTTATCCTGCAATCGTGTCACTTAAAGGCGCAGGTGGTGGAGTTGGATGAAAAGGAAGGCGGTTTGCGGGCGATCCTTAATTACGGGCACACGCTCGGTCATGCTTTTGAATCTCTTTCAGGCTATCGCGTCATGGTGCATGGCGAGGCGGTGGCGATAGGGATGGTGTTGGCGGCGCGAGTTTCGGTTGCCGAAGGGCTCTGCAGCCAAGACGATCTGGCGCGGATTTCCGCTCTTATTTCCCGGTGCGGGCTGCCGGTTGAGATTCCCACTTTTGACCGTCAGCTGCTTTTGGATGCCGTTGCCGCCGACAAAAAATCCAAAAGCGGTCTGATTACCTTTATTTGTAACAGTGGCATCGGCATGTATGCCATGTCGCATCATACTCCCGAAGAGCTGCTCGTACTGAGCGGGCTGGAGGCGTGACCATGCAGGAGTCAGCTTCATTCCGGACGGAAATTGAAAGCCTTGAGGATCAGCTTGCCGAAACGCCGGACTCGTTCTGCTTCGCCAGGCTGTCGGAGGCCTACCTCAAAATGGGGCAGATCGATGATGCCCTTCGTGTCGCGCGTCTCGGAGTAACGAAACATCCACGCTATCTCTCCGGCCAAAAAGCTCTTTCTCTGGCGTGCCATGCCAAGGGGTTGGATGATGAGGCTCTGGCCGCTTTAGAGCTGATTACCGACGCGGTGCCCGAGGATGTGACGTCTCAAAAACTGCTGGGACGACTCTATGCCGCAGCGGGTAATCAGGATGCCGCCTGCCGGTCATTCCGTACGGCGCTCGAATTTGCGCCGGATGATCCGGAGTGCGGAATAGAGCTTGAAGCGCTGGCACGCCCGTCAGTCATGACGGAAGCCGCATTCGGACCGGATGGATACGAAGAAGAGGAAGAAGAGATTATCGAGGATCTTGAGATATATGAAGAGATCGATATTCTGGAAGATTATGAAGGGGAATCGGAATCGGAATTCCTGTCCCAGGAGACTCCCCCCGAGTCGGATGTTGCCACTGCTTCACATAATGATGATCCGCTCTCGACCGTCACCCTCGCGGAACTTTATGTCAGACAGGGATATATAAATAAGGCGCTTGATATATATCGTGCCCTTCTGGCCGATAACCCAGCTGATTTGGCCATGGCGGCGCGGGTAGACGAGCTTGAAGCTCTGGAAACCGGCGGATCAAAACCGGAATCGGAAGATGACTCTGCTTTTGATGAGGATGCCGTCGATGATCCCGATTTCAGTATGCTGTTCGAAACAGCTGCTCATGAAGCCGGGACAACTGCGAACCTGGATGCTGTTGCACTCCCTGATGGTGAAGATCGGCAGGCAGATGCAGCTTTCACTGACAGCGAGAGTACTGTTTCTTCGCAACCTCAAGCCGGTTCGGGCAATGCTCTTGCCACGCTTGACGGGTGGCTTGAAAATGTCGGGAAGATCAAGTCATGTCACTGAGAGAGTCGCTGAACTTGATTGTCGAGAGTGTTGACGGAGTCATTGCCGCGATAATAATGGGGTACGACGGCATTCCGATTGATGAAGTCGCGGTAGAACAGTCGGAATTAGATATTCAGCTTCTGTCGGTGGAGTATTCGATCGTACTTAAAGAAATTAAACGAGCTGTTGAAATCATAAATATGGGTGATCTGGAAGAAGTTGTCATTTCGACAACACGTACTTGCATCGTTGTCAGGGTTTTAAACGAAGATTTATTTGCCGCCCTGATAATGCGCTGTGACGGAAATGTCGGCAAAGGGCGCTATCTGCTCAAACTTAAATCATTCGAAGTAGTGAGGGAGCTTTCATAAACATGAAATTTCTGGTACTGCACGGTCCCAATCTGAACCTGCTCGGAAAACGCGAGCCGAGCATCTACGGCAATCAGACGCTTGCGGATATCAACTCTTCGCTGCAAGATTTGTCCGCTGAATTGGGATGTGAACTTGTTTTTTTTCAGTCCAATATCGAAGGGGAGCTGATGGACACGATACAGGAATCCGCGGCGGATTGTCACGGAATCCTGATCAACCCGGCCGCCTACACCCATACCAGCATCGCCATTCGCGACGCTCTGTCCGCTGTAGGGCTACCCGCTGTTGAAGTCCACCTTTCCAATATTCATCGCCGGGAAGCATTCCGCCATGTCAGTATGATCGCCCCGGTTGCGGTCGGCCAGATCTGCGGATTCGGCGGCGACAGCTATCTGCTCGGTTTACGGGCTTTATTTAATCACGTTAAAAATATATAAACAGCGGCAGGCAACTTAATCGCGCCTGTTTTTGTGCTTGTATGTAAAAACAGTTTGTAGTCAGGGTTTCATTTATGCTAAAAAACAGGCGCTCACGTCTGACCCGGTTCTTTAAAGAGTATTCGCTTAAGGCCGTGTTATTCACCGACCTCAAAAATATCCGGTATCTGTGCGGTTTCAGCGGCACCGAAGGGGCACTGCTGATAGCGCCGGACCGTGCGTGGTTTCTATGTGATTCGCGCTACACCGCGCAGGCGGCTGAAGAGGTTCAGGGCGCGGAAATCACCGAATGCGCCGTAATTCGTATTGACACGGTAGCCGCTTTAGCGCAGCAATACGCACTTGACCGGATTGGTATCGAGGCGGCACATACGACGGTCAGCGCTTTTCGGCGGATGTCAGAGAAGCTGAGCGGAGTCGAACTGGTGGAACTCGGCTCCGATCTCGACGAGATCCGCATCCGTAAAGACCGTGCCGAAATCGAACTGCTCAGCTCGGTTGCCGCGCTTTCGTCCCGGTCTCTGGCCGCGATTCTCGGGAATATCAGGCCGGGTGTTCGTGAAATCGATATCGCGCTGGCGCTTGAATTCGAGATGCGTCGCTTGGGTGCTGACGGCAAAGCGTTCGATTTTATCGTCGCATCCGGCGTGCGAGGCGCCATGCCGCATGGCCGGGCCAGCGACAAGCTTATTCAGGTCGGTGAATTGGTAACAATCGATTTTGGCGCGTTGAAAGACGGCTATCATTCCGACGAAACGGTCACGGTTGCCTGCGGAGAGCCGGGTGCGCGGGCGCGGGAGATTCATGCGATTGTCAGAGAGGCACATGATCTCGGCATTCAAGCGGTCAGACCGGGTATCGGCTGCAAGGAGCTGGACGAGGTCGCACGGTCATATATTCGCAACAGCGGGTACGGCGATTATTTCGGACATGGCCTGGGTCACGGGGTCGGCCTGGAGATTCACGAAATGCCGACGCTTTCCCCGCGTGGTACCGCACAGCTGGAAGAGGGAATGGTTGTCACGATTGAGCCGGGCATCTATATTCCCGGCTTTGGAGGTGTCAGAATTGAAGACACCGTGGTGGTGACCGGTAACGGCTGTCAGGTCATTACCGGCGCCGACAAACAGTTGCTAATTTTGTAAAATGTTGTAAATAGTTTGGAAACATCCACTAAACAGACATAATGTAAAAGGAGACAAACGGAAATGGATATCAAAGACCTGAAACTGCTGATAAAACTTGTGACTGAAACCGACATCACCGAATTTGAAATGGATAATTCCGACGAGAAGATCATCATCAAGCGCGGTCACAAGCCGGAATATATTACGGTTGCCGCACCGGCACATCAGCAGTACGCACACCCAGGCTATCAGCCGGCTCCGGCGGCAGCTCCCGCCGCTGCGCCGACCGCTGCAGCTGCCGCACCGGCTGCCGAAGCAGGCGATACCGTCAATTCCCCGATTGTCGGAACTTTTTACGCGGCGCCAGGTCCCGAGGCGGCTCCTTATGTTACCGTCGGACAGGTGGTCGAAAAAGGGCAGGTGCTTTGTATTGTCGAGGCGATGAAATTGATGAACGAGATTGAAGCCGACTGTAAATGCAAGATCTTAAAGATTTGCAAAGATAATGCTCAGGCGGTAGAATATGGCGATGCACTGTTTGTAATCCAGAAACTTTAATTTCATTTCAGCGGGGTTCGCCTTCATGTTCCATAAAGTACTTATTGCCAATCGCGGCGAAATAGCCGTCAGGATTATCAGGGCTTGCAAGGAGCTTGGGATCAAGACGGTCGCGGTTTATTCCCAGGCCGACATCCACTCTCTGCATGTCAAGCTGGCCGACGAGAGCGTCTGCATCGGGCCTGCTCCAAGCGCCTTAAGTTATCTCAATATCAACGCCATCATCAGCGCCGCCGAATTGACCGACGCCGAGGCGATTCACCCCGGTTACGGTTTCCTGTCCGAAAATCCGAAATTTGCCGAAGTCTGTGAAAAATGCGGTATAATCTTTATCGGACCGACCGCCGAAAGCATGCGGATCATGGGGGATAAAATCAGTGCCCGCCAAGCGGTAATCAAGCAGGGGGTGCCGATTCTGCCCGGCACCAAAGAGGGTGTCCATTCGGTCGAGGAGGCTGTCAAGGTCGCGAAGGAGATCGGATTTCCGGTCATCATCAAGGCCACCGCCGGCGGCGGTGGACGCGGCATGAAAATAGTTCATTCGCAGGCTGCCCTGCCGAACGCCTTTGCTACTGCCCGCGCCGAAGCCCAGTCCGGATTCGGCAACCCCGAAGTCTATATCGAACGGTACTGCGAAAAACCGCGTCACGTCGAGATCCAGATTCTGGGCGACAAGCATGGCAATGTGATTCATCTGGGTGAACGTGACTGTTCAATCCAGCGGCGTCACCAGAAACTAATCGAAGAAGCGCCTTCAACCGTGGTAACGCCCGAAATACGCAAAGCGATGGGTGAAGCCGCTGTCAGGGCCGCTGCTGCCGTTGGATACAACAGCGCCGGCACGGTCGAGTTCCTGGTGGATAAACAGAATAATTTCTACTTCATGGAGATGAACACCCGTATCCAGGTTGAGCACCCGGTAACCGAAATGGTTACCGGCGTCGATCTGGTCAAGGAGCAGATCCGTTCAGCCGCCGGAATACCGCTCCGCTTTAAGCAGGAAGATATCCAGATAAGAGGGCACGCAATCGAATGCCGCATCAATGCGGAAGATCCGTTCAAATTCACCCCCTGTCCCGGTAAGATCACTGCGTATCATCCTCCAGGGGGGCTCGGAGTTCGCGTCGATTCTTTTGTGTACGCCCAGTATTCGGTTGTCCCTAATTATGATTCGTTGATCGGGAAGCTGATAGTACATGCAGACACCCGCGAGGAAGCGATCAAGCGGATGGCGCGCGCGCTTGACGAGTTCTTGATTGAAGGGATTAAAACGACCATCTTCTTTCATAAACGCATTATGGCTCACAAGGATTTCATCGACGGCGATATCGATACCTCTTTCCTCGAACGAATAGTACTGGAGTAAACGCCATGGACTTTCCCGAAGAACTGAAATATTCGAAGGAGCATATCTGGGTTAGAATTGAAAGCGGTTCGGCTGTAATCGGTATTACCGATTATGCCCAGGAGGAACTGGGCACAATCAGCGGGGTGGAACTCCCCGATGAAGGGGACGAAATCGAACAGGACGATTCGATCGGGTCGATTGAAGCTCAAAAGACCGTCGCGTCGCTATATGCTCCTTTCAGCGGCACTGTCCGGAGCATCAATCATGAGGCGCTCGACAATCCTGAGTTGCTGAACGACGATCCGTACGACGGCGCCTGGTTGGTGGAAGTTTCGCTTGACGATCCTGAAGAGCTGAAAAATCTGCTGTCAGCAGACGACTATATCGAATATATAGAAAACAGGGATTAATTTATTTCATAAAATGTGGTATAAGGGCGAGATTACACAATGATCTCGCCCTGTTTTTTTTGAAAGGAATCCAAACGTGCGTCTGCCGATAGTGATGTCGCTTTTGCTGCTGGTTCTTCCGGTTACGGTACTCTCTTCCGAAGCACCCCTTCAACTGACCCTGAATGATGCGATACGCATGGCTGTCGAGAAAAATTTGGATGTACGGGCCGAACTATACAGCTCTGCCCAGTATGAAGCGGACATAAACCGTAACCGCTCGATATATGATCCCATTCTTAATCTTCAGACCAGCTACACCGATTCCAACACCGCTTCGGTCAACACCTTCGGAGCCACAGTCGGATCGCAGACTCTGACGCTTAACTCCTCACTCAGCCAACTTTTCTGGACCGGCGGCAGTGCCACTGTTTTTTTCAATAACGGTTATAACAATACCAATTTCCCTCAGGTTATCCCGCCAAGCAGTTGGCAGAGTGGGCTGGGGATCATTATCAGTCAGCCTCTTTTGAAAAACGCCGGCCGTGAGGCGACCGAGATTGCCATCAACATATCCCGTTCTTCAAAATTTGCCTCGCTTGAACATTTCAACTCCAGGCTGCTGACGACCGTCGCGCAGGTCCGCACTGAATACTACAAGCTCTACAATCTGCGGGAAGACCGCAATGTGAAAAAAGTCTCGCTGGAACTGGCGCGCAAGATTCTCTCTGAGACAAAGCAGCGCGTTAAGGCCGGGGTTCTTCCCTCCATGGAGATTCTTAACGCCGAATTCGGCGCCATTACCCGCGAGAAGGAGCTTAATGACGCCGAACTGGCGGTGAGCAATCAGGTCGATGTGCTGCAGCTGCTCCTGCAGATGGATGCCAAGGTTGCCGATCTGCAGACGGTCGATCTGCCGCCGCGTGACCGGTTCGACGCGAATGAGGGGGAGGCGATCCGGAAAGCGCTGAATCGCCCCGATATCCGGGAGCAAAAACGGAATCTGGAGTTGTATGAACTGCAGACCAGTAACTTCAGCCAGAAGAGCCGCCCCGATCTGTCATTAACTGCCGGAGCCCAATTTACCGGCTTTGACGGCGCCTATCAACGGAACTTCAACAGGGTTTTTACCGGCGATTACCCGGTCTGGAGCGTCGGACTCAACTTGAGCTATCCGCTCGGAAACGGCGCGGCCGAAAACGATTATCGCAAAAGCCGGTTGAAAACGGAGCAGACTTCACTACAGCTCCGGAGTCTCGAAGATAATTCGACAAAAGAGGTTAAAGCGGCTATTCGCGGGATAGTCGCAGGCTATAAGCAGATTGAGGTGGCCGACCGGGGCACGGCATTTGCCGAAGAGCGGCTACGGGCATTCATGCGCAAGAACGAGGTCGGCCTGGCAACTACCAAGGATGTTCTGGATGTGGAAAACGACCTGGCCGTTTCCAAAAGCAACCAGATCAGCGCCGTGGTCGGTTATGCCAACGCCCTGACCGCCTACTGGCAGGCGACCGGCGAACTGCTGGAGCGCGAAGGCATCCGGGTGGTTGAGGGTGATGCCGACAAACTGTATTCCGCGACCCGCTGATGCTGAGAATCGGTCAGATAGAGTACGCAAACTGTACGCCGCTTTTCCATGTTCTGCGGGAGCGGTTCCCCTGTTCCGAATATGAATTTGTTGTGGGGGTTCCGGCGGAGCTGAACAGGAAGCTGCTGGCCGGCGACATCGATGTCTGCCCTTCCTCCTCGATCGAATATGCCTATCACCCAGAGCGCTACACGATCCTGCCGAATCTTGCCATAGCCAGCGCCGGCGCGGTGGCGAGCGTGCTGCTCTTTTCCAGAGTCCCGGTCGAGGCGCTGGACGGCCGCAAAGTCCGGCTCAGCTCCGAATCCGCCACCTCGGTAAACCTGCTGAAAATCCTGCTCGGCCAGCATTATGGCTGCTCTTGCGGCTATGAAACGGCCCGTTCCGGCGCCGCCGTTATTGACGGCGACGTCTCCGCGCTGCTGCTGATCGGCGATGCCGCGCTGAAGAGTTCCTTCGAAAATTCGGAGCTGTTCGTCTATGACCTGGGGGAGTTGTGGTACTCATGGACCGGTCTGCCGTTTGTTTTTGCGCTCTGGCTCTGCCGCATTGAAGTTGCCGGAGGGGAGGAGCTGAAACGGCTTGCCCGGCAGTTGGTTCAGGCCAAGGAATTAGTCCCCGGTCAGTTGGAGCAGATAGCCGCATCCGCGCAAGAGGGGAGCTGGATGGGGTGCGACCGGTTATTGGCGTACTGGCGGGATAATATCTCGTATCAGCTCGATGAGCGCGCCCTGGCTGGTCTGATGCTGTATTACACCAAATGTTTTGAGTGCGGTCTGATCGCCGCGGTCCCTTCGCTGAAATTCGCCTCGCTGTAAATCTGGAACCTCCGTAATTCCGTTTATTCTTTTTCTACGAATTAGATATATCCCGGAGCTTACTCCTTTGGATTGTCTTAAATGTTTCGTATGTAAAACAAAATTCTCTTGTATTGAATAAATGCATTATATATAATGCAAGTATGTTATTCCAAATTGGCGAACAAATTAAAAAGGAGCGCAAGCGAAGAAAGATATCTCAGCTGGCGGTAGCGAACGATCTGGGCATGAGCCGGACGACGATCAGCTTGATCGAAGCGGGCACTGTTCAGGATATCGGCGTCCGTAAACTGATCAGGATCCTTGCATACTTCGGATTAGAGCTTCGTGTACGTCCAGCCGGAATGCCGCCGACGCTGGATGAGTTGCGGGAGGATCAATGAGCAATCTTCTTGCCGTCTGGGCTGCCGATCGTAGGGCAGGTCTTCTGGGTAGATCTCCGGACCAGAGCCGCTATCTGTTTAGCTGTGATCATGCTGCCGTGACGCCTGATGATCAGGTGTCGCTAACCATGCCGTTACGCCTGGAGAGCTGGACAAGCCGGGATCTGCACCCGATCTTTCAAATGAACCTGCCGGAAGGGGCGTTACTCGAAGCGATCAGGCGCGCTATCGCAAAGCTGGCCGGTGATGACGATCTAACAATACTTCGAGTAACAGGGGGCAATCAGGTCGGCCGTAACCGTTTCTCGCTTCCAGAGGATCTGTCTCCCGGAATTACCGAAACCCGCGAGTCGCTGGATGATCTACTCTCCTACCCGGACACTGTGGAACTTTTTCATGAACTGGTGTCGAAGTACGCGCTCCGGTCCGGTGTATCCGGGGTACAGCCAAAGGTAATGCTTGCCGCAACAGAGCGAGGGACTGCAACTGTTGGCGGCTATATCGTGAAGTCCTGGGGGGCGGATTACCCGCATCTGGCAGCCAATGAGTATTTCTGTATGTCTGCGGTGCAGAGGGCCGGACTGCCGGTTCCAGAGTTCCATCTGTCGGACAATGGCGGTTTGTTTGTGATGAAGCGGTTTGATTTGGAGGCGGACGGGACATCGCTTGGTTTTGAGGATATGTGTGCTCTACAAGCACTTAATTCGGCGCAAAAGTATAGCAGCAGCTATGAACGGGTCGCGCGAAGCATAAAGGATTTTGTATCGGGTGAGAATATTCAGATGGCCGGTGAACAGTTTTTTGCCTCATTGGTACTGTCTTGTATGATGAGAAATGGCGACGCCCACCTGAAAAACTTCGGGGTGCTGTATGATCGACCCGGTGCTGCGGTCAGGTTGGCGCCTGTATATGACGTCGTGACTACCGTCGCATATATGTCGCGGGACGTTCCGGCATTGTCACTGGCCGGCACAAAAAAATGGTGGCCGCGAAATATGTTGGAGAAGTTTGCAATAGCGCACTTGGCGGTGCCGACAGGAAAGGTCAGGCAGATTTTCGAGGAAGCCGCTGACGCGGTGACAAGTACCGGAAAACTGATTACCGGGTACATGGAAGTTAACCCTGAGTTCCGTGATGTCGGAACGCGAATGCTGACTGTCTGGAACGAAGGTGTTTCAAGCCTGACAAAATAAATATGATTAAATCGCTTCGGGTCAAATTCCCCGAGGGTTGCTTTGTTGAGAGAAAAAAGTGTTATGTATTGCCTCGCTGTAAAAACTTTACACTTAACGAATGGGTGGTATAGATATACCAATGTGAGCTTGTCTTTGAATGTGATGAATTAGAATATTGATGCTGTGTGTTAGTGAAACCACAACTACCAGGAAGGGACGCACCATGAAAAAGAAAGCGTTGATGGCGTTTCTGTCGATTGTTGTCTGTCTGGGCGTCAACGGTACGGTTCAGGGAGCGAATGAACCGGTCGGAGAACAGAATCAGGTTGTGGCGCAGAACGAGCTGGCCGGTGACAAGGATCTGCTGCTGTTTTTCGAAGAGCAGGAACTTGTTACCGCCACCAAACGTACCTCATCTCTTCGCAAGGCTCCTGCTATAGCCACGATAATAGACGCGGACGAGATAAAAAATATGGGGGCGCGGAATCTGTTGGATGTGCTTAAGATGGTGCCCGGCTTAGGTGTCTCGACAAACGAATACGGCTCCATGATGATCGAGGTGCGCGGCATCAGAACCTCGCTCAGCGAAAAAGTATTGGTTATGATCGACGGCCATTCGCTGAACATGAACATGAACGGCACTGCCATTCTTTATAATATGGCTGGATCGCTCCCGATGGAAAACATCCGGCAGGTGGAAGTGGTGCGAGGCCCAGGGTCGGCCCTCTACGGCAACAGTGCTTTTGTTGCCACTATCAATGTTATCACCCGCAATGCCGAAGAGATCAACGGTCTTGAAGTCAAGGGAGGTGGCGGCAGTTTTGGCAGCTTCAAAGGAAATTTGGTCGGTGGCAAGGCCATTGGTGACAAACTCACCGTCTCCGGCACCCTGGACCATTACCAGACCAACGGCCCAAAGCTGACTGTTGAGGCAGATACCCTGACAGGCTCTCCTTTTCCGTCACTTGCCCCCGGCACACCCAACATGAGTGATTGGAGAACCGATGCTTTTATTAAGGTTGGTTATGGTGATCTTTCTTTTAGGGGACATTACCTCGCAAAAGATCAGGCGTTATACATAGGTCTTGCCTCTGCCCTGAACGATGGCAAACCTGGTGAAATAGTCAACTATTGGACCGATCTGGCCTATAAACTACGCATTACTGAAGGGCTCTCCACAAACATGAAGCTCCATTACGATCATTGGGAACAGACCGGTCAGGATAAGATTTTTCCAAACGGTTTTGCCTTTAGCTATCCGTCGGGCATGATCGGTGAACCGTTGGCGAAGACCAGGGCTATCGGATATGAGCAGCAGTTCGACTGGGACCCGATCAAGGGTAATCATCTGATCGCTGGCGTATCGTTCGAAATTCTGGATCAGTATGATGTCAAACAGCGAGCCAACTTTGATCCGAATACCTTCGCATTCACCTATGACCCGATTCATGACGTCGACAATTGGAACAGGAACGTAACGCGTCGTATCTGGGCGGCCTATCTGCAAGATGAATGGCAAATCCTGGAGCGGGTTAACCTGACCACCGGGGTGCGTTACGACAATTACAGTGACTTCGGTAATACCGTCAACCCGAGGGTCGGCTTGGTCTGGAACTTTTTGGACAATGCCGATCTGAAGCTGCTCTACGGCCAGGCATTCCGGGCACCTAACTTCGTCGAACTCTATGATGCCCACAATCCTGTCGTACTCGGCAACGAAAACCTCAAACCGGAGAAGATCAAGACCTACGAAGCGGGTATCAGCTATCGGTTCAGCCGTTTCCTTGCCACCGATCTGAACTACTTTTACAGCACCATCGACGACCTGATCGTCTGGGATACGGCTGTCAAGCCCACTCCCCGCTTTGCCAATATCGGCAATTCCACGACTCAGGGGGTAGAGCTGGGGCTGCACGGCGCTGTCAGCACTAAACTCACTTGGAAAACAAATTTTGCCTTGCAGGACCCGCGTGATACCGATGGCCGACGACTCGCTTATGTTCCGTCACAGCGCGCCTCCGGAAACGTCAACTATGCGCTGTCGAAATACGTGAACCTGCATAGCGACGTACTCTGGACCGGAACGCGTCCACGTGAGAGCGGGGACACCCGACCGGATATGCCCGCTTATGCAACCGTCGATCTAGCCGCAACGTTTAAGAATTTCTTTAAGACCTTGGAGATACAGGCTACGGTCCGCAACCTCTTTGACCAGCGCTACAAGGACCCGGATACCTCCAGCGGAATTGGGACTTCGTCGAACGTTATGGGTACCGGCCCCAAAGTCCCCGGCGATTTCCCGCGTGAAGGTATTTCCGGGTTTGTGACCGCGATGTACAAGTTTTGATTCCGATCTGCTGATGAACCTTCCTCCTCTCCTTTAAGCCCTCCGGGTTGCAAGGGAATACGGGCTTGGTGAAAAAAAGGACATCTTCCGTAATCCGGTTGGTGTCCTTTTTAATGTGCGTTTCGGCTTGTTTTAAGCTTAAAGACTTGATTATCCTTTGCGTTCTTCGCGTCTTTGCGGTAAATTCATTTTTGTTTTTTAAGAAAGGTTGGACTGACGGACAACTAAATTGTAATCTTGACAAAACCATGTGACGGATACCCACTTCTACAGGAACCTCATTTGTGAAAGTCTTTTTGTCTCATAACCGGCTTTTCACCACCTCGCGCCGCAATCCACTCTCCGCGGCTCTATTTCTTTTTTTTCTGTTGTTGTTCACTTCCCCTGCCTGTGCCGCAAAAGTTCTAATTATTGGTGATACCCAGTATTCGATGGTTGCCGAAGTTGTCACGGAAATCCAGGACTCTCTGCGGACGCAGGGGAAGGAATACGCGACTTCGGATATCAAGGGAAGACTAGGCTCGGTCGTGGATCATGAGGATGCCAGGATCGTCGTCGCACTGGGTGTGGATGCGATCAGTGAGGCGCTGCGTCTGCCGCCGTCTATCACCGTTGTCTATGGTCTTGTCGTGGTTCCTCCCAAAAGCGGCCGGGCAAATGTTACCGGGGTGTATATGTCGCCGCCGGTGAGCGAGTATGTTTCGACCGTCCGGCGCTACCTCCCGGCGCTCGCCAGGGTTTCCGTGGTCGGGAGCCAGAATCTGATGAAAAGCCTGTCCGGCGGCGACTCTTCCCAGGTCACCTCTTATCATGTCGCCAGTTCATCCGATCTGGTCAGCACCGTTAACCGGCTTGTCGATACTAAGGCGCTGCTGTTGCTTCCCGATGCCAATCTGCTGACCGCTTCGGTCATGTCGAATGTCTATCTGTTCTCGTTCAGGAAGAACATCCCGATACTCGGCATCTCGGAAAACAATGTCAAACAGGGGGCGCTGTTCGCGCTCGTCTTCGATTTAAAGTCGGTCGGTCGCCAGATCGGCGAGAAGGTGCAAACCATTCTGAATGGCGCCGATGCCGAGGATATACCCGCTTCTCCCCCCAAGAAATATAACCTGTACATAAACGGCAATACCGCCCGTAAAATGGGTATCGAGATACCGGATGAGATGGCTAGAAGGGCAAAAAAAGTCTATTAGCGAGACCGGACCGGACATGGCAAACGATATGATAGATAGTGACAATTTACAGTCTGATCCGCGGAAATGCAGGCTGCTCGACCGGCTGAAGGCGCTGATTCCGTTGACCTTCAGGGGGCAGGCGGTGCTGTTTCTGTTTCCGTTGATTGTCATTATTTCGACGGTTTATACGGTCGAATCGGTCTATACCGAGAGAAATATTCTCAGGAAAGAGATCATAAAAAAAGGGGAGACTATTGCGGCCATTGCCGCCAGGAGCGCGGAGCTGTCGCTGCTATCCGAAAACATCGAACAGCTGAAAGGTTCGGCTCAGCTTCTAATGGAGATCAAGGATGTCGCTTTTGTTTCGTTTCTTGACAAAAAGAACAACATATTGCTTCACAATGGTGCAAAACACAATATTGAAGAATCTCTGCCCCTGGATCCCGAAGGCGTAATCAGGTTTTATGAATATCACGATTTCTTTGAATTTATCGTCCCCGTCATTACCGTCAAAGCTTCCGAGGGGCTATTTCTGCTTGAAGGAACTGTGTCCGCTTCGACGGTAAAAGAGCAGATTGGCTGGGTCTGTATCGGTCTCTCCAAAGAGGTCATGAGCAGGTCCGTGGAGCAGATCATCGTCCGAAACAGCATCCTGGCAGTTTTGTTTTCCACCGCTGGTATCGTGCTGCTTTATATTTTCATTAAGATCATTACCCGTCCTTTATATGCTCTTATCAACGCGGTAAAAGAGCTGCGGGAAGGGGAGCACACCGAGGTGACAGTGGTGTCGCCCAAGAGCGAAATCGGTAAGCTTTCCGCTGAATTCAACCGTATGAGCCGTGCCATCAGGGAACGGGAAGAAGATCTCCAGGAAAATGTGATGGAGCTTGAGCAGACCCAAGATCAACTTCAGGACAATGTCCAGGAGCTGGAGATGCAGGTTGAGGCGCGCGAGGCCGCCGAAGCGGAATTGAAACAGCACCGCGACAATCTCGAAGATCTTGTTTTAGAGCGCACGGCGCAATTGACCGTTGCCAAGGACCAGGCCGAGGCGGCCAATCGGGCCAAGAGCGATTTCCTTGCCAGCATGAGCCATGAGCTGCGCACACCGCTGAATGCGATCCTGGGGTATGCCCAGATTCTGAAACATCATGAAAATCTTACGGAGGCCCAACGGCAGCAGCTTGAGATCATGCGCGGCAGCGGCGAACACCTGCTGACGCTGATCAACGATATTCTGGATGTCGGCAAGATCGAGGCGGAAAAGATGGAAGTTGAGGATGTGGTTTTCGACCTTCCCGCTCTGCTGCGGCAGGTTTTCAATCTCACCAGATTGCGCGCCGAGGAAAAGGAGCTCCGCTTCGAGTATCAGGCCGATACCCTGCTGCCGTCATACGTGCGGGGGGATGAACGCAAGCTGCGCCAGATTCTGCTGAATCTGCTCAGCAACTCGGTCAAGTACACCCGCAGGGGTGGAGTTGTGATGCGAGTGAGTTATAACCAGACCGGCGGCCTGTTCCGCTGCGAGGTTGTGGACAGCGGCATCGGCATTCCGGTCGACAAGCTGGAGACGATTTTTGAACCGTTTACTCAGCTGGTTAACGAGAGACAGGTAACCGAAGGGACCGGTCTGGGGCTGAATATCACAAAGCGTCTGCTGGCGTTGATGCAGGGAGGGATTGGGGTAGAAAGCGTTTTGGGCGAAGGTAGCACCTTCTGGATGGAGGTGGTTTTGCCGACGCTGGTGGATAACGAGGTCGCCCTGGAAATGTCGGAGAACCACGTTATCGGTTATGCCGGCGACCGGAAGAGGATCCTGGTGGTTGACGACAATATTGGCAACACCTCGATGCTGGTCTCGTTGCTGGAGCCGCTGGGGTTTAAGCTCGATACGGCGCAGAACGGGGAAGAGGCGCTTCTGCGGGCGAATGAGCACCGCCCCGACCTGGTGCTGATGGATCTGGTGATGCCGGAGATGAATGGCCTGGAGGCGGCCACGCTGATGCGTAAAAATCGGGGCATGGACGGGACGCGGATCATCGGCGCATCTGCCACGGCGACCGATAATGCCCACAAAGAGGCGTTTGTGGCTGTCTGTGACGATTTTGTGATCAAGCCGATCCGCATCGATTCTCTGCTGGAAAAGATCGGGAGGCTGCTTGGAATTGAATGGGATACGGCGACGCCGACCGAATCTAACGGTGCGGATAGAGCCGACCGGAATCATGCAAATAGTGAAGAGCCGTTGGTGGTTCCCGAGGCGGAACAGATCGAGAGATTGTATGAACTGGCAATGATGGGTGATATGATGAAGATTGAGAAATGGGCGACGGAGCTGGAAGAAAGGGATCAATCATTCAGAGGTTTTGCCGGGAAATTGCGTTTTCTTGCCGGAGGGTTTAAAACAAGGGCCATTCTTGCGCTGGCGGAACGGTACAGAGGAGATGAGAGATGAGTATTCGGATTTTTTCATCCCCCATCCTTCATCTCTCATCCTTCTTTAATGCCTCATAATCGGCGAGAATACTGGCATGATCAAAGCAGAGTTCCGGCAGTGCATCAAGTCTGAAAATTCCCAGATTCAGCGCGTCGTCGGCGGCGCGAGGAGTGCCTTGTCCCGTTGCAATATACACCGTTGAGATCGCATGCATCCGGTTGTCACGCGCCGGATCGGAATAGCATCCCAATAACCTCAAGTTTGAAATCTCCAGCGTTGTCTCTTCACGCGCCTCCCTGACAGCAGCAGACTCAAGCGATTCCCCGTAATCCACGAAACCTCCCGGCAGAGCCCAGCCAAAAGGCTTGTTCTTCCGTTCTATCAGGACAATGCCGCCATCAAACTCGATAATGATGTCCACAGTCGGGAATGGATTGCGGTACTGCTTTACGTCGGCGCCGCAGGAAGGGCAGGTGAGGGTGGTGTATGACATTTGGAGACCCCTCTCTTTTCTGAGTAGGAATATAATAAAAAAAGGGGGAATGAAAATTCCCCCTTCGATCAAGACAATTTTGCGACAAAAATTATTTCTTCTTTTTGGCACCGGCAGCTTTTTTGGAAGCTTTGAGCGGGTTGACCTTGGCGTCATCAACCTTGATATCGATTTTGACGTGGGAGGCAAAGTTGCAGATTCCGCCGATCCATTTCTTGGCAGGCGCTGGATAAGCGCTGCAAACCTGACCGATAGAGCCGGTCACTACGCGCTCGCACCCTTCACAGTTTTCGGCTATAGTCTGACAGGAACCATCAGGAAATATACACCCCTGTTTCCCCCAAAAGGTACACTCGGTACCTGCAAGTACGGTCTGACACTTCATATTACTTCCTCCTGAATTTGTGCTTGTTTGTGCTGGAATGAATTGTTACTTTAACAATTCTTGCCGGGAAAAGTCAACGGAAAAATTGCCGGGAAACCGGACTGTTCGAGAGAGTGTATGCTGGAATCAGCTGCCGCTGATGGTTAGAAAATTCCCGAGCAGTTCCATTCCCCCTTCGGTCAGTATCGATTCAGGGTGGAACTGCACCCCCCAGATCGGGAGCTCTTTGTGCCGTAATCCCATGATTTCGCCATTTTCCACCCACGCGGTTACCTCCAGGCAATCGGGCAGGGTAGGGCGATCGACGATCAGGGAGTGGTAGCGGGTAGCAAGGAAAGGGTTCGGGAGCCTGGCAAATAATTCCTGGCCATTGTGATGAATGGGCGATGTCTTGCCGTGCATCAGAGTGGCACTGCGAAGCACTCTGCCGCCGAAGGCGTATCCGATGGACTGGTGTCCGAGGCAAACCCCCAGAATCGGAATTTTCCCGGCAAAATGTTTGATGGCCGAGACGGAAATACCGGCCTCTTCAGGTGAACAGGGGCCTGGAGAAATCACCAGCCGTTCAGGCCGTAAAGCTTCTATTTCGGCCAGCGATATTTTGTCGTTACGATGTACTTGCACGGTCTCGCCCAGTTGTCCGAAGTACTGGACGATGTTGAAGGTAAACGAGTCATAGTTATCGATCATCAAAAGCATTTTATTCCAGCCCTTTCTCGGCGATTTCAATCGCCCGCCGCGCCGCCATGGCTTTGTTGACTGTTTCCTGCCATTCCGCCACGGGATCGGAGTCGGCAACGACCCCGCCGCCGGCCTGGAGATGTACCATGCCGTCCTTGATCACCAGGGTACGGATTGTTATGGCAAGATCCATGTTGCCGGAGAAGGAAAAATAACCGACAGCGCCGCCGTAAATCTCGCGACGCACCGGCTCCAATTCGTCGATGATCTGCATGGCCCTAACTTTGGGAGCGCCGGAGAGCGTGCCGGCCGGAAAGGTCGCCCGTACCAGATCGAAGGCGTCCCGGTCGCCTTTAAGCTCCCCTTGTACGTTGGAAACAATGTGCATGACGTGTGAGTACCGTTCGATAACCATCAGCTCGGTCACGTTGACCGTCCCGGTTGTACAGACCCTGCCGAGATCGTTCCTGCCCAGATCCACCAGCATGACGTGTTCGGCGCGCTCTTTGGGGTCGCTCAATAATTCCTCGGCCAGACGCGCGTCCTCATCGGCGGTCGCGCCGCGGGGGCGGGTGCCGGCGATGGGGCGCAACTCGACCAGATTTCCCTCCTTGCGCACCATTACTTCCGGCGATGCTCCGGCAATAATCGTATCGTCCAAACGGAGAAAAAACATATAGGGAGACGGGTTAAGCGTGCGCATGACGCGATATATGTCAAACGGGTCTGCAGAGAGCTCGCCGCTGAAACGCTGGGATGGTACAACCTGGATGATGTCGCCAGCCCGAACGTACTCTTTTGCCTGCTCTACTGAGGCTTCGTATTTTTCGCGGGTCATATTTGACTTAAGATCTATCCGCCTGCCGGAGGGCGCTCTGTTTTCAACCGGCAGGGGGGTCCGTAATCTCCGGATGATGGCTTCAATTTTATTAATTGCATCGTCATAGGCCTGTTCCGGCGTTATCGCATCGTTCAGATGGGCATTGGAGACCACCTTGATTTTTTGGCACATGTTGTCGAAAATAACGATGGTGTCGGTGATCAGGAAATAGGAATCGTAGGCATCGATCAGAGCCGGTTTGTCGGTGGGAAGATGCTCGAAATGCCGCACCATGTCGTATCCCAGGTAGCCGACCGCGCCGCCGAAAAAGCGCGGCAGTCCTTCAACTTCAACCGGAGCAAACCGGGCCAGCAGTTCCCGGATACTGGACAGGGGATCTTCGACCGTCACGGTAGTCGTCACGCTGTTCTCGATAGTTTCAACCACGTTTCCCTTGGAGCGGATGATCAGCGACGGGGTGGAACCAAGAAAACTGTATCGCCCCCATTTTTCACCCCCTTCAATGCTCTCAAGAAGATATGAAAATCGTCCGTCGTCAAGTTTTCTGAAAGCCGAGACCGGCGTATCCATATCCGCCATGATTTCCCGGTAAACCGGAATCAGGTTACCCAGCTCAGCTAGCGAACAAAAAGTTTCAAGTGGTGGAAAAAACATTACATACCTCAGGTGAAATATATGTTTTGAAGCTAACACAGGCTCCGTGGAGAGTCAAGTCCGGCTGGATATATACATGGCGTCCGAAAAATGTGTATTTTTTTTGTACGGATGTCTTTATTTATCATAAAAATACCTGAATCGTTCTAAAAGAGCGCTAGTCGTAAAAACCATTCCGGACGGCATCCGGTATGCGTAGCAGCGTAGACCAGTCTGGTGAAGATGGCTGGCAGATTGAACCGGCGGTTAAACCGATACTGGCACTCACCAAGA
>CAIYDX010000165.1 GCA_903925005.1 uncultured Geobacteraceae bacterium
GGGACACCACCCACTACGGTATTCGGAGGAACATTTTTAGTAACCACGGAATGCGCTGCGACCACAGAATTCGGACCAATAGACACCCCCGGCATAATAGTACTGCCAAATCCAATAAAGCAATTATCATAAAGTATGATTCGACCATATTTTATAACATCACGATATTTGGGATTTTCTCGAAATACCCGAGTTCCACCATCATGGGTTATAAAGGTAACTTGTGAGGCAATTGTCACATGATTACCAATACTAATTAAATAAGGTTCAGAACCGAAGTTTGGTAACGTAATCAAGCGACAATCGCTTGCTATTTGAAGTCCCTGTTTTAAATAGCACTTCAATCTCCAACGACCTATAAAATTGGCAAACATAAGTTAACAAACCCCAAAATAGATAATATAATCAAATTTTTCTAGCGACGATTATCATGGATTTATTGCCGCCTCTTAAAAAATCGGGAATTATTCTCAGAAGATAATAGGCAATCCGATTTTTTAACCCGACAATTTGTGATTTATCACGTAAATATTCGGGTTTGACAAAAATAAATTCCTTTGACAGACCATGCCTCGCTAGGAATGCATCTAGGGCAACCATAGTAAAAAGATAATACCTTGCGGGTAAGTAAAATATTGTATTAGAGACATAGCTTGATTTTCCAACTATTTTCAAAAGCCAGCCAAGCAACATGCCATAATAAAAATATAACTTTGAAAATCGGGGGGTCTTAATAATTAACAAACCATCTTTACTCAGATTTTCAGACAAAATAGATGAAATTTTTTTATCAAGATTTTCGATATGAGCAATGCTATCCATGAAAGCAACAACACCAAACTGATCAAGGATTGGATTAGTACTCAATTGGATGGTGACATCTGTGCCAGCAAGTGTTTTTTTCGCAATTTGTATGGCATCGGAACTAATATCTACTCCAACACTATCATGGTATCCATGAATATACGCTTCCATCAACAGAAGTCCGGTTCCACAGCCAACATCTAAAAGCCGCTTATATTTAACAAATGGATCAAGATCACTAAGAAGTTTCTTCAAAAATACCCTTTGTTGCTCTATGATAGTATCATAATTACTAATAAAGTAGCTATTTGTATATATATAGGCTTGTTTATTGCTAAGGTTCTCAACTCCACCACATTGCCTACAAAAAAAGCTTTCTCCAATATCTGTCGAAATAGAGATTCGGCGACAGGAATATCCACAAAATATACATGACATATTATTTCCCATTATTCTATAATAGTTTTCAACCCAAATTAAAGAAGGAATACTAGTTCTTTTTTTAATTCGACTTTCTATCTATCTTTGACCCGATTCCATACCCCAAAAATAAATACGCACCACAATTTAAACGTTAGCCCCCCTTTTCCTTTATAAAAATCAGTAAGTGTCTGCTCAAGTAAAGCATTATTCAATGGAAAAACTGCATCAGGATCGCGCAGAACTTCTTCAACCATACCACGAAGGGGGCCACGCAACCAAGCTTCAAGTGGTATACCGAATCCCATTTTAGGTCGATACACAAATTCCTTTGGATAATAGCGCTCTGCCATTTTTTTTAGCAAATACTTTCCAACCCCACCCTTGACCTTGTACCGAATGGGTAACTTGGCACAAAATTCTATTACTTCTTGGTCAAGAAGCGGAGAGCGTGTTTCCAGCCCACAGTGCATCGAAGCAATATCCATCTTCACCAACAAACAGCCCGGTAAATACGTTTGGCTGTCTAGCCAGAGCATTCGGTCAATAGCGTTGTCTGCGTAGGTACAAGCATTCTTTAAACAATCTTGTCGCCAATCCTGCAACACTAAACTTGTATAATCAGATAACAATTCTCCACGCTCCCTATCATTCCAGAATGATAAATACATGTTAATTGAACGTAATTCAGGATTCGCATATTGCATTATCAGTTTGCGTATAATTCGTTGCGAAATAGTCTTGGCATCAATGAGCTTTGTTGACAAATCCACAAGGCTTGCTGGCGGGATCAAGCCACCAATAAGTTTTGTTAGTTGGATAACCCGATTGGACAGTGAGTAACGCGAATAACCGCCTAACAACTCATCACCCCCGTCTCCATTTAGCGCGACGGTCACATTGCGGCGAGCAGCGGCTGACACTATGAAAGAGGGTATAGCCGAGTGATCGGCAAAAGGCTCACCATAGTGCCGGGCCAATATTGGCAATAGATGCTCCACATTGCCTTGGACGATTTCGGGATGATGCTGCGTTCCACAAATACTAGCAGCCTGTTGCGCCCATGGCAATTCATTAAAAACTTCTTCTTCGAAACCGATGCTAAAGGTACGCACTGGCTCCTTACTCAGTTTGGCCATCAGTGCCACGACAACGCTGGAATCCACACCACCACTCAGCAATGCGCCTAACGGAACATCGGCATTCATTCGCAATCGAACGGCTTCGGTCAACTTTTCTTCCAAAGCATCCAATGCATCGGCTTCACTAATGCCTATTTTATCACGGTAGTCAAGCTCCCAGTATTGCTCCAACCGCAGGCCATCCCGATCATAGACTGCGTAATGGGCCGGAGGCAATTTTCGAATGCCGCGATAAATCGTCCAAGGGGCGGGAATAAACTGACATTGCAAGTAAAGCTCAAGTGCCTCCATGTCCATACCGTTATCGACACTTGAATGTTTGGATAGTGGATGCAATTCAGAGCAAAAGACCAACCCCGTTTTAGTCAGCGCGTAATTGAGCGGCTTTTTGCCAACCCGGTCACGCGCCAAAAAAATCTGTTGGCGTTGTTCATCCCAAATTGACAAGGCAAACATGCCGCGCAGGAACTTTAGACAATTTACCCCATGACGCCGATACAGCATAAGGATAACTTCCGTATCCGTATGGGAATTAAACACATCGCCTAGTGCCTCGCAACCCTGACGCAATGACTGGAAGTTGTAAATCTCGCCGTTGAAAACAATGGCATTTCCAGTGATTGGGTCAAGCATCGGTTGATGGCCAGCAGGACTGAGATCGACGATGCTTAGGCGAGCGTGACCCAGAACGCAGATGCCATTCGGTGACACCCAAAGACCATGGTCATCTGGACCACGGTGCATAATAGCTTTTGTCATTGAAGCAAGGGATTCTGTTGCAAGCCCCCCCTTCAAGTCAATGTGACCTGTGATTCCACACATGCAGCGTTTTTAACATCAAATGGTTAATGAAAAGTCACATCAAAATTTATAAATTGTCATGCCACTTAGCTTTCATATCACGTAACGCAGATCCACATTTTGGAAAATAACAATGGAAGGTCATTTTCAATAATAACCCAAAGTTGTCTCCAACCCATCGCCATGATTTCCATAACTCTAAATAACATTTTACTATTGATCCTTTCGCCTTAGTATATTCTTCTCTCATATGAAACCATCCAGCTTGCTTAATAAGCAAATCTAAATAGCTATAATAAGCACTAGACCGAAGAAACTGATAATTTTCTTCTACAATAGTAATTGTTATAAGTATTTCAAGAAGGTAATTCATATTACTTTCTGTAATACTCCCCACATGCTTGCGATATCGAGCTAAAACCTCATCAATAAACATCACGCAACCCTCTGACATGGCACATATATCGATCCACATAAGCCAGTCGGATGCAATTGGTATGCGAGGGTTAAAACCCGATTTCGGAACACAATCCCGCCTCACCATGACCGATAAAGCAGCCATGAATCCTGTACCCTTAAGCACCAAGGATTCAGCAACCTCTTTTGAAGCTCCAGTGACCGGTGGCGACGAGTGATCGCCATGGTTCCAATACCGGATTGTCTCACCTGTTTCTGAGCGAAACACTTCAATGTCATGATAACATAAAATGCAATCTGGATGAGCCTCCATCATTTCTACTTGTTTTCTTAGCTTACCCGGTAAGTAGATGTCATCCCCGGAGAAAAAAGCAATGTATTTTCCACTGCAATGGCTCAAAATCGCATTGCAGTTACCCGTTATGCCAAGGTTTTTCTCATTCCTAAACAATTTTATCTTATCAGGATACCGTTGTTGGTATTGGGCAGCCACTTGGTAAGTCCCATCGGTGGACGCATCGTCACCAATCACCAGTTCATAATCATCAAAGTCCTGATCCAAAACCGATTCAATGGATGCCGCCAATAAATGCTCATGGTTGTAAGTTGGCATGAAAACCGAAACCAGGGGACTAGCTGTTGTATTATACTCCACCATAGCTCCTAATTTAAACTCCAAGAAAAAATCCATTGACATAAACTTTGAAGGCTAGACTGGCAATAATTCAGTCCGCCACGGCAAACGAACCCGAATGACACCGTGCCAATCTTTCCCAACACCAGCCTGACGCATTACGCCTGTGTCAAATACGCTGAAAGATAATATTTGCTCTGCCGTCACTTCGATCCTTAACGGATCAAATGTTACAATACACACAGTGATATAGTAAAGCCTATCATTGAGGAAATTATCAGGTATGGAGCAAGTTGCTCGATACAGTCCCACAGGATGGGCTTGACCATACCAGTCATCGGGTGTCAAGTTGGCAGCCGTTGTATTTGCGGTGCTTAGTACAACTATCCCCGCCTCGTCCAAAAGGTAAATAACAGCACTTAAATTACGAGCATCCGCTAAGAAGTTCCAAAATTCGATTTCTATTTGAACCATTTGATCAATTTTAACTTCACTGCAAACTTTACCGTCGCAAACGATGCGCGCTGCGTGTAGCCTAACCTTCTCATTACCAGGCGCACTAGCGGGATCCCCCCAAATAACTTCAGAATTGTTTTTACTGGCTGATTGAAGGTACTCCGTCACAACCCCATGCGTCATGCCTTCCCTCTCAATTTGACCATGTGCCAGTAGTATTGAGCGAGGACAAAGCTGATTGATGGCAGTCATGTTATGACTCACAAATAGCACCGTTCGTCCACTTTTTGAAACATCTCCCATCTTTCCAATACACTTCTTCTGAAACGCGGAATCACCTACCGCCAGCACTTCATCCACAATCAGAACTTCAGGCTCCAGATGTGCAGCAACTGCAAAAGCCAACCGCACATACATACCGCTTGAATAACGCTTGACTGGGGTGTCGAGAAATTTTTCGACTTCGGCAAACGCCACGATCTCGTCGAATTTACGCTTGATCTCGGCCTTGCCCATGCCCAAAATCGCGCCGTTGAGGAATATGTTTTCCCGTCCGGTCAATTCGGGATGAAAGCCGGTGCCGACTTCGAGCAGGCTGGCGACGCGACCATCCAATTCGATTCTGCCGGTAGTGGGCTCGGTGATACGGCTTAATAGCTTAAGTAGAGTGGATTTTCCTGCGCCATTGCGCCCGATGATACCGACCACCTCGCCACGCTTTATCTCGAAAGAAACATCCTGCAAAGCCCAAAAATCTTCCATGGGTGGAGGTTTGCCCGATTTACTCCAAGGCGGACGAAAAATATCTTTGACCTTATCGGCAATAACATCGCGCAAAACTTTATACGGCTGGACCTGTTGATGGTGGATGCGGTACTTCTTGCCTAGTTTTTCAACGCGAATTATAGTGTCTGACATGTTTCAATTATTAAGGCTTAATGGTTTTTAAAAAATTGGGCCTTGGTCATTGTTCAGCCCATCTGTATCGTCTAAATGTGGAGTGCAGCGACTCGTCGCCGCATGGCTCGAAAGGCGGCGACGAGTCGCCGCACTCCACAAACTCACCCAATTAGACTGAACGATGACCAAGGCCAAAAATTGTTTATCCAACAATTCATAAAGGAAGTCCGCACAGTTAATCCCATACAAATTCTTGCTTACTCAAATCACGTCGGCAAAGCTACGTTCCATGCGGCGAAAATACCATATGCCTAGGACCAGAAAAAACGCAGTGACTCCAGCGGATATTTCTACAGATTGGATATCGAAGGGAGTTCGACCGCCCAGTATTGACCAACGGAAACCGTCGATAATGCCCACCATTGGGTTGAGAGAGTAATACAATCGCCAGCGCACAGGCACATCGGCGGAACTGAAAGCAATTGGCGAGACGAACAGGCCAAATTGAACGATAAAAGGCACAACAATGCGGAAGTCTCGATATTCCACATTCAGCGCAGCTAAAAACAAGCCAAAACCAACCGACAGGCCAAACGATAGCAGGATGAAAAGCGGCAAAGCAGCCAATTGCCAACCGGGCATGAATCGATGCCAAACCATCAATAAAACCAGCAAAAACAAAGTGACTAGGAAATCGACCAAGGTAGTTGCAACAGAGGCGAACGGAATAATCAACCTAGGAAAGTATACTTTGCCAATAAGATTGGCATTACCGATAAGGCTCCCGGATGCTTCGGTCAGTGCGCTGGAAAAAAATTGCCAAGGCAACACAGCCGCAAAAACTAGGATAGGTTCCGGTATGCTGCCAGACGACAGACCGACCATGCGGCGAAAACCGACGAATACCAACATCGTCAACACGGGGCGGATCAGTACCCAAGCCACACCGATGGCGGTTTGTTTGTAGCGCACGGTGATGTCGCGCCATGCAATAAAATACATCAACTCTCGATATTTCCAAAGGTCACGCCAATAATTCTTGGCCGTACGCCCCGGCGTTATGATAAGCTTGCTTGATGATTTTGATATGGTCTTTTTCTGCTGATCATTGCTAGATTTGGATGGGGTTTTGACCGCAGTGGGGTTAACTTGCAATTTCTTTTTCCGCATGGCAAATGACATTAAATTTAAGACGTTAGTGCTGAGGTTGCCAAACCATAAACTGAGCTTAAACAACCTTCGACAATCTCATGGCGATAGGTTAAGCCTTATGCCTGTCCACCTTAAGGCGATTCAGGATAAGAAATGGTTCTTTGGTAATTCGCATAGTGACCAGCGACAGCCTGCACACATGCCATTGTTTTTACAGTGTCTAGCCACTGCCTAAGAGCCGTTCACCATGCGAATTCCCAAAAATCCTTAAGTAATCCCTAAAATATGGCGTTTTCAACATCAAATGTTAACTTTACAAACTTGTAGATTTGCGAAGATATTTTTTTAAATCATAGGCTTGCACTATTGCCTAGCATTATTTATAGCACTTTATTGAAGATGAAAACGCTGTAAGTTTCATCCTGTCTTGTTAGGCATCTACTCCCATTGTACTCCAAAAATGGCCTGTCTAAAATATGCTTACAGCGTTTTCTATATCCATTAGTTATTTACTTAATGTATATCCATGTCGGCAAAGGGTTGCCGACCTACTGCGTGAAGGGCCGTATGGCGGCAACCCTTTCCCGCCAACGATAAACGAAGTAATCAATCAACATTATAAACGCGTTAATTCTTTATGATATTAAAGGATAAATTGACTTTGACGGACTGTCTTTTTTTAGAGTGGAATGGGAGTAGAAGCCACTTCTATTCAGCACCCAATTGGTATAAATATATTATGAAATTATCTAAATGATAAGGGAAACTCATTTCAACAAAAAATCAATAAGAGCATTTTCAAGTTTATTAATATTAATTGCAAACTCTTCGTGAATATCTTTCATATGATGATGACTATCATTGGCAGTAAAATATTGAAAATCAATATCTAAAATCCTTGCAATAGTCGAGAATATGGAAACATCCAGTTCCATGGATTGTAAGCACAGGACTTTACATTGGTTTTTGCAAAATAATATATTAGTAAAAGCCGCTCCCGTAGTTCCGGCAATAAAATCGGCATTATTAAACAAAGAAATCTGATCTGCAATAGAATATTCTTCAGGACTAAATATCTCAAAAGCATATTTTTTAAAAAGATTTATTACCTCATTTTCATTATATTTTCTTCGAGAGGAGGCATTTTTTCTGGAAATAAAAACTCTTTTGTTAAAAATTCTTCCACTCTTTCTTTTTAGTAATTGACCACGCAAAAACATTATGCTCTGACGATTGAATAGGCAATCAGTGAAATTTATATTATTTAAATTACGGTAGTTTGGAGCTATAATATTTATAGCGGATGAATAATACAACCTCTGAACATGATAAATATTTCCTTTTTTTATATATATAATATCTCTGTTGTCTTTATTCAAATAATCTATAAGCTCTTTAAATTGCGGAGTTATATTAACAC
>CAIYDX010000166.1 GCA_903925005.1 uncultured Geobacteraceae bacterium
GTCGGCGGTAAAGCTACCGGCAACATTCTCGATACACCCGGATATTACGCAATGATTGTCTCCGGCGTTCTTCACCTGACCTCGCCATTTTGGAACACGTCAACGGAACCAGTTGCCGAAGAGGTGATTCTATAATGGCTAATCACACACATGATTATTTCGTTAAATCAAATAAAAAACCATTCGAAATAAGAAGAGTTCGATGGGAACAAGTCCCGTTATTCAAGGACGAAGAAATTCACGACAAATACGGCAACTACGGAAAGTCAGATACAAAGGAGTAAGACATGGCATCAATATCAATGAAGGTTAGTAGCAAACAAGCCTCGGATTATCCGTATCAAAAGGACGCCGTCTTTTCTCCCGATAAACCGGGAGAAAGCACCTTCTGGTTAGACAACAAGGGAGCTGAAAAATTCGGTCTTGACCCGTCAGTAAAGGCGAACTTCTCGGAAGTCGTCAATATTATGTTTGGTATGGACAAGACCGGTACCGAACGTACGTCAGGCAAAAACGCCGATGACCATTTTAAAAATGGTGCAACGGAAACTGTTCTCACATGCGGAAAATCCATTAGTATTATGTGTACCGTTGATAAAGACCTCGGAAAAGACGTTATCGAAGGATACAAAAAAACAGCCTATTTTATCTCTACACTTGTCGAAGGACGGGAAACAGTTAACGGCGTGACAAGAAGGGTTCATGTTGACGCACCAATGCTATTTTCACCTCACGGAGTTGCACGTCTTAGTAAAGAAGACCTTGCTCTGGGACGAGTTGAAGACCCGCAGATACACGCTCACGTGGTAACAGCCAATAACTCCGAGCATGAAAACGGAAAAACCGGTGCAATTGAGAATTTAAGTATTAAGCAAAACGAAAAGGTAATTTGTCAATTCCGTGATAACAACTCAGCAAGGGCTACATTAAAAAATGGATACGAAATAGAATGGCATAAAGACGAAAGAGGAAACTTTTATGCCGAAGAAAAGACCATTACAGAGGAACAAAGGGAGGCGTTCAGCAATCGCAATAAATCTATTACAAAGGCAAAAAACGGTAATGATTCACTTGATAGCGACAAAAAGGCTCAGTTATCTACAAAAGCCGATAAAATCAGCAACAGGACTATTGAAGAATTAAATACATCTTGGAAGGAAACCAGACAGCTTGTCGGTATCGATGCGGAAAGCATAAGGGATAAAGCACATGACCGACTTAATCATATTTCCGTTCCAGATAATAAATTATCTATCGGCGAAATTGTGACTATTGCAATTAGTGACGTTAATTCAAAAGAAAGTAAATTCCGCATTCAGGACGTTATGTTAGACGCTCTGAAAATGTCTCGTGCCAGCTATGACCCTGCAGACGTTATAAAAGGCGTTCACGACGCCGTTAAAAGCGGAGAGCTTGTCAAACACGGCGAACTCTATACAAGCCCTGAAATGATTAAAATGGAAAGCGGAATCGTTAAAACAGCAAGTGATAATATTCACGAATTCAATCCATTAATGTCAAAAGAAAATGCCGACAAAGTTGTAACTGATTTTGAAGCCGAAAAGAAATTTACATTATCACAAGGACAGGCTGATGCGGTTAGAATGATTCTTACAACGGATAGCCGTATCAATATA
>CAIYDX010000167.1 GCA_903925005.1 uncultured Geobacteraceae bacterium
CTCCAGAATGACGCTGTGATGGACCAAACGGTCAATTGCCGCCGCTGTGGTCATGGGATCTTTAAAAATCTGTTCCCACTTGGAGAACGGCAAATTGCTGGTAAGCATTATGCTGCTACGCTCGTAGCGGTCGGCAAGAAGAGTAAACAGAACCTCCATCTCCTCCCGGCTTTGCTGCACGTAGCCAATGTCGTCAATGATCAGAGCCTCATATTTTGCGTACTGTTTGAGAACGCGTGCCAGCTTCAGATCCCGCTTAGCGATAAGCAGCTCCTGCACCAATAGGTTGCAAGGGATAAAACGAACCTGTCGTCCCTGATGAGTCAGCTCCTGGGCAATCGCGCACAACAGGTGAGTCTTGCCGCTGCCGGGATGACCGAATGCTAACACGTTTTCTTTGTGATCAAGAAAGTCCCCTTTTAAGAGAAGATTTAGCTGTGCATCAACCTTCCTGGGCAGACGCTTGCGGTCAAAGGCTTTCAGGCTCTTTTCCAAGGGGAGCTTTGATTCTCTCTGAAGTCGGGCAATCCGGGTGTTTTGCCGAACCTCGCATTCGCGTGTGGCTAACTCATAAAGATAGGTTTCGTAATCCCAGTTATCCCGCCGGGCGCTGATGGCCTCGTCCTGATAACAACGCCGCACTGTGGGCAGGTGCAAATCTTTAAGGAGCCGATCCAGACGACCGGATTTATCTTCCTCACGATGCATATGACACCTCCCCGTCCAAGAGGAGAAGGTCGTACATGGCCAAGTCCACCTTGGTAATGTTGACCTCTGTAGCAGAAGCCGGGGACTGATCTGCGCGGAGTATTTCTTTCACAGCGTCGGCTGTAATCGGTTGCCGGCCACAAAGCGAATAAAGAGCCGCCGTCACAGCTGTTTCACTCTCCATGGCTGCCATTCGCAATATTTCCAGGTATTCCTTGGCCGCCTTTTGTGGCGTATGCCGCTCTTTGAGTTCGTCATATGCAAGCCGGAAATAGCTGCCGGGAAACATCTCTTCCCGGTAGCGGTAGTTTTCGAATGCTCCCGGCTTGCGCTCAAGTTGGTCGATCATATGGCGGTAATTGATCAGATGCCGTTTTTCGCCGCGCAAGCGCGGCAGCGTATCTACGCATTTTTGAGCATAGAAAAGATCAAGATGCTCGGCAAAGAGCTGGACCTGTATGGTTTCGCCGATCAACCTGCTTTCCACCGAGTAGACGTTGTGATTGACACGGATGGTGCTGCCCTGGCCAACGCTGACGGAAAGGCGCTTGCAACTTTCAAGGTGTTGATCCGGAAGGATGCGTAAAACCTTTTGTTCTTCCAGAAAGCGGCTACGGCGGCCGCTGTTTAATTGGATAAACAGCTTTTTCAGAAATAGTTTGTACTCATCGCGAGTAGTAAAATCTGAGTTTCCCCGGAGCAACAGTGCCTGTTGAACCGCCCTCTTGAACCGATGATTGCGTTGCTCAACGTCGCCGTTTTCATTGGGGCTTGCTGCCTGTGTTTTGCGGCCGATAAGACCATAGTGGTTGAGCAGCGCCTGATAACGCTGGGTAAATTCATCAGGGTGAAGAGATTTTTGCACTGCCGCTGTCAGCCGGTCGGTCTGGTGTGAGTGCGGAACACCGCCCAGTTCCCATAACGCCGCCTGTAGCCCGTCACTCAAGCTTTCAAAGCTCTCTGAAAAGCATATGCTACCGGTCTCCCAGTTGGAGTAGGTCAGCACGAAATGATACACCAGATGATCAAATGGCTCCTTGGCGATGGTAATTCCAAGCTCCCTCATATGGGTGTAATCCGATTGTGCCAGTTCGCCGGGGTGGTGCAGTTGGGGAAAGAAAATCTCCTGTGAAGGCCCTTCCAGTGCCCGCCAGCATTTAACCCGGCGCTGAAGGGTTCGCAGTTGTCCGTCCGAGAAGCGCCCAGGAAAGCGTCTCTGTAAATCGTCGAACAGAGTTTTTGCTTCAAAACCGGGATTCGCAGCGAGGTTGCCACGGAGTTCATCCCAAAAACCGTCGAAAGGGTCGGAACGAGTTTGCCAAGTCCTCTCTTTTTTGAGTTCACTTGGTAGCCAGCCAGCTTTTGAATACTTTCGTGCCGTTTTTTCATCCATACCGGATTTGGCTGCGGCAACAGCCTGTGTCATTTCAGTTTGCATGAGCTTTAATAACCTCCTTACCTGCTGATCAGTTACCATCCGGCCATCCTTATTCCAAAGAGATGGTGGACAGCTTACAACGCCCGAAGTTTTCGGGAATTATAATTGTCGTCAGTCGGGAGTTCTAATTGTCGCTCATCAGGCTTACGCAATTTATTGCGGCTGCTGGTGAAATAGTAAATGCCAAAGTTGGGTGTGTAATTAAACCTGTACCTAGAAAATCGAAATTAACAAAATATGTTGGAGAGTTTGCTAAGTATGCACTGGTCCATGTGATCACGCCAGCAACAGCAAATTATGTGCTTGAAGTTGAGTTGTTGAATGATCATGGTATTTCAACTCTGGTATTTTCTCCCCCCGAAAAAATTACTGGTAGTGATGCAGCTGAAATGCTTCTCACAGACTGCTTGTCATCTGGGAACTGGGATAAAACAAAAATCAATGGGAAGAAATTTAAGAAATGTGAACTGGTAAAACATGTTAATAAAGATTCAGAACATTGGGGACATAGATTGTTAGCTGCAGTAAATCATAATAGTGGATAATTTCTTGATTCTGGCTATAACTATTGGAATTGAAAATAGCAAAACTGCATAAACTTGAAATGGGTAAGGATCGATGGAAGAGTGCTGATCGAAGGGGATAATGTTGCAAAAAAGGCATAGGAATTAACTAGCCGGTTACGTTTAGAGTTGAAAATGGAACTCTCACTGATTTTATAATCGATGGGAGTTTTCTTATTTCAAGTAGTTAGCAAGTTTTAGAAAATAAAAGTGTTCAATATCCTCCCGAAAATATCTTCGGGAGCTATGGTAAGTTCTTGGTGGCAATCCGCATTGGTGGGGCTCGTCACTACGGCTTCGGATTGAAGTACAAAATGTCCTCCATCCGAACCTTACCCTTAGTAAGCCCTAGCCGCCAGGCTGGTGTCCGCAGCATTTTTTGCAGTTCGCCCTTCTGGCGTTTTTTCTCACCCGGCTTACTACGTTTCTGCAAATATCAACTTTTGATTAACCCTCAGGTTTATTTCGGCGGAACCCGTCATGCTTAACACAACTGTCATGTACGACGGAGTCAGTTGGTGGCTTCTCTCAACTTTCCGTATTCTCATCCCATTATCTCCATTGTAATCAATTCGTTGCACTGCCTGCATACACAATTTATGTCTGGCGCATTAGTTGCATTGTATATAACCAAAAGTGCGTGAGCCTGGTATCATTAGCAGCTTAAGAATGATTTGTTGTAATAGGAAGGAAAGAGGGGGTGATACCCCATGCCAGTCGGAACAATTATACCATACAGTACGCCAGGGGTTAACACAACGCCCCCAATAAAGAAGCTGTATCAGCCACCTAAAATTTTGCAGAGTACTGCACCGAAAGCATATGAGGTTACACTTTCAACTGAGGCAAAGGTAAAGGCTATGCAGCTGGAGGGCGACACCGTCTCTATGATTTCAGCTCAGATGGGGCTGGACGCCAAGACTATTGACCAGTATCTGAGTATCGCTGTACCGGTAAACAACCCTGCCGTAAAGACGACATACACTCCGCCTAAATCTACTTACACACCGCCAAAACCGATAAATACTGCTGCTGTGCCTTTACCTACATATACGGCACCTAAATCTACCTACGCCGCACCTAAGCAATTGTATACAGAGCCTCCCGCACTTACACAGGCTACAACACAGCTTACAAGCGAATTAACACAGCTACCAACGACTCAGTATGCTGCTGCACAATTGATTAAAACTGCTACTGCTGCAGCAGCAGTCACAATTAAATCTGTCTGACGGTACGGATATGAATGCAGTTAAGTTTGTGGTTGGCGGTTCGGAGCGGCATTTCAATATACATATTCCGTCTTCTGATGACATGTGTTGTGCAATTTGGGAAGTTATGGCTCCCTGATCCAGCAAAATTGTGACGAGTGTGCAGGCAAAAGGATTGTGGTAATTGGTTAGCTGTTACACGGTAAAAGGAGGGAACTGATGGGACAGTATCAGATGTGGCTTACATGGTTATTGGGGGTATTTGGAGTTCTGCTGTTGTCAAACGCAGTAAATGCATCCTGTACCGTCAGCACTACATCAATGAACTTCGGTAATTATGATGTATTCGCTTCTACTGCAACCACCGGCACCGGTTTCATAACACTCTCGTGCGCCCCTGGAGCAAATGTTACGATTGGCATTGGAGCCAGTACAAATTCGGGAGGTTTTTACCCTCGTATGTTGCAAAACGATAGTCTTGCAGATACCCTGAACTACAACCTCTACACCAGCGCAACCATGATACAGGTTTGGGGTGACGGAG
>CAIYDX010000168.1 GCA_903925005.1 uncultured Geobacteraceae bacterium
CACCGATCAGGGACGTCGTGCCAGTACCAGCTGACTGGATAAGGCTGGCGGCGGTAACGCCAGCTGATTCGGTGAGGTTGTTCGCGCTGGTGATCGTGATCGCGCCAAGGCGAGCCGTGCCGCCGACCGCACCAGTGAATATAACATTACCACCGGTACCGGCGTTGATCGAAAGTGCCTCGGCATTTGGTACCGCTGACGTTGCATTGACCGTACTCTGAAAAGTAACACCTGCTCCAGCAATATTACCACTACCACTGGTAGTGTTGATGTTTAGAAGGCCTGCTGAGCCGCCGTTAAGGGTAACGGCACTCTGAAAGTTGACCGTATCGCCGGTCGTGGTAATTATACGAGGAGCTGTGATAGTCACGGGACCCGTGCCGGTCTGTACTACTGCACCGTTGGAGGAAATGTCGCCATTAATAGTCAACAGGCCACCGTTGGCAAAAGTTACCGTGCCGGCAGTATTCACGTTAGCAGTTGAGGTAATAGCTCCATTTATATTCATTGTGTTTTTAGCCGATACAGTTAAAGAGCCTCCGTTGGTCGTAATTGCGCCCAAGTTAACAGTGCCAGTATTGTTTGTATATACTGTACCACCTACAGGGTTAACACCGGCATAGATGTTCACGTTGCCGCCGCTCGTTGTAAGAGATGAGTTGGCTAGAAAATTAATGTTTCCAAGCTTACCAGAAGTGTTGTCCCCTGAAATAAGTGTAAGGGTACTACTACTGGTTAAATTGCTCAGGTTGATGGCTTGAGGCACACCCGCTGATGTACCAATTTGTATTAGGTTTTTTGCTTGAAGAGTAATGTTAGTATTACCAATCGCATTGAGTGAGCCATCACTTATTTCACTGTTGCCTGCGAGTGTTGTTCCAAAAGTTACATAAGGGTTTGATAGTCCAATACTGCTATCAGAACTGCCTGTTCCAGACGCACCGTTAATCAGGTATATGTTATCAGGATCTAGCAAGAGTGACCCTTTTCTACCAATGGGCGCCCTGGTGTCAACCTGGCCGTTGAAATCTAAAGTTTGCTTACCGGACACTTCCACATTTCCGCCGTCCCCGCCCTGAACCCCACCTTTCGCGGAGATGTTGCCATAAAAATGAGTGGTGTCATCCGCCCACACTACCACTTTCCCGCCATTGCCATTCACCAGCGCATCAGCATTTATGTTTGTATTACTTCCTATATATGTAATTGAGGCATTCCGCTCCGGCCCCTTACCTTGGGAGTTGCCGCCAATTAACACAACCCCGCCGCCAGCACCGCCTGAGGCATCAATCATTGCATTGTCAAAAAGACCTACCTTGTCACCAAGCAACTTGACAATGCCGCCAAAGTTGCCCTTGGCTTCGATGACAGCATTTCCGGTCAAAGTTACCGAATCCCCAGCTAGCCAGACCTCACCGCCATTGTTTATCATAGACGAGGTCGAGATGGTGCCGCCATTGTTGACCACCCCGCCTAGAATTTTGTTTGCCGCGCTGGCAGTCATTATCACCAGACCGCCTTCGGCCTTCACGAGCTGCCGATTATCCACCAGTGTAGCAATGGTGGTCGGATCCGTAATCAAGTTAACCAAATTGTTGCCGCTGAAATCAAGTGAGACCTTGTCTCCGGCAGCTAACGCCACAGTCCCAAACCTGGCGGAAATGACACCATCGTTTATAACCTGAGGAGCCAAAAGTGCCACAAAACCACCGTCATTTGCGGTAATATTCCCCTGATTGAGGATAGAGCCGGTCGCACCGTCACGGTTGAATACATAGCGGCCAGCCATGAAATCGGCGTCAGTAGTACCCATAGTTGAGGCAACCAAACTGCCGACGTTGACGCTAGACCCGGAGCCAAATATGATGCCGGATGGGTTAAGCAGGAATACGCGGCCATTGGACGTAAGGGAACCGTAGATAAGGCTCGGGTCACTAGAGATAATGCGGTTAAGAACTGTTGCCTGGGAGTTAGGTTGGACGAAATTGACCTGCGACTGGGAACCAATGTTGAATCCCTGCCAGTTGATAATAGCCTGTTGGCTCGATTGTGTGATATCCATCCGTGGACCAGCTTGGACAATACTGGCCTGGCCAACTGCAACTTGTCCGCCAATGGGAAGGGCATTGGGGGCGAGAGAGGCAGCAAAGAGGGAAGTAGTATAGATAGAAGCAGTAACAAACGCAATACTCCTCAGGTATCCCTTTCCTCTTTTCATGACAATCGACGATATCAATCCATATCTCCAAATCATTTAGAAAGTCCTCCCATATGCAGCTAAAGCATATGGTAAACCTGTTGTTTCATACGTCTGGTTGAGTTGAACGAGTTCCAGCGTACCCCTACTAAGTTTCAAAAGGATTTGTTCACCTGCATCCAGAATCGAGGTTCGCGTTTTGTACCATCACTATCATTGCCCGATGTTGTTTGGGCGGGGTTGCTGCTGAGCCTTGTGGCAACAGTTCCCTTGACCAAAAAATTGCCGGGCAAAGCGTATAAGACCGCAATGCCTACACCATCTAGAGTGTAGCTATTGGGAGTGCCATTGGTATTGTTCCAACCGGGCCAGGTGCTTTTGTGCAGTTGAATCCATCCAAAATCATAGAATCCCGCGACCTGGATCCTATCAGTCAAATTTTGGCGCAACTCCGAGGTAATGAGCATACCATGGTCGCCAGTTGCTTCATTGCTGGGATAGGCGCGTATCCCATTGACGCCGCATAAACTGAATTTTTCCGAGCTGTCGAGATTCTTAGCTGCATACTGGCTGTTGAGATTTATAAAAAGTGAGGTTTGTCCACTAAGCCGCTGAAGGCGCGACATGTTTATTTGCACCTTGGAATACGCCCCGTCGCTACGGGCACTTGCCTGGTCGATAGCTAGATCGTTGGGAGCACCACTGCGGGCAAGGGACCCTACAGCCAGTGAGCTGCCGTAGGAGGTGAGCCCCCCACCTAGGACGCTGTCCTGCCAGTTACCGCTCAGACTGATATTTCCGACGTTTATTCCCCTGTTGCTGGTATTGACGCCAAGCGCATTATCTATCAAGCTCCGGTAATCATAGGCAATGCTAAAGTAAAGGTTATTTCCCCTGTTTCGAATAAAGGGATAGACCAGACTGGCCCCAAGGGCAACGGAATCACCATTGCCGTCCAGGCCTTTGAAGTCTCCGCCGAGCTCATAGTGGAGATAGCTGAGCGAAGTGGATAACCGTGCCCCAGAAGCACCCAGTGGGAGGTTATAGCCGAGACGCATATAGTTGCTTGCGATGCTGGAAAGTGCCCGGATGTCTATTTGATCGCCAATGCTATAAGGATTGTTAATGTTGAGATTTGCACTCAGGCGGTATTCACCGGTGGAGCGATCGCCGAAATTGTCAAGATCGGCACTGCCGGTCAGCCTAGGCAAGTCATTCATCTTGAGAATTAAGTTTGCGGTGCCCGGTTTTTCACCGGGTTCCAATGAAGAGGAGGCAGATATTCCAGGAATGTCATTTAGGAGCAACAAGCCGCGTTCTATTTTGTTGATGCTAAGTTCTTGTCCAACTGGCTGAGCATTGGTGATGAATTGCCGTGCGGCCACTCTGTTGAAGCGTGAATTTGATAACGGGTCCGTTTTCACGTTCCCAAGTTTCCCTTCAACTAGGTACATGAGGACAATGCCGTCAGTGATGTTCTGTGGTGGCAATATCACCTTGACTATGTATCCCTGGTCGCTGTAATGGGCAGCTATCCTAGCTGCTGCCTTCTCAATGTCACCATAAGTCAGTTCACGTCCCGTATATTCATGTAGAAGCTTCAACAGTGCGGCTTCCTTAAATATGGTTGCGCCGACGATTCTAATTACCTTGACAAAGACTTTCGGACCGGCCTTCACTACGGAAACCGTAGGCACCGATTCGACATTTACATCAGGAGATTTATCAGGAAATTGTGGTGCTGGTCTTTCGGCTCCACGAAGAATTGAACCGGCATCTGGAGTAATGGCAAGACTGGGAACCGCATAAGTGCAAAGGCAAAAGAGAAGAAAGTTCGTACAAAGTCTCTTCACGCTTCCTCCATGGAGCAATCAAATAAGAAGGATTTTTGATGGGAAACCTGCACTCGTATTTTAACCAGAGTATTACGCAACAAAATTATTAAGTTCCCTACCCAGAACATCACGAGATGTGTAACAATTGATTTATTCATTCCGGGTTAATCCCCCCACTACGGCGTAACGAGAGTAGCCTCCTGTAGTTTCAGCTTTACTGCTCTCCGCCCAGAAGGACGAGATTCCCAATTTATTGAGTCAAGCCTGTTTACGAGGTTTTACGGTGGAGTTGATAACAAATTGACACACTTGATATAGTTTGTCACTTTCTAGGCCGCTTACAATCGAGTCTCACTGCAAAGGAACAAAGAAAGGGCACCAGTATATCGTTTAATATCGGCTGTCTTCAGGTAAAACTTGACCGGTTAATATTCCTTATAATGAATATATGACAAAATAAAATTGCCACCCGCCCGCTCTGTGGGTGGCAATAGTATCGCCATTAAGAGGCGCTACAGATTTGGGGTAAAAACTACTCTTCTTATTTACCTATATATGGTCTCTCACTTACCCACTATAAGCACGGATCAATTCCTCATCCAAGCCCACTGTGCTAATGCAATACTTGTAAACAGTAAAACCTCGCTTAGCGGCATATACAACCAGTGAATATGGATAACTTTTGCATTCCAGTTACCCTAAATTTAAGCACTTCATACGGTATTTCAGGACGATCACCACTGGAATTGACACTGTCTTTAAATCAAAACCCACCGCTTGACCCTCCTTCTGGCTAAGCCCGAGCCGGTCGGTTAATCTGTTAATAATCTAAAAGTCCTCGTAGCTTTAGTTAGTCAGGCGACAATAGCAAAATATCCGCTTGCGCCTCAAACCGAGCCTAGCCAACTGACAAACAAGGTATTTTATATTATTAGAAAATTCTTTCAACAGATAAACCGACCGGCTTGTTGCTAATCCTAGGAAGGGGAATGCGCGGGAATCAGTTCAACATAGGAAATTTGCCACTTCCGAATTTCATACTGCAGATTACCCATCGGGGCTTTCATCAGGATTAATGGCAGGAATGGCATTCCATTTTCAGTGGCTCACTGGCAACGCCAGCTACTTAGATTCGCCCGAAATTTCACTAATTGAGTTATAAAAGGTACCCAATGTTTCACGGGTTTCTTCAAATGCAGCCACGAAACATCTAACATCGTCTGAAAATCCAGCTACGTTCGAGCTAATATTATTAAGTTCCTCCAACACACTAAAAAGTTCCCGAATGGTAGGTTGCAAATCTTCGTGAACCAAACAAGATAGTGCACCAACAGAAACCATAGTGCGTTTTATAGTTATTACCACTGAAATAAAAGTTATTACCAATGTGAGGAGAGCCACAGCTATTACAATTAGAGCAATTTCCGCCAGCGTCATTGTGATGTCTCCTCAGAGCAATAATAGATGCAACGGATTATAAAGCAATATAGTAAAACTTCAAGTTTTTTCCGGCTATGCGTAGTTCCCGAAGTGATTATCTTGAACAGCCCTGCGTCCGATTATTCACGTTTCGTTGAACATTTTGCAAGTTCCTCTTATTGTATTTACATTTTTAGTTTGTTAAATTATTTTGTATTGCTTGTCTGGAGGATTAATTGAATGAGATACCTCAACGAGGTTGATGGGCTAAAAGTAGTACTAAGCTTGAGGGACCTAAATGAGCTTGTCGACGAATTAAGGATGATCACAATGCCACCTGTCTTAGCAGGACTTGAGCGATTGGATGCGCCTGCCTGGTTTATTGCAAGACAACTGGCAGTTCCTGAGATGTCTATATCGCATTGGAAGGCAGGCAAAGTCAAACTGACTACGGACCGACAGGTAAATCTTTGTAAAATGCTTGAGCTTGGAATAAAAATCTACGAAGAAGTTTTGAAGGGATACGAAAGCAAAACTATTGAATGTCCGTTTTACGAAATTGATGTTCTGAAGGAGCATATTCGATGCGCCGAAAAACTACTCTTTATACAACGTGAAATTATTGCTGCAAACAAACCAACTGCTTTGCATTCAGACACATAGCAACATGTGATAGAGGACATATGGCAGCAACATTACAAAACTGAACATCAGGCCAACGTATTTAGCAAAAAAAATGAGCAAATCCGGTGTGCCAGGTCAGAGGCTCAACTTGGATGTTAAACCTTACCGTCCGGCTGTCGATTCCCACCATCAGTGATCGAAGAGGACTTGCAGACCTCCAAAGTCACCACAGTTGATTGGATGGAGCTTACGCCTAGCATGACGCACAATTAAAAAGCCGGTTCAGATTCAGATTCAACTATGAACCGGCTTTTCTCAACCATGCATCCCCGCAGATACTTTACTGCTCGATTAGATATTTTTCAAGTTTTTACCCGCGCTGAATTTGCCTGACTTGCTTGCTGCAATATCAATCACGGCTTTAGTTGCGGGATTGATGCCTTTACGAGCGGCTCTTTCCGAAACACTGAACTTACCGAAGCCAGGGAACACAATATAGTCACCAGCTTTCACGACAACTTCGATTTCACCAATCACTGCATCAACAGCCTCAGCTGCGTGTTTTTTGGTGATGTCCAATTTCTTTGCTACAGCATCTACGAATTCTGTTTTTGTCATTTTTTCTCTCCAATCTTTTGTGTTTATGGAATTAGCACTTACATGTGCTTAGACCACCGGTAGTGGTGGTACCACTGCGATGATTATGATTTTATACAGAGTGTTATATAATCAAAATGCCTGCATTGCACAATCTTTTCCGAATCTATCGATATAAGTTATTACTAATTGAACAACTCGTGCTTGTCCATGGGGGAAAATTCACTTGCCCCAACTCTGAAAGTCTAATTTAGTGTTGAACGTCAACGTCAGTAAATAACGTCAATTTGCTTCGCTATAAAATGGTAAAAAATGGTTGTAGTTTATATTTTCTCCGAATGCTTTAGGGGGTAAAAAAAAGAATAAAAATATCAGGGGGGTAACCCTTTTATACCTTTAAAACCTTTATAAAAGAACCTTCAATACCTTACAGCCCATTCTAGACCAGTGCTGATGCAGGTTTACAGAGCAAAATATCCGAGATATGTCTGAATACCATCCGCGATATGTCTCGATAGTATCCACGATCCGTCTGAAAAGCATCCATGATATGTCTTATTTTCATCCGCGATCCGTCTTTTGGGGTATCCATGCTATGTCTTGATCTTTTTATCCCAAAACTATCCGCGATATGTCTTCTCATTCTCAAGCCAGAGTATCCGCGCTATGTCTGACCTGCACTTTTTACCCCTAGTGTCCCATATCCTGTCTTACTGACGCTGATACCCGCTCGTATCTAAACTTTAAAAAGCAGCCGTAAGTTACCAAATAATAAGCAAAACGTGTGTGATTGCTATCCGCGATATGTCTGGCTTGGTTGCCGTCAAAACGGGTAAACCATCCGCGATACGTCTGACTGCCCTACCCTTCTTAAAATATGTAACCAACTAAAAACACGTAGTAATATCTGATATTGTATCCGCGCTATGTCTTGATGTTTCATCCCTACTTTCAAAAACACGGTCTAACTATACGTAAAATAAAAACACATTGGGCAAAATGTATCCGCGCTATGTCTCGACTATTTGGTGCCAAGTTGCTTCTTTGGCATAATTTTAGGTGATCGGTAAAGAGCAACATTATCGTTTGCGATTAAGCTCTTAGACAACAAAAAGCCAACACTTATAAGCTCTGAGATGGCTTTTTTAAGCCTTTCCCTCACTTTTATTTTTGGCAGATTAGGATCAAGATTTAATGACACGGCGAGTATCATTAACCCGCCTGACCAGTAATCTTTTTGATGACTCGTGCAAAATCGATGCAGTGCTTTTGAGAATGGACTTTTCAGAGAAGTCCGGATCTCGATGTCGATCCAGGTCACCTCACCTGCGCAGTACATTTCATAAAAGTAAGGGTTAACTGTAGCCGTTACCAAACCAGCCTTACGGTCGTATTCGAGATTGGAGATGATATTGTTGACTGCGGACTTTCGACCGCGAGTTGATTTAATGCTGCGGGTTGGCGATGTATCTATTTCAAATGTAGATCCGGCCATTCGTTTGTAAGAAGCATAAGCCTCTTCACGATGGTTCTGGCCAGGATTATTGGTGCCTTTGATTTTGAGAAGGTAAGTCATTGAACCGATGTAAGTGTATCCGGCTTCTCCCCGCATATGATTACGTTCGTTGATTGCGGCCAATAGGATCATCAACATCTCTTCGTCATAGACGGAAAGCTTCTGTCCGGTAAACGTTACCCTACCCCAGCTGTGATCGGCAATTACTAGGTCGTTAAGAAATGGTCTGTTAGCCATCTCCTGTGTTGATAACGGGAAAAATGGAGAACATCTGGTAAGTTCGGTTGGATATGGAGAAAACAACCGAAGTTGTTCTTTATCAGAGGCCGCTACGACAATGGCGTTAAAGCTCATGGCCTGCTGCTTGGCCGCCACGGTGATATCTGGTGACGGAATTCGTACTGAAAGCATCATTTCCCGAAGCTCCGGATCGCTTACAGCCATGATATCAGAACGCTCAGCTGCCGTCAGATCCCTGAGTATCTTCTGCAGATGCTCAGGTAATGCATCTTCTATTGTCGTGATCGTCTCTAGCATTAGCGGATAATATCAGATATGTAATTGTTTATCAACGGGAACCCGCACCCGGTCCAACTTAGCAAACTCATAGCGTGTTACTTGCTTTAATGCCTATATTGTACTCATTGCCATGCAGACTATATAGCCTGCGTGTATGACAATATTGCATGCAAAAATTATAGTATGGCGTTACTTGCTATAATGCAAGCGTTACAGTACTGTAGGCATATAAGTACAACAATACAGGCATTACGAAGTACAGACATTATTTACAGTAATCATGACCTTATGTACATGCAATACTGAACGACAATAAAGCCCGCAATACAACAATGTATTGCATTCTTGCATTAGATGCAGTATTGCCTTGATGTATTGTAGGTATTATAGTAAGATATCCATGCGATCACTAGCGCGGGAAAGGAGCGAACAAATGAAAGTTTACTGTTGTCTTAATCAAAAGGGTGGGGTAGGGAAGTCAACAACTACCTATAATCTAGGCGCAGGACTGGCTCTGCTTGGTAGAAAAGTTCTACTGGTAGACCTGGACCCTCAAGCAAATATGACGCGTTTTTTAGGAGTAACTGCGGAGAATGGATCTGTGACAAAATTACTCACAGGAGAAAAAGAAGCAAAAGATATCATCGTAAAGCGTAGTGAAAATCTTGCAATAATTCCATCTTCGATATCTTTATCTGGTGCAGAATTTAAATTATTTGCAGAGCCTGGGCGAGAACTTTTATTAAAAGAGGCCATGGAAAAAGTCAAAGGTTATGATATATGCCTGATAGATTGTCCGCCCTCGCTTGGACTTCTTACGGTAAATGCGCTTACGTGGGCAAAAAATATAATCATAGTTTTGCAACCTGAGTTCGCTCCATTGGAAGGTGTGGCCAATCTTGTTGATACAATCCGGATCGTTAAACAGCGGCTTAATAAACATATTGAGATATCCGGTGTCATAATCACTATGTTTGATAGTCGCATAAAGCTTCACAAGGAAGTAATCACTGAGGTAGAAAAGCACTTTGTAAAAAAGGTCTACACTACGAAGATCGCCCGCAGATCCATACTCGCTGAAGCGCCATCACATGGAAAAAGTATTTTTGAATACGCACCGAAAGACCAGGCATGCAAGGCCTTTACGGAGTTAGCACAAGAATTCATTAAAAGGAGTGGGAAATAATGCCAGTTAAAAAAGAAAGCAGCAGATTAGGTGGCAGTCCACTAGCCGGTATGGATCTACTGTCAAGCACGGTTGATGTGCCAGTAGTAAATGAAAAAAAAGTTAAGGCGGCGCCAGTAGCAAAGAAAGTTGAAAAGCCTAAAGAGTCAAAGCCCGTGGCTTCGAAGCCAGTTAAGGCTGCTACGCCTAAAGCACTAGCTCCGGGAGTCGGTGACCAATACGGTTACGAACGCCAGAACAAATGGCCGCTATTGGATGAGGCAAGCCCTTATTTGGTTGCCGTTCCTTCATCCGGAGATAAAATTCTAAGCACTGCTTTCACAATGAGACTTCCGCTGGATCTGGATGTTACTGTTGATGCTCATTGTAAAAATCTACGCGTGAATAAGTCCGAATGGGTACGTCAGGCAATGTTGCGTCAGCTGGCTGAAGAGCAGGAAATCCTTGATAAAATCAGCTCCAATAAAAAGCAACGATAATACGTACAGTAAACACATACATTACTGCAAGTAAGACAGTGTTGTATGTATGACAGCATGTTTAATCAGCTACTATGTTGTTGGATCTAGCATTACTGGAGGCTCATATGAACACGATAGAAAATGAAGAAGGGTAGGGTAGAAGCTAAAACTGATCAGCCACCTGGGTCGGCAAATGCTGAATTAGCCGCTGCGCATAACATGACTAAGGCGTGGTTGCAGGACCGAATTGTGGGTCTAATTCTTTTGTGATGTTCGAAAACATCTATAATGAGGTACCCAAAGCAAAGAGTTGTTGTTGCTCAGGGTATAGCCATATTTACTACACCCGCGAGAAAGCCCCGTCTTCTAAACCGGCGGGAAGAGTATTTCGGTGCAGGTGTGGCTATATCTGGCCAAGAGATATCCATTGTGCCTGCAACCAACTAACGAAATGGGTGCATGGAGCATTTGTGCTAGTCGCGCTGGCCGCACCCATTACTTATCTACGATCAATCGACAAAGAGGCTTTCAGCAGAAAGGCTGAAACCGTCAGGTATAGTAGTGGAAGCGCAGAACCGCGCAGTCCGGGACCGGAAAGGTAGTACCCGGAATGTTGCCTGTCCGTACCCGCAAGAGCCAGAGGTGGATCAAAACCCCAGAGTCTCCTTAAACAGGGCGCCTCGCCTGCGGCCTGATGGCAGAGACAATATCGCTTGAAAAGGAGTTCTATGTTCGTAAAGGGTGCCAAAGTAACTTTCACTTACGACAGCAACACACTGAACGGTAACATTATTCATGTACTGGCTGCCGGAGAAACACCGTCTGAATATTTTGCATCCCTCGAACAGAGTGATCTTGCTCTGACAGCCGATAGATGTTTCATCGAAACAACGCCGGCCAACCTGTGCAAAAGCTATCTGGTCAAAACAAAGAAGACTAAAAATGTTGACTCCAAGCTATTCTGGCTCACAATAGAAGATCTCAGTGGCGTTAAGGTTATTGTCCGACAATACGGCTTACTTCAGCCGACCAACTGGGCTAATGACGCATTTGAACATCTGTACCTACAAAACCAGTTATGGAACCGACTCGTCGAGATCCAACAGGATAGCCGCGACAGATACCGGGCCATAGTTGGCAGCGACGAAGACGTTGCGCCCATTCAGGAAGCAATAGACACACTTAAAGTTAGAATTGTGGATATGTCTAAACAACGGAACCAGCTCAAAGTGGAACACAGAAAAAAGAGTGGCATACATACCGAACCCCTGGACAACGAGATAAAAGCTGCAAAGGCAGAAATAAAGGAGTTGTTTGGTAAATCTAAAAAAACACTGGAACATGCCAAAGATCGTATCCGCACCGCTGGGTCGGCTTTTAAGAATATTGAAGATGAGCGGCGTCAGTCCGTTAAAGAGGCTTACAACAATTCCGGCCTCTGGTGGGGAAATTATAATGCTGTAGTGGGCAGCTATAACATCGCGCGTAATCGCATTATGAGGGAAGGTGCAGAACTTCGTTTCCATCGCTTCGACGGAACCGGCCGATTCACTTGTCAGATCATGGGTGGAATGAGCATAGAAGATCTCGTGTCAGGCCGGCACAGAGTCGCACAGTTGCAAAAGGTAAGCAGTGGTTATTTCACGGAGATTATTAATAGCAACCAGCCGGCGAAACCGCTGCAAGAGGCTGGCTCACGCCGTAATGAACGCGAATATGGCATCCTCTCTATTACTATCTATACTGCCGAAGATGAAAACGGAAAAAAAACCAGACGAACCCTGGATTTCCCGATTATATTGCACAGGCCTCTCCCTGAAGGCGCTACACTCAAAACCCTGTCAGTAAACCGTAAGAAGATAGGAACCGACTATCGTTGGTCTGTGACTTTCACCTTCTCGCAGGAAATGAGTGAGGTTATCACACATACAAGCGGCAAAACATGCGGCATCAATTTTGGTTGGAAACAGGTCAAAGGCGGTCTTCGTGTTGCCACAATCACAGATAGCGTTGAGACCCGTCACATAATACTCCCTCAGGTGATTGTCGATAAACTGGCCTATTCCGAAGCTCTGCAGGGCAGGATCGATATCGCAACCAATAAGAACTTTGGCTGGCTGTCGGAAAAGATGGATATCCCGCCGGAGTTTCTGAAAGAGGACGTAATATCCCTTCGGCGGTCAAAGAAACCGCATCCGGCTAAGTTTGCTAAATTCATTATTAAGTGGCGCAATGAATGTCCTGACTATGAACCCCAGGCGCTTGCTGATGCTGAGGTTATGAGGAAGAAGGTAAAGCGACTTTTGCAGGAGCATCATCACCTTCGCGACAAAACTCTTCGTCGTCGCATTGATTTCTACCGAAATGAGGCCAAAAAGATTGCCGACAAGTACAGTGTGATCGTACTGGACAAGATGGATCTTCGGCAGTTATCGGTCCTCGAAAAAGGGGATGGTACGCCGAACGAGCTAGCAGATATCGCTCGATATCACCGAAAGGTTGCTGCAATATCAGAGCTTCGCGAATGGATAGGCAAGCAAGCGCTCAAAATCGGTGGCAAAGTCGAAACAATAGCTATGGAATCCACGCGGACATGTTATGGTTGTGGCGGTGTTATGAGAAAAAACGCTGGAACAGTAATAAAATGTCAAGACTGCGGTGTCGAAGTGGATCAAGATGAGAATGCCTCTGCCAATCTCTTGCGAGCGGTTGCGTAATGATGAAAATCCTGTCAGAGCTAGCATCACTGCTTATGCTGAAGCTGGTATCAAGTTTGTTTTTGCATGAGGTCTTCTTGTGGAAAGCCCCGACCTCTCGCAAAATGCTGTACAAGCCCATGTGAAAGAGGGCTTGAGAAGGTGCTGGTGAATAGCCTGCTCTGCGGCTTCGTAGTAGAGACAGACAATGGTTTCGTTCTAAGGAACATAGAAATTACAAATCTACCATTTTAGGAGGAATTGTTATCTTACCAGTGTAATACTGGGATTGCCTGATGCATGACCACCCGTGACATTCAGGGGCATCTTCAGGAGATTTATGGGATTTGATGTATCACCTGCTCTGATTTCCCAAGTCACCGGTGCGATCAGTGAAGAAGTAATACTCTGGCAGAACCGACCATTGGACGAGGTTTAGAGCCATCCGCAAAGAACTCGCCTTTCAGAAGGCACAACCAAAACTCTTGGTTGCGGGAGTATTCACGCTGTGTATCAGAAGAAAATATTCTAATTGATTGAATTAGAAATTTAGTTGTGAGATTATCTAGCATCACGGATGCACTAACTTCTTTGATTTGCCTACATCGGAGAAATATGATGGCAGAACAAACTTTTTTTGCCTCTGCCGAAAGAGCTGATGCGAACCAGCTGGCTAAACAACAGATGATGGTAATTCAGACAAATTTCATTTCAGAAATTATTGATACATTTTCAGATATGATGTTGATTCTCAATGAATACCGACAAATCGTTGCAGTTAACAAAAAAATGTTAAAAGCATTCGGTATTGAAAACCCGCTAGCATTGACTGGCTTGCGTCCTGGAGAAGCAGTCAGCTGCATTCACAGTTGTGAGGGCACTAATGGATGCGGCACTTCCGAAAGCTGTTCGGTCTGCGGTGCTGTTTTAACAATTCTTGCAAGTCAGGGAAGTGGGAAACAGGTTGAAGGAGAATGTCGATTGACCATATCCCGTGATGGAGGAACGGCACTTGACCTTGATGTGCAGGCTTCACCTGTCAATGTAGGTGGTATTCCCTTTACATTTTTTGCGTTAAAGGACATTGCATCAGATAAACGAAAAAGAATACTTGAACGCACATTTTTTCATGACATACTTAACACCATTGGTGGTATCAGGGGAATTGCAGACATTCTTGCAGATAGTGACCATCTGAGTTCAGAAGAGGAAATTGAATACAAGGGTCTTATCGTTAATCTTTCGGAAAATTTAGCAGAAGAAATTTCTCAGCAACGTCGGCTAATGACAGCTGAAAAAGGTGAATATGTTCCATACTTGAAGAAAACTGATATCAAAGAACTACTGGAAGAAGTTTGTAAATTATATGGAAACCATGTCCAGACGCCTGATAGGAAGGTGGTTTTGGTAAATGTGCCCGAATTTAATTTTACAACAGACGGTGCATTGCTGCGGCGTGTTGTGGGTAACATGGTATTGAATGCCATGGAGGCAACTTTTGTCGGGGGAACTGTTAAAGTTTCTGTTATTCCTTTGAATGATGAAATTGAAATAAGGGTAATTAATCCTGGTGAGATGCCAAAAGAAGTTCAATCTAAGATGTTTCAGCGTTCTTTCAGCACAAAAAGCCTCACTGACCGTGGCATTGGAACATACAGTATGAAGCTTTTTGGTGAACGCTATCTTGGGGGTAAAGTTAGTTTTCGATGCGGTAATGGGGAAACTACATTTTCCATAAAGCTTCCGCTTATTTCTGACAAGAGCTGAAATTCACACCTTGGGGTGCGGTAATGTGGGCTGGCCGTGCCGGCCCAGACTGGGTAAGGCCAGCCGGAATGGTGGTGGTAACCCATACATCGACAGTGAGCTAGTGGAGCTGTTGAAAGCTTGTAGTGAATCAGGAAAAAGGGTATTAAACGACTTGCTCCGAAAACAGTTCACTGCTGAAAAACCCATTGAAGAAGTTATTCGGCAGGGTATTAGGGAAGAGTTAAAGAAAGCCCCATGATAACAAAATAAATAACCTGCTTGTTATGGCTAAAGAATCCTGTTTACATTTACAGAGTGTTGGGCTATGGACAGTTATAAAAATAGATTTCATCAGAGAAAACGGATAACCTAATGTTAAATAGAATTATAATATTATTGACGGCGTTTTCATTAGTAGGTTGTGTCTCTACTATACCAATGCAAGGTATGTTTAAGGACTCTAGAGATCAATTCAGTGGAGTGGTCACTAACCGCTTAAATAGAACTGGTAGTTTATCGGTCGTTTCATTATCTGGGAAAAAATGTTTTAGTGAATTCGTATATCTGTCCAAAAGCACTGGTGAAGGTCAACTTATCTGTGAAGATGGTAGAACGGGTAAATTCATGTTCAATGTTAGTATAGTTGATGCACATGGGAGTGGAAAGTTGAATGACGGTGAAGAGTTTGTTTTTTATTTTGGCATGTGATCATCGAGCTTTCTATGGAGTTTCAAACACAAAATGTATTTCGTTGGGTAAAGGAAAATAAATGTTAAAAAAAATGGTGATATTACTGGTGGCGTTTTTATTAGCAGGCTGTGCCTCGACTTTTTCAGTGAAAGGTACGCTCAGGAACTCTGTTGATAAGTTTAATGGCGAGATCAATAACCGCTTCGATAAATCTGGTACTTTCACGTTCACTTCATTATCTGGAATAACATGTTCTGGGGAATTCAAATTCTTTTACAAAGGGAATGGTGCTGGTGAATGTAAATGTGGTGACGGTAGATCGGGAACATTCATGCTCAGTGCTGGTTCGTATGATGGGCAAGGGTACGGCTACGGAAAGTTAAGTGACGGTGAAGAGTTCATCTTCCAGGTTGGCAAATGGTAAGGGGTTATTAACCCCAAACAGCTTCATGTATGTTTTTAGTTCCATTTGCACCTCAAACCCCAATCTGAAGAAAATCTGAAAGGTAATGTAAAATGAGAATATTTTCGATAATGTTGGTGTCGCTGCTATTAGGGCTTGTTTTGACAAATGTTGTTTTTGCTGAAGAGGAGCGGGCGGAAATGGACGAATGTGTCGCCATGACCAGAGCTGCGGCAAAAAAGCTTTTGAAAAATAGAGAGGCAGGCATTAAGGAAATATCCAATCCCAAAGGCAAATTTGTCTGGAAGGACTCATATGTCTTTGTGATGAACAAGCAGGGCATGGTGCTGGCTAATCCTTTCAGCCCCCAATTTGTCACGGGGAAATCTGTGTTTAGTGAAACGGATTATAACAAGGTAAAGCCTAAAAAGATATTTTTGGAATTTGTCGAAATTGCATTCAAACACGGCGAAGGAGTGATTGATTATCAATGGCCGAAGCCGGGTACGAAGGTCCCATCGACAAAATTTACGTTCATCCTCCGGGTCGAAGGAACGGATATGTTAGTTGGTGCCGGCACGTATTAAATATATTGCCGTATTATTATGCATCACCCATAGAGGACCAGTCAGCAGAATCTAAACTATCAGTAAAAAGCTTAGATTCACAAAACCAACTATGAAGCCTTAATGCAATCGGCTTCATAAAACATTTGGCGTAAATGGCAGCTTGGTGGCCATTGTGCCTACGAAACCATATATCGAGGATTGTCTATGAAGATCAAACAAGTGCTTATTTGGGGATTTGTGGGATGTCTTTTTTTAATAGTATTGCTTGGGAGCTCCGGAATATATGCATTAATTACATCCAATGCCAAAAGCAAACGCGTTGTTAATATTGATTCCAGAGTGGTTGAATACTCACAACGTATACAAGTCGATATCAACCTCATGCGACGCAATGAGAAGGATGTATTCTTAAACATAGATGATCGTGCCAAAGTGGATGAGTACCATAATAAATGGATTAAGGCCTGCGGAAAAGCCGAAAGAGATTTGGCATATATAAAGAAGAAGGGGGTTGAGCCTGAGTACATGGAGGTGCTGGTTACCATATCAAAGGCAATTGAGGAGTACAAAACCGGTTTTAACGAAGTCATCAAACAGATTAAAAGCGGAACCATAACTTCTCCATTGGCTGCTTATAAGGCTATCCATGCAAGTGAGGCATCAATACAGCTGGCAGATTGGAGCTCCATATACTTTTATGTTGAAAATGACAAGAATATTTCCAAAGCAATTGAGGCCCTTGATACTGAGAACCGCTGGACAATAATCTTCCTCCTGTCTGTTACTGCTACTTGTTTGATAGCCACCTTGTTAGGGTGGCTCGCGATAAATCGCATTATTGGTCGGTTGCAAGCCGAGCAACTCAAATTATATCGAGCTATAGAGCAAAGTCCGTTTGCCATCATAATGACTGATATTTATGGAATAATTGAATATGTAAATCCGCATTTTACCACAATTTACGGCTACACCTTTGAAGAGGCCGTCGGCAAAAACCCCCGCATACTGAAATCAGGTAAAACATCACCAGAAACTATTAAAGAATTATGGTCAACCATTATGTCGGGTAAGACATGGAATGGAGAACTTTTAAACAAGAGCAAGGATGGCACCTTGATCTGGGAACTAGCATCGATTTCACCGGTTACAGATAAAAACGGAAATGTAACACATTATATGGCAATCAAAGAAAATATTACTGAAAAGAAACAACTTTCGGAACGACTGGAAGCCAGCAAGGAACTTGCGGATATTGCCAATTCTGCCAAGAACCATTTATTGGCCATGATGAGTCATGAAATTCGCACTCCGATGAATGGGGTAATTGGCATGTCCAGCCTTCTTTTGGAAACCGATCTGAGCGCTGAGCAGCGAAATTATGCTGAGATAATCGCTAGGAGTGGTGAAGATCTGCTGAAACTGATCGATGAAATCCTCGATAAATCCAAAATTGAGGCCGGCAAGCTTGATCTTGAGCGGATCTACTTCGATTTGCACCTTATACTGGATGACATCATTCGGTTAATGTCGTTTCGAGCCGATGATGCAGGGATTATGCTAACCTACAATATTGAGCCTGGTATACCTGCGGATCTGAAAGGTGACTCCAACAGAGTCCGGCAGGTTATTACCAATCTGGTCAACAACGCTCTGAAGTTTACCGAGCAAGGCTCTGTTGTTGTCAATGCATCACTCGTATCAGATCAGGAGGACTCTGCTATAATTAGGTTCACAATTAGTGACACCGGCATGGGCATACCGGCATCCCGTCTTTGTGCCATCTTTACCCCTTTCGCCCAGGTAGATGCCTCTACCACCCGCAGAGACGTAGGCGCCGGACTGGGAGGACTGGCCATCTGTAAGCTACTGGTTGAGCTTATGGGTGGCGAGATTGGCGTTACCAGTGAAGAGGGGAAAGGTTCTACCTTCTGGTTTACTGCCCGGTTTAGAAAGCAAAATGCTGAGGGATTGAAAGCCGCTCAGTAGGCCACTACTACTCATGCACAGCCCGTTACACCTTGCGCCGCTGTCAACGTAAACGCTCCCACCGTACGTATCCTTGTGGCTGAAGACAACCTTATCAGTCAAATAGTGGATCTCAATCTGCTGAAAGCGCTGGGGTACACTGCCGACGTGGTTGCGGATGGTCAAAAAGCGGTGGAGGCACTGACGACGATTAACTATGATCTGGTGCTGATGGATTGCATGATGCCGAACATGGACGGTTTTGAAGCGACTGCCATAATCCGCACTCAAAGTTCAGGGGTTCTCAATCAGAACGTACCGATAATTGCTATGACTGCCCTTGCCATGGAGGGGGACCGTGACAAGTGTCTTGGGGCTGGTATGAATGACTATTTGCCAAAACCGGTTACAAAAAAAGCGCTTGCTGCTGCCCTTGAAAAATGGCTAACACCGACCAGACTGTAACAGAGGAAAATCTAAGAATAACCCTATGTTGGTCAGTTTATACAAACGGCTCTAAGTCCGTTAGGATTTTCCCCTCCAGTGTCACCAACTAGGTTTCATACGTCGGACAGGGCCTTGTCAGTACATTTAACTAACTGATTCCCGCGCCGGCAATCACGTTGTTGGATGAAGATGGTCCGGCTTTCTGAAATGACATAGAGGTTTCCTTCACGGTACCAGTCTTAGCGCCCAGAGGTCCTTCACCAGTTTCTGTTTGCTGAGCGGCTTGACTATGAATGCGTCCGCCTCGCACTTGTTAAAAGAATTGATAACAGTGTGCGGATCATCCAGGTCTGTGGTCATGACAACATTTACTGCCAGAGTGGCGGGGATGCCCATCTTACTCTTCAGGGTGCGGATGCACTGCAGCGCCTCCATGCCGTCAACTTCCGGCATCATTATGTCCATGAATATCACATCGTACGGACGCTTTAATTCATGAGCTAGCATAAACGAATCGATCGCTTCCTGGCCGTTCACGGCGATAGCGCAGTCAAAGCAGCTCTTTAAGTATGCGACGGGACAGTAGATGATCTTCAGCAATCAGACATTTCATGAACACTATCCTTCTATCATGGAGTCCTTATTTTGATTGTTACATTGAAACTGCTGCCACCAGTGGTGACATGCTCGGCCCAGACACGGCCATTCAGCAACGCGGCATTCTGGCGGGCTATCGCCAGTCCAAGACCCACTCCTTCATGGCGACGAGTGTAGGAGCCGTCCCCCTGCACAAACGGTTCAAAGATCCGCTCGATCATGGCATTCGGAATTCCGATTCCGTTATCGGTTACCGTACAAAGGAGCAGATCCTCCTCACTATCGGTACAGATGCGGGAAGCGGCCAGGGAGACCGCACCATGATCGGTGAACTTGAGCGCATTGCCGAGCAGTATTTCAAAAATCCGACACATTTTTTCACGGTCGGTCCAGATCTGTCGCGGCAGGTCATCGGCTAACCGCAGGTCAAGCGCTAGCCCCTTACTGGCAAAGAGGGAGCGCTGTTTGTCTATGATCGTCTTCAGCAGAGTTCGCAAGTCCACCAGATCATTAAGAAGTGCTCCGCCACCCTGAACATTAATGGCGGTAAACGCCAGCAGCTGATTGATCAACACCATCATGTTGTCCGCAGACTGGCGCGCCATGGATAGAAACTCCGTAGCCTCGTCGGTCAACCCTTCGTCTGCAAGCAGTTCAAGTGAGCCGATAACGCCGTTCATCGGAGTTCGCATTTCGTGAGAAACCGTGGACATGAAAGTGCTCTTGTATACAGCGGCCTGCTGAAGCGCAGCTCTTGTATAATCGAGCTCGGCCATCGACTTTTTAAGTTCAGCTGTCCGCTTGATTACCGTCTCTTCCAGCTCGGCCCGATAATTTTTTTCCATCCTTTGTAGTTTTGAATAGTTGACCGCCCGGAGGATAATTTTAAGCAAATATTCGAAATCAAACGGCTTACAGAGAAAATCAAAGGCGCCGTTCTTGATGGCATTAACAGCTATTTGCAGCTGGGCATGCCCAGTCATCAGTATCATAGGAATTTCCGGACAGGACTCGTGAACCCGGGCCAGGAACGTAATACCGTCCTCTCCAGGCATCATGATATCACTGATAATAGCATCAAACTGTTCGAGCACTAGCATCTGGCAGGCTTCTGCTACATTCTCGGCAGTAGTAATGCGGAAATTATTTTTTATGAGATAGAGTGAAACCATCTGTCGAATCTCTAGCTCATCGTCTACAATCAGAACGTGCGGTTTAACCAGTTCGCTCGGTTGTTTGAGTGCATTGTTTTGGTCCTCTATTGTCATGGCCTGATCTCCCAAGTTTGTGATCTTTTATCATTGGAAACATGAGCAAGTTAATCGTTGTTTCAACTTGATGCCCTACCTTTATGATTCCCGGAAGATTTTAAATTACTAGCTGAGTTCTTCTTACAAACATATCTTGGCTGAACCGGGTGCTGAATCGAAAATAACTGATTTTCCAGGCACCTGTTCCTGAGTGCATAAATGAATCGCTGATCAGATAATGCTGCAGCGTTTTCGGCTGAAACCCGTATCATGGCAAGCCAATCAAGTTTTGGTATGCCGTGCTGCCGGTCACCCAATTATAAATCACTCTCCTATTTACAATCATCCGGTTTCGTTTTTAGAGTGGATGTTGGATATTCCCCTATTCAGCCATAACGTTTTTGGAATTCAAACCAAATTGAGTTCACCCAGACGCTTCATCAAGATCTTTTTGCGGATAGGTTTAATAAGATAGGCGTCACACTGCTCTTTGAAAGCAGACATGATAAGTTTGGCATTATTCAAAGCAGTGGTCATGATAATTTTGGCAGAAGCAACTCCACGTTCTTCTTCTATGCTTCGGATACGTTTTAGAACTTCATGGCCATGGAATTTAGGTAACATGATATCAAGAGTAACCAGATCATAACTTTCACCTTTATCAATTGCTTCAATGAAAGCTTTGATGGCGTCCGAACCATTGTTGACAATATCGCACTTGCCCATTGGAGATAAATGACAAAACATGATTTTGCCACTTATCAAGTCATTATCTACTATCAATGTTCTTATGCGAATGGCTGCCTGGTATTGTCGACCTGATGCGGTTTTGACTCGCTTTGCGAGATTGAATTGTTCTGTTTTGTTTAAATATTCTAGCTCCTTCAGCTTTTGAAGTTCAAGCCCAGGATTTTGTTTCCATACTGAATTGTTATTGGCTGCGTTTTTCAAGTACGCCAAACAATCTGATTTATTCTGGTCCTGCAGACCATAATATAGAATTGCCAGAATTTGAATTAGCCAGTCCTTTGAAATATTGAGGCATTTTCCTGGCACACCATTGACTTTTACCCCCCGTTTATTAAGTGCAGATTTGATTCTTGCCGCAACACAGGGCTCATAAACCAATCCGGTACGGAACTCTCGCATATTGTCTGCCTTCGCAACCGTCTGTTCCCAATCACAAGAAATACCCTCTATAACTATCTCACCCGTGCTGGAATCCATGAACAGAACCAGTTCTTGTTCAACTCGTGACGTCATTTGTTTTCCTCTGTGAGGTGACTTACAAAATGATTCTGAATCAAATCTGTAGCTGCAAATATGACAAGGCAATTTTTATGCCCACATATAAAGCACAGTTTGGAGTTGTGTTGTTTGCCAATAACTTTGTGCCGCATCAGGTGCATGTGCAAGTAAATACTGTAAAGAAGCGAAAGACGGCTCAATACGGCTAAAAGCACACTTTAAGCCAGTAGTATTACTCTGAAGGAACGGCCATGATCCGAGCTTTAAGTTCAAGGCCGGTCTTGAAGAAAGGCGATAGCTTCGATTTAACTGCTATCGACTCACCAGATTTCGGGTTACGTCCAGCGCGAGCCTTATACCTTCTGTTAACAAAGCTGCCGAACCCCCGGATCTCAATTCGATCGTCGTGGACCAGTGCTGTGGTCATTGCGCCGAAGACTTCCATAACAATACGCTTCGCAACCTTTTCAGAAATGCCGTGTTTCGTCGCTTGCTTTTCGATTAAATCAGATCGTGTCATTCTCTTTTCCCCGTGAGTTTGATTATTATTTTTCAGGGAGCTTAATAACTCTTTCAGACCATGCCAGTGCTTAATAATATCGATTCATCTCTTCACCGGTTGTCCGTTCTCCACTGGTCATAATCTTGGAAGTTGCATATAGCTCTTTCGATGCCGCGAGAAGATCTTCTTCCACTAACGTCATGTCTATTTCCTTTTCTGAAAACCAACAGAATCTGGCCGATCTTCGAAATATCGACATCCAAATCTGGGTTGTGCGTGTTTGTTTTCTGGGGGACATGCAGTGCCATGGCCTTAAGAAGGTCTAGGTTTCGTTTAATACCACAGCAACTTCATAATCATCAAGGTGATAAATGCAATTCCAAGCCAGCCCGCACCGCTGGCAAGAGCTCGATTGTGTCATTATTCCTTTCATAGCCAATAGATGGCCGGTTGTAATATCCTTTGTGGCACATTTCGGGCAGCGCTCGCCGGCCTGCCGGATAAAGGTTTCTCTGGTGACAAACTCGGGCTTATCAAGACCGGCAACCTGTACAGCCGCTGCGCCAGCTGCTGCACCTTCAACAGTAGCGAAGGCTTCGGCTGCCGACACCCCTTCAACCAGTATCAGGGGAGGTGTTGCGTCACGGTATTGCAGGCTCACGGTATAACCGGCGTTCAACCGCGTTACCCTAATCCCGAAAGTTGTATTCCGTAATTTGCCAAGGTTGAGTTCCGTGCAACGGGCGGTCAGAGACTTCTCAGTAACTTTCGCCATTACAGATCCCCTGTCAGAGTTTTTATCCGCTTTTCTATTTCACCGGACCGCAAAAATGCGTCAAAGGAGATTTCAAGAAAAGAAGCGATCAATTCAGTCTCTTTTAAATCAGAACCGATCTCGTCACTGAAAATAGACGAAATCTTCTTCATCTTCTGGATAGTCGCACCTTTAATAGCTATTCTCTTTATTACAGTATCCAGTTTCGCTGTATCCCCTGTAAAAGCTTCGGATACAACACCAGCAGTTTCTATGTGCATAATATACCCCCATAAATTATAATATGTGATAAAAATACCATACGAAATGCAATATGTCTAATAAAATGCTTTACACTATTTATACTAATAGATAATGTAACACAACATATAAGACTTAAAAGCCGGTTTCAGGAAAGTTGCTAGGCCATAAGCAGGGGTTATAATATAACACAACAAGTAATTGTGTTTCAGTTAATAGGTAATGGAGATTGTATGACTTTAGGTGATGGCAATATCGTAGCAGATCTCAAGAAGTGGCTAAATGCCTACATTCAAGAGGTAGCTAATAAGAACCTCTCAGCACGGACATTGACGATATACACGGGGATACTGGAGGGTTTTATTGAGTATGCGCGTGGTTATCAAGGAGAGGCCAAAATAGAGGATATCAACCGACTTTTCCTCAACGGTTATCTTGCTGATAAAGAAAACCTATCCAAAAGTTTCAGTGCTAGTTCAAAAAAGCTGCATATCACAGTATTAAAAACTTTCTTTAGCTTTATTACTGAAAACAACGATAACAATGCTGATTATGAAAAAATGTTTCGTAAAATGAAGATCAAGGTTGAATTAAAAGAAAAACCATCGCTTTCTGAAGAAGAGATAACAAAAGTTCTCAATTACATTGAACGCGAGAAGCAAGGGCCACGGAACCGGCTGATCAACTATAGAAATGCGCTACTGTGCAAAACATTTCTATATTCAGGACTGCGGGTTGGCGAATTGCTACCGCTGCGTATCTGTGACTTCAAATATGATGAAGAGAACAATGTGTACGCGCTGTTGGTAGTGGGGAAGGGCGACAAGGAACGCTTTGTTTACCTGCCTGCAGATATGGTTGATGAAGAGTTGGAAGTATTGAGAGAAGAAAAAGGGGAGGGGTGGCATGTGTGTGAGACCAGGTACGGAAGACTCGCCAACAGGTCAAACCTCTGGACAATTATGACAGGGATATTTGCGCGGGCAGGCGTGAACAAGAAGGGACTTCATATTTTGAGGCACACTTTTGCCCGGCGACTGGTGTCCAGAGATGTTAATCTCAAAACCATTAGCGAGCTCTTAGGGCACTCGGATATCAGTATTACTGCTAAGTTTTATGCCAGAACGAGTGAGTCGAACAAAATGGCTGCTGTTAGATCTGCCTGAAAACCGACTATCGTGAAATGTTGAATAATAATTTGTGGCAGATCTGCCACAAATTATTGTGCGGTTTTTAGGTAACAGAGAACGGGTCTCATTCCGTGAGTAAAACATTACTGCAAATTACACATGTAATGGCATCATCCACAACACTATTGACAAGTCTATAGGAAGTGCTATTAATAGTGTTAAGGAGATTACTTATGCCAAGCATATCAGCAAACGATTTAAAAACTAAGGGCATTTCGGCGATCGAGGCAATACTAATAAACCAACCCGAAGCAACAATATCAGTCCGAGGAAAACAGCGGTTTGTTGTCATGGATATGGATCATTATCACTATTTGCGTGAATGTGAACTGGAAGCGGCCCTGGCACAATCATATGTTGAACTTGCTACAGGGATGTTTACAAAGGGTAGTGCAGATGATCATCTTCTGCGGTTGAAGGCGGCTCAATGAGTTGGACTCTGCTATTTACTGAGCAATACGAAAAGCGGGCAGGGAAATTTATTAAGCGGCATCCGGAATTAGAAAAGCAGTATTTGAAAACCTTGCAATTACTGGAGGTAAACCCATATCATCCTTCACTCAGGCTTCACCCGCTGTCAGGCCGGTTGGCCGGATTGCACACCATATCAATTAATCTGTCATACCGGATAACGCTAGAATTTATTATATCAGACCAGGAAATCATACCTGTGAATGTCGGTGATCATGATGCGGTCTACTAAGATCAAGAGAAACAGAGTATGGATTCGTGATGGGGATGAGTTCATGAACCATTTGGAGAGTCATCCATAAATGTTTCGTTTATGCAGCAGATTGTTGTGATATAAGCAATTGGGAAAGTCAGTACATATGGGATTACAAATGCTAAAACCAAGTTTTTTAGATCAGCATTTTTCAGAAATTTTATGGCTTGCCATAGTCATGATAGCTTCCATCGCATTCTCTACGTGCAAGTTATGTCCACAGTGCAAAGCACTTGTGTGGCAATCTATTACTAAATGTCCTCAGTGCGCTGCAGATATTTAACTGAATCTGCAAAGTTGTAGTGGGGTAATAAATTGGATTGCAGATTTACACAAAGCTAAATCCAATCGAGAAAATGACTGTCTCTAGTTTCAAAGTTATAATCAGGGCATTTGATACATGATTTACCCTCAGACTCTCCAAAAACCAGGACCGACCCACATTTACAAGGTTGCCCCTCTGCTAATCCCATCCTGCCCTTTACAGCAGTACTAATTGTTTGTCCAATATGTTCAATAATCACATTACTTATTGGTACTTTAACAATTTCAGGTGATGCGTCAGAACTGGCTGTTATTACTAACTTATCTAACTCAATATTTTCATATTTAATTGCATCGCGTAGTGCCTGAATTATTACAACGCTTGGTGTTATTATATAACCGTTCCTTTCTGCACGTAATATTAGGCTATCAAAAGCATCGCTAATATCAAGTGGGATACGTGCGCTAACAGTCTTGTATTTATCAGCTTTCTTCACGATTGGTTTCAATAACGATCTTTTCATATGTGCACCTCAATAATATATATGCTGTAATACTAATTGTAATATTAAATGTCAAGAACAAATAATCGTTTATACCTCATATATATTAATTAATGTTCAGTAAGCTTGGTATTTTCTGAAAAACCAAATTAGTACTACTTGACTTTATCTACATAGCCGGTACGCTTATTAAAAGGCCAGGTATAGTGGACCCCGGATTTCGGACAATAGTTTAAGATGGTAGCCTGCAACAAAAAGGAGCAGGCATTGAGCGAAAAGAATCGTAAAAGTTTCACCAGCCAGTACAAGGCAAAGGTC
>CAIYDX010000169.1 GCA_903925005.1 uncultured Geobacteraceae bacterium
CGCGAATATCAGAGTGAACAACCGTCGAGTATCAGGTTGCCTCTCTGTTTATACCCTGGAAACATAAAGCAAAAACAACAGCGAAAACCGGTGTTGAGGGACTACTCTTTTCTATTGACTACTGGCGGACATATCAGATTCTGGAACAATGATGTGCTTAACTCTTTGGAAAAAGTCCTGGAAGTGATCTATACGCTTTTGATGGCAGAAACTGACGTTGGTGATAAAGCAAAGTCTCCCCCTCATCCGGCCTGTGGCCACCTTCTCCCTCAGGGAGAAGGGTCTGCACGTTAGTCGCTCTGCAAAACCCGCCGTAGTTCCGCCCTGAGATCCTTCATGTTATATGGTTTGCGCATGAAACCGGAAGGGGTGTGGCCGTTGATGCGCTCGCTCAGTTCATCTTCATTGAAGCCGCTGGAAATGATCACCCTGCAGTCCGGCCTGATGGCGCGAATTTGAGTCATTGCGGCAATCCCATCCATATTCGGCATGGTCAGATCCAGCAGAACGACGTTAATATCATCGGCATGTCTACGGAATTTAGTCACCGCTTCGATGCCGTCGCAGGCGGTGATTACCTTAAAGCCGCAGAGTTCGACCATCTTCGTGCAGATCTTCAGCACCGGCTTTTCATCATCCACCACCAGGGCCGTACCGGAGAACTGGGTTTCCGGAGCGGCGTCCGTTTCCGGCGGGGGCGCGTCATGCTCATACTCCGGGGCCGACAGCGCCGATTCCGAAATCGGAAACAGCGCAACGAAGGTGGTGCCTTTACGCGGCGTACTCTCCATGAACAGGGCGCCGTCGTGTGACCGTAATATTCCCATAACCGCCGACATGCCTAGTCCGCGTCCGGTGAATTTTGTGGTAAAGAAGGGGTCGAAAAGACGTTTGCAGGTTTCCTCGTTCATGCCGCAGCCGTTATCGGTGACTTCCAAAAAGGCAAAGCGTCCCGGATTCGGCTTTTCGTCCAGCAGGCTGCCGGCCAGACAGGCTTGACTGCAATCCCGGATGCCGGTAGTGAGCCTGACAAAACCGGGCAACTCCTCTATAGACTCCGCGGCATTGGTGATCAGATTCATGATCACCTGCCGAACTTGCGCTTTGTCAGCCAGTATCGGAAGTCGTTCCGGCGAGAGACGCATTTCGGTCGAAACGGCTGTCGAGGCGGCTGTCCTCAGCATTTCGGCATTATCCCAAACCAGATCGTTAAGGTCCTGCTCACTCCTCGTGGTGAATCCCTTGCCGACATAAGTCAGCATCAAGCCGGTAAGATGAGCCGCAAGCTTGCCGGAATTCATCGCATTGGTGAGATATTTTTGAGGGTGTGTATTGGGGGCAATCTTCAACATGGCCAGCTCGATATTGCCGAGAATGGATTGCAGCAGATTGTTGTAATCGTGGGCGATGCCCCCCGCCATGACCCCCAGGCTCTCCAGTTTCTGGGCATGAAGCATCTGGCGCTCAAAATCGAGGCGCTCTTCCTGAAGGAGCTTGTTTTCTTCGGCGCGCAGCAGCAGGGCGTCCGCCAGATTGTTGATCGCTTGCGCCGCTCTCCCCGGTTCATCGGTGGAAGAGATGTCGATGCGCGAAGTGAAGTCCCCCTCTCGCATAGTGGCTATGCCGTTCATAAGGGCGTTGAAGGAGCGGGTAACCTTCCGCAGCACCAGAAAACAGGAGAAGGAGACGATCAGCCAGAAGAGCAGGGCCATGCCGATGGAAAGTGTGACAACTTTATTGTTACTGCGCGACAGCTCGACCGTTCCCTGATCAAGGCGCACCAGGCCGAGCAGCCTTGCGGGGTTGTGCGTGCCGCCGGTCATGGACGCTTCAATATCATCCACCAGCGGGTTGCTATGCGCCTCCGCTGTCTGGCTGATAACCTTGGATTTGTCCGTCGGGTCGGGGATGCGGACATCGGCCAGTACCCGGCCGTCCTGAGCGGTGATTACCACGGCGCGGATTTCAGGGGACTTAGCCGCCTGCTCGGCCAGCATACGCAGCATATTGCGGTTTTCGGCATAGAGCGGGAGTCGTATCGAATCGGCCAGCTGCTGAGCCCGCAGCTGGAGGTGAATGGAGGCAAAATTGCGTGCTTCATCGATTTCGGAAATTGCGTACAAAACGGCAAGCAGACAGGTGATCAGCAGGGTCAGCAGCGTAAAAATAGAGATGAGTTTGAATTGAAAACTGGTGCGGAATTCTGACCAGCGCGTATGTAGTGGCATGGTCAATCCTTCACACGGTTGACGGTAATTGATCAGACAGACTACTCAAATATTGGGGTGGATGATTTGGAGAGATTAGAAAATATCATTACTTTAATTTTAATGCAACGGGAAATTGTGTTCGGTAAGGAGGGTACCCAGATTTTTCAATACGGTTGGATTGGTTTTCAGTTTCATACCGCTTGGAAAGCCTAACGGCATCCCTTCCACGCGGTTGCCGTTCATGATTGCTTCAGCCATGTCACCGGCTTGACGCCCCAGTTCGATGCGATTGATTTCAACCACGGCCGCCGCGCCCAGACCGAGATAACCGGCGGCAAAAGAGACTACCGGCACCGTCTGCTGCTGGCCAAAATGGAAATAGGCTTCGGCTGTCTCCCGCGTAACCGCGGTGCTGTCCGGGAGCATCCAGAGGGCATCGATTTTGCCGGCCATGGAGGAGAGTTGGTTCAGGGTGTCCTTTGGTTCCTTGACTTCGCGGACTACCAGTTCGATACCGGCGGCTGCCGCGGCCTGGCGGGCCCGCTGCAGATACCAGCCGGATTTGGCCGGATTATGGATTATCCCGACCCGTTCGGCTTTTAACGATCGGAAGATGCCGATATAGTGTTCCGGCGGGGCGAACATGCCGATGCCGGTCAGGTTCTGCTGTTTCGTTTTCAAGTTGTGGACGCCGAGCGCCATTACCGCGATCACCGGTGTCTGCTGTACTTTACGGGCCGCCGTCAGGGCGGCGTCACCGATAGCGACGATCAGTTGTGGACGATCCTCGCGTACGATCCGGACGACGTCGACCTCGGAGAAGTCGGAGAGTACAATCAACCGTCGCAAAACGGAGCTCTTGGAGCGGAAGCCGTTCATCACATCTTCACAGCCGCCGTCGTGGCGGCTCTGGAGTACCAGGATGTCGTATGCCTGGGCCAGGGAGGGGAGGAGGGTCGCGAGGGCGAGTATTAGAAGGACGAGGCGCCGCATCAGAACCTCACCCGTAACCCGCCGTCAAACCAGCGTTTTGCATTAGTATAGAGTTCAGTGCCTCCCACCGTCTGCACACCGTTGAACAGGTTATGGCCGGATAAGAACAGCTCCGGCGACAGCTCGGATTTCGGATTGATCTTCCAGTTCAGGTGCAAATCCCAGATCATGGCGGAATCGACTGATGGGTTATTGATGGTTGGGTAGTTTGCCGGAGAATTCCACCAAACATAGTTGCCGGTCAGCGTTCCGCGCAGTCCGAGATCATTTTTGTCATAGTTTAGGGCCAGCTTGACTGTGTGCGGCGGCACTGCCTGATCGCCGTTGCTCTGCAACCGTTCGCCGGTATCGGTATTCTTGGCGTACAAATAGGTATACCCGCTGGTGAGAGCAAGGTTTAAAACCGGCGTAGTGCGGACTTCTACCTCAAACCCTTGGCGATTTTGGTTTAATATGACAGGCGTTAGGCCCGCTGATTGGCTGTTTTTCAGGTAGTTGTTAAAATATGTTCCTTTAAGCCAGAGGTATGGAATAACTGTGGTTTCTATGCCACTCTGAATGGTCGATATCTTTTGAAGCGGTGTGTTTTGGATAGTAGGATTTGTCAGGGAAAACCCGTTGGCACCATAGGCACGAACCACTGTGTTTTCTGTTAACTTATAGGTTGCGCCTAATGTGTAATTCGTATTATCGCCCGACACGCCGGAGTGGTCGTACCTAATGCCAGGAAGAATGGTTAAGCGTTCAATGGTGTATGCACCGTTTCCAAACAGTGCCCAGTGGTCCCAACTCAGATCATAAAATGGGGGATCAGAGCTGAGTAAATCTCGATTGCTGGCATTTACATGACCATACTCAATTCCGGTTGATAGATTCTGCTGGGAGTCTCCCCAGAAAATGCGCGAGTTAAAGCCGCGGGTGGCATCTCGTACTGTGAGGTCGTTAAAAAACGGTTCTATCCCCCAGAGAAAGGTGGGAATGACGTAATCTGACACATGGTTGTGGTAGTTTTCCTTCAAGGAGGAACTACCTATGAATATCAATGAGTTTCGTAATCAGTTTCCTGACGAGGAAATTTGTCGTCAGTA
>CAIYDX010000170.1 GCA_903925005.1 uncultured Geobacteraceae bacterium
CCCTGAATAAATGCATCTAAGAGAAGGATACCGGGCTCAGAATTATGTGGAGAGAAAATACGACAACACATTGGTAAACGGTGAAGGATACCTATCGGAAAGGCGGAACTTCACATTACTTGCAACTTCACATTACATAACCATCCGACAGGAGATCCGAATCCGAGCTCTGAAGATATCGCAATCACACGACGTCTGAAAGAAGCCGGCGAGATCCTCGGAATCAACCTTCTGGATCACATCATAATCGGTTCGCCGGACATCCTATCCTTCGTCGAAAGAGGTCTATTGTGAATACATCCACTGACCTCGCCAAACGCGAAACACTTACCGTAATGCTCAACACCTACAAACAAGCGACTGAGGACATTGAGACAGCTTACGCGCTGCTCGAAGCCGCTCAAGGCCGACTCCGCTCTGCTTTCCTCGATACACCCGGTTACAGTTTCTCGACCAATGACCGCAATATGCACGGCTCCATCGGCAAGGAGGCTTCCACCTGGATCAACAAGAAGGTCAAAAAGGACGCCTGGCGCTGCATCGTCGAACGCATGGAACTCCGTCGCCTGTTGTCCATCAAGCGCCGTGACGAACTCGATAAGCAGCTTGAAGACGGCAAAGAGCTCCCAGACCTCACGGAAGACAACATCCTCGCTATGTTTGAGCAGTCCGCAGCGAATGTGAACACATACCTGGAGGAAGCAGTCAAAGAGGTTTTCGAATATCTTCGCCCACCGGGTAGTCGTTTCAAAACGAACACAGAATTTGAGCTTGGCCGGAAAGTCATCTTGTCGTGGATTGTTGAAAAAGGATGGAATCGCGGGAAGTATCAAGTGAACCATCAGCGCGAGAAATATCTCGTTGCGCTCGATAATGTCTTCTCGATGCTGGACGGTCAAGGCCCAGTCAAGTCGTATCATGGCCCTCTGTATTGCACGATTGCCGATAGCCAGGACGGTAACGGCGAAACTCCATACTTCAAGTTCAAGTGCTACATGAACGGAAACCTGCACCTAGAGTTCAAACGCGCTGACCTGGTTGCGCGGTTGAATGCTATCGCTGGCGGGAATCGGCTCAAAACGCAGTAACACCCATAAACAAGAGGCTCAAACCATGGCGAAAATATTAGCGACAATTTCGAAGCTTAACGATGAGACCGAATATGAGTTCAAACAACGCTGCTGCGTCGAATTACGCAACGCGGCTGGTGGCTCCGATAGAGCCGGATTTATGGCGATAGGCAGGTTCGCGATGACATCCGACGGTTTACTGGAGGTTTCATGTCTTTGGGGTCTCGCGTACCCGGAGTTGCCTGCTGAGACATGCTACATCGCCGGGTACAGTCGAACTGAATGCCGGCTCATCTACTTGAAGCCTATTTTCGGAGACAAACCGTGAGCAAATTAAAAACTGGGATGGGTGGTTCTCGTTGCGGAAAATCGCGCTGGACCACGACGGAAGATTTAAAAAACTCCTCGAGAACTCCACGCCGCGTGGAGAGCACGAAAGTCGTTAAGGCGGAACTTGACGAACTTCTGACTGATGTCCCACCAATCAAGCTCGTTAGTCGACCACGCTCAATCCCGGAATTCACTAAACAGCTGAACGACTATTTCAACATCCGTAACGGTCACGCCTATCTGGACGCCCGTTTGATGTGCATAACCCGTCAACTGGAGCTCGACATCCTCAAGCTGGATGATCTGCTCCACGAGCGCCATGGCGAATATGAGCAAAACTCTGGTCTGAGTATGAACGAGCTGATCACTCAAGAATACGGACTTGCTGCGAACACATTTGTCGATGCGCTGATTTCCGCTGACGTGTTGGAACCGATCACCTAAAAAAGGAATAACCTCAAGAAGAGGAACGAAAGGACTTAACATGCCGACCTCAATTAAGCGCCTTATTCTGCCTGTATCAGTCTCTGATGATAATTTCGACTGTTTCGATCACGCAATCATTGACCTGACCCAAGCCGAAATACAGCTCATCCGTGACATGTGCGTGGTAGTCAACACCTGCAAAGGTACGCTCGGCGTTGAAATTTACAAACTCGTCACGTTCCACGACGGTATCGAAGTAATGACTTCTGATTACGATACTGAATACCTGGACAATGGCCGGACTCCGTTGAAATCGCCTGAGGAGGACGACACCCGCATTGACTGCGTTTGTCTCAACGTCACTGATGATGACTTCTTTTGGAGCTTCAATCCAAAAAATACCAACATTCACTGTGAGACGAAGAGCATACCGATAACGGCTCTTGACACTCTTGACACGCTTGACTGCCGGGAGGTCTCTGTGTCAACAACTAACATCGAGCGCGTTACCAGGGTCAACGACACGATGGCTTTTTATGTGCAAAAGCAACTGCACGAGACCTTCAATCCGGGTAGTCTGGAAGAGAACCTGACTGATATGCTGACAGACATGATGCACTTCGCCGCTTCCAACGAGATTGATTTCGTAAAATGTCTGCGGATGGCCGAGAACAACTATGAGGCAGAAATTTCTGAGGAGGCCGGCTGTGAGCAACAAGCTTAAACGCCGGGCGGCGTCATATACCGACCAGAAACTACCGTCAACACTCGTTTTGTCTCATATCTCGTCGGCTCTTCGCCGACTCGCGACCGCCGCGAGCGGTAATTTCGGCTCCGACTGTTACGTTCATTCAGCTCTCGCTCAAAACCTTCTTGCACGGCTCGGTTTCGGCTCAACACTGACCGTGGGTTATGCAGCCTGGAGGGTTGGCAGCGGTGACTCGGACATAATTTTACATGCTCCTATACAGGACATGCCGCCTCAACCTGGTGTCGCATTCCACGTCTGGCTTGAGCTCGGCAGATATCTGCTTGACTTTACCACATGCCAGTTACCGCAAAAAGCTGCGCAGCTTGATGCCCTTGATGGTGGAACGACAAAAGTAACTTGGCATCCGAACTACCTTTTCACGCCTAAAACCTCCATCTCGCCACTTCGCAACGTGATCCAATTACGGGCTGGCCTGTACTGCTACACCCGAGAACCCGAACTTGAAGCGAAAATCATCGCAGCGTCACATCCCCTTGATGATGACGATCTCGCTACGGCTTGGCTTCTGTATCAGAATCAAGACCTGAACATTTTCGGACCGAGCAACATGCGCGGATCTAATATATTCTGTCCGCCGTAATCTGAGAACGAAGTGCCGACCTGACCAACTTCTAACGCTTCAACCACTGGTAATAGCTACATTTCATGCAAAATATGTGTGTACTTGGGCAGCGAGCGGTTCATACTCATCTCAGCAATAACCATAAAACCGAGGTGGAATATGAAAGCGTATGGCGTACCGCGCGTTCCGGATGCATGTTTTCCGGACTAAGCGGATATCAAGAAATTTGGGTTTTCAACCATTGACCGTTGCTCTAAAGCCGATCGCGGCAAAAACAACTCACGACGTATCTGGAAAAAGAAAGCACGTATCGCAAACAAACTGATTTCCGCTGAAAACTAAAAAAAAACACCTCTGGAGACTCAACCCGATGAACGATAAGACGTGCGCAGTAATCGAAAAGATCAAGAAACTCCTGGCACTCGCCAACTCCAGCAACGAACATGAAGCCGCTCTCGCCGCTGGACATGCGCAACGACTGCTGTCCGAACATAACCTGGCGATGAGTGACATCGACACGACCGACAAACCCGATTCTGCTGATAAAATCGATGTTGTCGTACCGAAGAACTTGCCAAAATGGCTGCGATACTTGTGCTCCGGCGTAAGCACTGCTTTCGACTGTCAAACCGTACACTATCCGACTTCCGGTAAAATGGCTTTTATCGGCGTCGGCGCTGACGTAGCGGTTGCGAGTTATACCTTCAACTACCTGCATCACGTTGTTCGCAAGCTCGGTCGGAACTTTTTGAAACATCATGTAGATGACCGCATTACCGGGCGCGAACGTACTCTTCAGCAACAGTCGTACTTCCTCGGTGCTGTGTCCACGATATCGCTCCGTCTTCGCGAGCAGAAAATTCAAACTCCAATAACGAGCACAGCGCTCGTCCCGGTCAAAGACGCTCTGATCAAACAAGCCATGGGCGAGCTCGGTGTCTTACGGACCGTCAAAAGTCGTCGTAGCTTCATCAACACCGACGCCTACGGGCGTGGGCAAGCGGATGGTCGGCAAGTCGGTATCAACAAGGGGATTGGAAGTGCAAACAGCAGCAAGAACTTAACCTGGTAAATGAAAGGGATGTATATGAACGATACTACTCCAGCGATGATCTTGCTCCGAGATATCCTCGAGCGCTTTCCGCAAGCCGACCCAGAGAGTGAATTCTATAACGAGGACATTAACGGCTGCGAAGCAGTCAATTTCATCAGCGAGCTCGTGCTGGAGATCCGAACGCTTCTCGATGCTGATCACCCACCAACACCCGATAACGGTGCTCTTGAAGCTCTCCGGGCCGCATGGTCTGTTATCGAGGACGTCACGGACGATGACCCAGAACGGACCAACAAATTCTTCGCTCTACGCGCTCAAGTGCGAACGGTATTCTGGAACCTCGACGAGCTCAAACCAACCACTCAGACTGAGTACCAAACCTCGTGGAACTTCGACGTCGACGGTAAGCATGAATTCTTCGACATCCTCGACTGGCGCGCCGATGTTGCCGCTACAGGCACTGTTTGTGGGTATCAAGCTTGGGTTGAGTATCAGCTGACAACATTGCTACATAACACCAACCTCGACAACGTCCACACCATAGAAATCGCCGGGTGCACCGATGCCGACGGCATCGTTGACGTTATCAGCGAAACCGACGCTGAGTTTTTTAGCGTCTACACTCATCGTCAAGGCGAAGGTGTCGAATGTATCTGTGACTTCAACTCGAAAGCTCAGGCGGTTGAATTTGCGAAGGCGCTTGCGGGAAGAGGCGGAATTCCCGTGATTGGGAATTTGTGCGCCATCGAGTAACCTCCAGATGAAAACTCGCATCACGAGGATCTCTCTGGGTCTTCCGAAGCGCCAGAGTCAATAGGAATCATCATCACTTCTCTAACGGATGCCCTCGCATCAACTGGGCATAACTGTTCCAAAAATGCCGCATAAACAAAAAGCGGATCGTCACCGTTTCGATTGCTCTCCAGTTTTCTGTATGGCCGCTATGGTGCTCAGCAACTTTACTTTAGTCGTGAAATGAATTAGCCTGCAAGAACGGTGACGGTCTAGCATCACTGAAGTGACGCTTCCCCTGGAGAAGAGTGTTATGGAAAATTCAAAACCTATTACAACTCAACCAATATCAGAGGAATCAATTGAAACCGCGTTCCCCGGAGGGTTCAACATTCGGGATGAGGCAAACGCTCTCACTGCATATGCTTTTCGTAACGGTGCGCTTGAGGAACTCCACACCGGAAAAAACTCACCGCTATTGGACGATCCTTCACTCAGTCGCATTACCGATGAGGAAATAAAACGGCTTATGATCGAGGCGTCTGAAAGACTGGAGGCGCTTTTACGGCTACGAGAAACATCTCCAGAAGAATACAAGCGAACCATTATCGATTGTGCGCTCCGTTATTGTCGAAACTGGCAGCGAAACGTATAACCAGAAAAATGCACTCTGGTTTCACAATAGATACTCCAGCGTGTCTCGCCATGGGAATCTGTGCAGTGTTTAAAGCTCTATGATCTTCCTCGTTGCACCACACTTCAGTTTTGCATAATCCAGAAAATCCCTCCGGTCAATCTCAGGCTGAACAACTTTCAGACCGTGCTTGAATGCAGCAACCTTCAGCATTCGAGGTGCTACGTCCAGGAGCCAGTCGGCGACATCTTTCTTTTTCGCGGCTATTGCTGCTTCAATCGCGCCGGGATCTATTACAACCGCTAACCTGGATTCAGTCAACAGCCATTTCAAGAATTCAAGATTACCTTCTCGTGCTGCCGCGATTTGTGCCAACGAGATATTCGCCTGCGGCAATGCCTCAGCGACTAACCACTTTCCTGCTCCCACGTTCCCGCGCTTAAGTACCTCACGCAATTTTTTATCCACACCACCCTGTAAATCAACTACACCGCCGAATTTCGATATTATCCACTTTGCTGCACTAAATGAACCGTCGCTGTCTGCTGTGCCGAACGCATATCCTACTTCAACATTTGTCAGATTTATCAGATTTCCAGCTGAATGCAAATCATCCAGTGTAGCGGTGTCACTGTTCTGACAAGCGCGAATGAACTGTCCTCGTGACGTTATCTCTGCTTCATGCAACGGTAGCAATAGTGCTGTGTTCGCCATTACTTTCCGTAACGTCACAAATTCGTCTATATCTGCGATGACAACGCGGTACTTCAGGAAGCCGTAACCGGTTTTTGTTACGTCGGATGCTGCCGGTAGGTCGCAACATACGCTTTCCATAGTACCAACCACCTCAAAAGTAATACTTGATCGTTCTGCCTTTTTGACGACACAAATTCCATTTTGAACGCTGAACTCTGGCTGGATTTCAGCGTAGGAGTTGTATACTTCCCAGTGGTCTCCACGTCTGAATATCTCGCGCATCTTTTCAAGTGATATCATGACGGTCTCCTTGGTCGTGTTATGTCCTCATCCAAGTTAGTTCGAAAAGCCGTATCGACAATGTACTCGCTGAAAGGCACGATATCCGCTCCGTCTGTTAAATTGAGTTTGATTATGCTCTAAAAACCATAAAAAACCTGTCTAAGTCGGTTGGGGGTTCTGAGGTTCCTCAAGGCAACGCGGAACCATCTGCTCATAGGAACTCTTATCGGAATCAAAAATCGGACTTTTGGGATCATCTGGTGATTTGAAGAAGTTGGCGTGACGCTATGGAGACGGGAAGAAGGGAGTGAGGAAGCAAGGATGCTTTTCTGCTGTGAGGTATGTCGTAAACTTCTATATGTTGAATAAAGCTTCTATCATTTCAATGTCCCGTAATATCCTTGCTTCAATAGCAGTGTTGAAGGTAAAGTGTCCGCCATGAATATAAAGACACTCGTTTTGTGGATGACAATTTTGTGCGGGTTGTATGCTTTATTGCAGCCTATCCCCGCTCATGCCTTAAATTACGCCACCGGCATCAAAGCGGCACCCGGCTACCAGCTAAACCTGTATCCGTTTTACTCCCATGCCGACATCTTCACGAATAAAAATGGCGGCCATTCCGTCACTGATCTGGGGCTTAATAAGTACGGGGTCATGATCGGCAACAGCTACTACGCTGGTGATTTCCTGCTGAACGTCAACATCCCGGTCGGCACTTTGGATGTCGGCAAACGAAAAAGTGATGATACCGGTCTTGGTGATATCCAACTGCGTGCCGGCTGGTTTCTGCCCGTGGAAACGGTGACTGTCATGCCGACGCTTGTGGTCAAGGTTCCTACCGGCAGCTATGACAAAAACCATCCGGTAAATTTCGGTGATGGTCAGGCAGATCTGATTGCGGAGTTGTATCTCTTCAAGCTTATGCCTCAGATTTCTTTCGATGCAGTGCTCAAATACGCCGTCCGTTTCCGCAACCCGGACAGCAACGTAACTCCCGGCAACGAATTTACTGCAGAGGGCCTGGCCACCTGGCGTCTGGCCGAAAAAATACGGATCGGCCCGGCAGTCAATTTTATCATTGGCGAAGACAATAAAAAAAGTGGTAAAACCGTGGCAGATAGTGGACTTATGCGTCTGTCCCTCGGTGGTGAGTTTTACTATGGCCGTTTCGATCATGTAAAAATATCTCTGGCGGCTTACCAGGATGTACTGAGCCGCAATACGACAGAAGGGGTACTGGTGATAAGTCGCTTTGTCATCAGGTTCTAACCGATATATTCATGAAACTTGATACCCCCACAATTGTTGCCATCGGTCTCGCTGTAGATTTTTTCCTGGTACTTGTTTTGTTCCATACCTGGCGCACTCGCACGACCTATCCCAGCTTTGTTGTCTGGATGATCGGTACCGTCTGCTGGTCGGTTGGTTCTCTGCTTAGTTTGATGCTGCCCGCTTTGCACCCCCAGTTCATCCCGAAAATTATTGGCAACGGCTTGATCATGTTGCACCCGTTGTTGTTATACGAAGGAATAAGGCGGTTTCATGACATCCGCAGCCGCTGGTGGGGCACTCCGCTTAACAGTGCTGTGGTAATGGTCGGCATATTTTGTATACTCTACTTTTTCTATGTATCAGAAAACATCGTTGCACGGATAATCGCTGTAAATCTTGTTGCAGCATTCCTTTTTGCCCGCACCTCCATTGAACCACTCTTTTACGCCCGTGTCCGCCGTTACTCCATGCAGTGGCTTTTGTCAGTCTTTCTGCTGCCGGTGATTGTTCTGGTTTTTTCCCGGGCCTGGTATCACGTCTTTTCAGTATCTCTGTTTGTAAGCTTTTCCGGTGCATTATCCCAGGATACCATCCTGCGCTGGATAATGTTTTATGGCATCATCGCCGAACTGGCTATCGCCTACAGCTATCTGTCGCTGACCAGTGACCGGGTGGAACAGGAACTGCGGGAAACACAGGAACGCGAGAAGAACATTTCCAAAGTGCAGCGCCAGTTTTTCGGTATGGTCACCCACGAGTTCAAGACTCCGTTGTCGGTAATAAACCGCTCGGCGCAGATGATTGCCTACACCGCTGCAACAGAAGATGACGCTCTCATCAAAAGAGTAACAACCATCCGCGACAACTCGGTCAATCTGACTAATCTGCTGGATGCCTGCATGAACGACGCAGTTATGGCTCGCGGGGAGCTGCACCTTGTCCTGGCTGATTTCGATCTGACCGCTCTGCTGAACAATGTCAGGCAGCACTGTTCAGATGTAAGCCCGGAGCGGGTTTTGGAGCTTACCACTCCAGACGCGCCGCAGATGTATCACGGTGATGAGCGCCTGCTCTTCCATCTGGCAGTCAACCTGGCGGATAACGCCCTTAAGTTTTCCGCTCTGCCGGTCAGCATCCGGCTGGTACGCACGGCAGATGCCTTTTGCATAACCGTGACTGATAAGGGCGTCGGCATACCCGCTGCTGAAATCCCGAATCTGGGCGAACGGACCTATCGTGCCACAACTGCACAAAACACATCCGGCTCCGGAATCGGGCTACATACCGCCCGGTTGATAGCCGGACTGCACCGGGGAACAATCACCTTTGTCAGCCCGCTTGGTGAAGGAACTATCGTAACCGTACTGCTTCCCGTCTCATAACCACCCCTCCTTTTAAAAACCGCCATATTTCGCCACATTTCGCCACTATTGATTCCTTTGTCTTTCCGCTATTTTCTGCTATTTCTGCCATATAGAAAGGCTTTTTATGACCTCTGCATCTGCTGATTATCATGTCGTTGTTCTGGAAGACGAGCCTGCTCTGCGGGGCGACTTGGTGGAATACCTTTCTAAACAGGGGTTTTCGGTCAGCGCTGCCGCAACTCTGAAAGAATATCGCCAGGTTGTTACCGTACGCAAACCGGACCTGGTGTTATTAGATATCAACCTGCCTGACGGCAATGGTCTTGATATTGCCAGGGAACTGCGGGCATTCGGCGACACCCGCATTGTCATGCTCACCAATCTGGGCACTCTTGATGACCGGGTAACCGGCCTCGACAGTGGCGCAGATGCCTACCTTGTCAAACACGCTGACCTGCGCGAGATTGAAGCCGCCATCCGGACGGTATTGCGCCGTACCTCAGAACGACCAACGGAAGCAGTCTGGAATTACAACAGAACATCGTGGCAACTGACTTCACCTAATGGCACGTCAGTCAAATTGACAGCCTCAGAAGCTGTTTTCATGTCAAAACTCATCGAAGCCCCCGGTATCCATCAAACCAGAAACGAAATAGCCGCCGCCCTGCCACGCCCCATAGACAGCAATGATCGCAGCCTTGATTCAATGGTCAAGCGTTTGCGCAAGAAAATAGAAGCCGAGTCCGGCACACCATTTCCTATCAATGTCGTCTACGGCGTTGGCTACAGCTTCACCGCCCAGATAACATTCACATAAACAGACAAATTAGTTATTTATCACTCTATGGAGGCCACACATGAGAAATCTTCTGACCACCATCCTGCTATCACTGCTGATGTTAACAAGCATACCGGCCTTCGCTGCGCAGCCGACAACCATTACCTACCAGGGGTATCTGACCGCCAGCAGTGGGGTGCCGGTTAACACGCCGATAGCCATGACTCTGTCGCTGTATGCTGATCCGAACGGTGGTGCGGCGTTATGGAGTGAGCATCAGGCCAGCGTGCCGGTCGTTAACGGCGTCTACAGCGTGTTGCTGGGAAGTGTGACACCGCTCAGCCTGCCGTTTGACGCGGTCTACTACCTGAGTGTGGCGGTCGGCAGTGATCCGGAAATGACACCGCGTCAGGAACTCTCTTCAGTGCCATATTCCTTTCGAGCCATGAGTGCCGACCGCCTCAGTCAGGTGTGTGCCGATGGTGAAACCCTCAAGTTTACGGCGGCATCATCCAACTGGAGTTGTGCCATCACTGCAGGCCCACAAGGTCCTGCTGGTACGGCTGGTTCAACCGGCCTGACCGGTGCGGCAGGAACTAATGGAACAAACGGCGCCGTAGGCGCAACCGGCCCACAAGGCGTGATTGGTTTGACTGGTGCTGCTGGAGCCAGTGGTGCCCAAGGTGTTCAAGGCGTTCAAGGGTTAGTCGGTGCCACCGGCGCTACCGGTGCAGCAGGAACTAATGGTGCTGTCGGTGCTAACGGTTCCAATGGCACAAACGGTATCAATGGTCTTGATGGCAAAACTGTTTTGAATGGCGCTATCGACCCGACGGTTGAAGGTGTTGACGGTGACTTTTACATCAACAGTGCCAGCAACAAGGTCTTTGGTCCGAAAACGGGTGGTATCTGGCCTGCTGGTGTTGCAATGGTTGGAGCACAGGGCATTCAAGGCATCCAGGGAATTCAGGGTGTAGCTGGCCTTGATGGTGCTGTCGGTGCCGTTGGCGCAACTGGAGCCCAAGGCATTCAAGGTATAGTCGGTGTAACCGGTGCAGCAGGAACTAATGGAGCAACCGGTGCTGTTGGTGCAACTGGTGCCCAAGGTAACCAGGGCGTAGCTGGTGCTGTCGGTCCGATTGGAATAACCGGCAATACCGGCGCAGCCGGTGCCAACGGTTCCAATGGAGCAACCGGAGCTACCGGCACAGCTGGCGCTACCGGTGCGGTTGGACCGCAGGGAACAATCGGTTTGACCGGTGCAACCGGTGCCCAAGGACTCCTGGGCGTAAACGGCCTGACTGGTCTGACCGGCACTGCTGGAGGTAACGGCACTAATGGCACTAATGGTCTTGACGGCAAAACAGTTTTGAATAGCGTGATCGATCCTGTTGACTCGACCGATGGCGTAAATGGCGACTTCTTTATCAACAGTATCAGCAACAAAATCTTTGGCCCAAAAGCTGCTGGTGTCTGGCCTGCAGGTGTTGCAATGGTTGGTTCGCAGGGAATCCAGGGTATTCAAGGCATCCAGGGAATTCAGGGTGCAGCAGGTGTTGATGGCGCTGCCGGTGCTACTGGTGTCACTGGCGCAGCAGGAACGAATGGCACTAACGGTGCTGTCGGCGCACAGGGTGTTAAAGGGTTAGTCGGTCAGACCGGCACCACCGGCACAGCCGGTGCTAATGGTTCCAATGGCACAAACGGAACAAACGGCACTGACGGTAAAACCGTCCTCAATGGTGCCGGTACTCCAGTTGTAACGTCAGCCGCTGGGGTAGCTGGTGATTTTTACATCGATACCGTTGCCAATAAAATCTACGGCCCTAAAGTCGGTGCTGACTGGTCTGGACTTGTCGCTGTTGCAATGGTTGGTCCTCAAGGTTCAGTCGGCGCAGCTTCAACCGTTGCCGGCCCAATCGGCCTCACCGGCCCTACCGGTCCGCAGGGTATTCAGGGTGTAACCGGTTCTACCGGCGCTGCCGGGCCGCAGGGTGGTACCGGTTCTACCGGCGCAACCGGTTCGCAGGGTCCGACCGGTACGGCTGGCGGGCAGGGAACCGCCGGTGTCACTACCGTTATGGTGGCCGGAAATGCCGCCCTTTCCGGGACGGTTGATCCCGCCGATGCGGTTGGTGTGACCGGTAATTTCTACGTCAACACCGCCACCAATATGCTTTTTGGACCCAAGGCAACCGATGCGGGGCCATGGCCGACCGGTTCGGTTTCGATCATCGGTACGAGCGGTGTGCAGGGTGTGCAGGGGCCGCAGGGTGTCCAGGGGGTTGCCGGTGCCAATGGGGCCAACGGCGCCACCGGGCCGCAGGGTCTGCAGGGTGTGGCCGGTACGACCGGACCACAGGGTGTCACCGGTGCCGAAGGCCTGATTCTGGTGGCCGGTACTGCCGCGCTTTCCGGCGTGGGTGACCCGCTTAACGCAGTGGGCGCCAATGGCGATTTCTACGTCAACACCACCACTCACATGATCTTTGGCCCCAAGGCCGCAGATGTTTGGCCGGGCGGCGCGGTCAGCATGTCCGGCTGGCAGGGGATTCAGGGCATCCAGGGGGCACAGGGTTCGATCGGTGCCGCCGGAGCTGCCGGAGCGACTGGCGCCACCGGAGCTACCGGTCCGCAAGGGCCGCAGGGACTGCAGGGTATGTCCGGGGTTGACGGCAAAACCGTTATCGCCGGAAAAGCGGTGCTGTACGGAGCGCTTGATCCAACCGTCGGGCAGGGCAATGACGGCGACTTCTACATCAACACCGCCAGCAATATGCTCTTTGGTCCCAAGGCGACAACCTGGCCGGTGCTGGGCGTTAATATGGCCGGTACAGTTGGCCCTGCCGGGCCGCAGGGTGTGGCCGGAGCAACCGGCGCAACCGGTGGCAATGGGGCAACCGGCGCTGCCGGAGCGACCGGCCCGCAGGGATCGCAAGGAACGCAGGGATTACAGGGCATCGCCGGGATTGACGGCAAAACCGTTATCGCCGGTAAGGCGGTACTGTACGGCGCGGCAGATCCCGACGCCGGAACAGCCAGTGTTGATGGCGACTTTTATATCAATACCACCAGCCACACCCTGTTTGGACCGAAAGCAGGTACCTGGCCGGTTGTCGGCGTCAGCATGGTCGGCATTACCGGAGCGCAGGGGGCACAAGGCGTGGCGGGAGCAAGCGGTGCTGCCGGTGCCGTCGGCCCGGCTGGCCCAACCGGTTTGACCGGCAACACCGGCCCAACCGGGACAACCAACGCCAGCTTGATAACCACCGGCACATTGCCGGTTGCCAACGGCGGCACCGGACAGACCGGCTATGCTGTGGGAGACCTGCTCTACGCTTCAACCACCACTGTGCTGTCTAAACTGGCTGATGTGGCTACCGGTAGCGCGCTGATCTCCGGTGGTGCCGGTGCGGCGCCGTCATGGGGCACACCGGTCAAAGCCACCAACGTCGCGGGTGGTGTAGCCGGAGCAGTTAACTACCAGTCCGGCGCTGGTACAACCGGATTCTCGGCGGCCGGCACTTCAGGTCAGCTGCTGACCAGCAACGGTACCGGCGCGCCAACCTGGACCTCCAACATTGCCAGCACGGTGAACCTTCTCTCTGATGCGTGGAATAACACAACAGTCGGAACCAACACTTTTAATCTAGCTTCACATGGAGCGAAAAACACTGCAATCGGAGAGAGTACATTGACAAGTGTGACAGGCAGCAGCTGGAATTCAACAGCTGTCGGTTATCAAGCATTGATGAGTGCAACCGGGAGTGCTAATACAGCCGTGGGAAGTATGGCGGGATCTAACATAATCGCCGGCAGCAATAACACTATGTACGGCTTGAGTGCAGGACTTGGTATAGTATCTGGAAATTCTAATACATTCATTGGGACAAGTGCGCAGACAACTAATCCTGCCATTGTAAACTCTACGGCACTCGGCAATGGCGCTACTGTCAACACAAACAACACGGTCGTCATCGGCAACAGCTCTGTAACCGCAGTAGAAAGCAGGGCCAACTGGACGAACACTTCCGACCGTCGGGAAAAAGAGAACATCCAGGACTCGGCTCTGGGGCTTTCGTTCATTCAAAAATTACGCCCGGTAACTTATAACTACATAAGTCAGCCCGGGGTTGGACGTGAGGGCCTTATTGCTCAGGAGGTCGAGGAAGCTGCTCAAACAGTAGGTGTGATCTTTAATGGTGTAGAAAAGCCGGTTAACGAAACTGGCCGCTACAGCCTATCCTATCCGTCCCTGGTGATGCCGCTTATTAACGCGGTTAAGGAACTAAAAACCGAGAACGATGCGCTGAAGGTGGAGAATGAAGGTCTGAAGGCGCGGTTGGTGAAGATTGAGAAGGCGTTGGGGTTGTAGCTTCGACTCCGCTCAGCTACCGGAGTCAAAAGATAAACCTCCGAGGTTTTGAAAACCTCGGAGGTTTGGGGTGGTGGGTGGAGGATGGATTTGAATCAGGCTCTTTTGGCAATCGGTTCCGAAACAATAACACCACGACAGCGGGCGCGTAGTTCATCCTCGCCGGATTATACACCCAGTACTTTTACGGAATGATTGAAACGAAAAAAACTGAAGTGGGAATCAAAGGAAAAAGCGTGGTCAAGTCGATGGGCATTTATAAGAGCGAAGCTGGTGCAGTCAAAAAAGCTGAGTCGAGGGATGTCGAGTTTTCTGAAGATCTCTTTTGCACTAGTCTCAATTGTCGGCGAAACTCGCAGCACATTGATTTCATTTTTTTCAATAGCATTCATAAAAGCCACCGCAGTATGGTGACCGTCGCGTGCGTTCAACAGAGTATATGTCTCGGCAAGGATATAATCGGATGTAAAAAGCCAGGCTTTACATCGGTGCAATTCTTGAGAGATCTCCTTGGCGGCAGTATTACGCGCATCATTGGAAATGGTGGCAGCATAAAATGCACCGGTATCAATAAAAACTTTCATAGTGGTGCTTCGCCGTACAGGTATGCGTCATGATTTACGGAAACATCCGTCTCAGCACAACCAGGTGCAAGATCAAAAATGCACTCAAGAGAGCCACTTGTTTTTATTCTGGAAACCACCGACGGAATGGAAACCTTGACCGTCGTGTGTTCAGGAAGATCGACTTTTGTGGTGGGAATAAACATACCATTTTCATATACAGCTGTAATGGCCTGGCGACGCATAAGATACCTCCTTGTTTTTGATGAAATCACGGTAGCACAGATGTTAAATGATGACAAGATTGAAGCACCATGGGTGATAAACCGGGTGGATGGTGGAGAATGAAGCTGCCTCAGCTATCGAATGGATGAGATAAAAGCAGCAGGATTGAGAATGGCAATGGTGCGATATGAACCAAGATCAAGAAGATGGGGGTCACCTGAAATAATGCAATGGGCTTTGGGTATATTGGTATCAAGGACTACTTTTGAGCGCGCGCCCATTTCACCGCCTCCATCACCTCTGACTCGGGCGTTTTGTTGCGCTGCACTGAAGCGGATGCCGTCCGGGTTATTGCTTCAAGAGATGGCGGCGTATACAGATTCATGCGCACCAAACGGGAAATGAGCTTTTTGATTTCGGTGGGCTGATAGTTTGATAGTGCACCAAGAAGTTGTTTTTCGTTCAGTTGAATGGTTGTGGTTGTCATGGTGAAAACTCCTCACTTTTGATGAAATTACGGTAACACAGAAGATGGATGATGACAAGATTGAAGCAAATGCAGCACCGGAGGAACCGGTTATGAAACAACAGATACTCTCAACAATCGCAGCTGTACTATTGCTTGCACCGGCGGCCTTGGCGACGACCATGAACAGCCCGAATTATTCCAGCAACGCCGGGCGGGTGGTCAGTGGCGGCAGTGCGGCAACAGACGCAAGCGGCATGAACAAGGCCGGTATTGCTATTGGTCAGGCGATTTTTATACCATCGGTACCACCGGTCAGCCCGAGTTTTAGCGCCAAAACGGTAGTGCTGGCGTCCGAGGATATTGCCGTGCCGCCACTGGTTGTCTCGACCCTGCCGGATGGCGCGACAACGGCTGCATCCTCATTGACCGTTTCGGGCAGGGTAAGCACCACCCCGCTGCCGAAAAGCCTGACTATCAACGGTATTCCGGTCAATATCAATCCGGATGGCAGCTACACTGTTTCCGTGCCACTGACCCAGGGGAACAATAGCATCACTATTGTTTCTACCAGTCAGAGCGGTGCCGTCACAACCAGAATCCGAACGGTTACCTATTCACCTGTTGCACCCCCAATCAGTGTCACCAGCATTGCCAACAATAGCACCATTCCGCTGTCGCAGACGACGCTTCCGCTGAGCGGTACGGTCGGGGCGAATGTGACCGCTGTGATTGTATCAGTTAACGGCGGCACACCACAGACGGTTACCGTGGCAAACGGTGCTTTCAGCACGGCCTTGGATACCTTGGTATCCGTTATGAATACCATTGTCATAACGACTGTCAACGCCACTGGCAGCAGTTCCAGCAGTGCCATTACCGTGTGGCGCAGTAGCGCAGCGAGTGCGCTGGCTCATACGGGTGACATCAACGGTGACAACATGGTGGATATAGTTGATGCCCTGTTGGCGCTCAAGAGCGGGGTCGGACTGGTGCAGTTGTCCAGTTCCGAGATTTCGCGAGGCGACGTAGGCCCGCTGGTGAATGGCGTGGCGGTGGGCGATGGCCGGATAGATATCGAGGATACAATTCTGATTCTGCGCAAGGCGGTCGGCCTGATCTGGTGAAAAAGTTAAATACCTGGAGGAAAAAATGAATATTCGATCTCTGTTGCTGGTGTGTGTTGTCGTTACGTTTCTCTCTGCCTGCGGTGGTGGGGGCGGTGATCTGATTCAGACACCGGCAGCGCCGTCGCCTGTAGCACCGGTTGATCAGACTCTGGCACCCGGCACCTATAAGCTGACGTTTACGGCCATCAGCAGCGCTCGACTCATGGCTCCGATCAGCGGGATTGAAGTTGCGGTGAAGTTGCCGGTCGGGCTTTCGGTCAATACGGTCACCGGCGGCGGCACCGGACAGATTGTCTCAACATCCGTTACCCCGGGCAGCGCAATTCAGGCAACTTCGCTGGCCTTCGGCAATTATTCGGCATCAACCCGCACGGCGTATCTTTCCATGGCAACTACCCAGGATTCCTACCGTGGCGGGCAGTTTCTGAATCTGCTTTTTACCGTGGCCTCCGGTACAGCACTTACAGCCAATGATATTTATAACCTGAATGTTACCTATCCGAAATACAAGGTCGTTGGCCTGAATGCGTTGACGCATAGTACCGTGACCATGACCGGCTCAGTTACGACGACGCTGGGTGTTGTGCAATAGACATGAACTATGTATGGAGGAAAGTGCATGAGTAAAAGAACCATCTGTATTTTGGCAACAACTCTGCTTATCTCGACATCATCGGCATTTGGTGCGGTTAAGGAAGGAAGGTACTCTCTATCGCCATTGGTTGGCGGTTATATCTTTGGTGACAATCAGCAATTCAATGCCAGTCCGGTACTAGGTGTCCGGGTAGGTTACAGTATCACTAAGGCCATCGGTGTTGAAGCGCTGTATGATTATGTGATTCCAACCGATTCCAAATATTGGTCGATCAAAGATATCACTATGCAGCGTTTCGGTGCTCAGGGGCTTTATCATTTTCTCCCGGATAATCAGCTCGTACCCTATCTGGCAGCCGGAGTTTCCGGTGTAAAATTCAGCGGCAGCGGTGTTAACCCGCAAACACATCTCTCGTTCGATTACGGTGCGGGTGCTAAGTATTTTGTAACTGATGACATCGCCGTGCGGGCTGATTTGCGCCATATTCTGTATGGCTACAACAATGCCAGCTACAACAATGTGGAATTCATGTTGGGTGCTACATTCCAGTTTGGCGGAGTTACTCCGACGGTTAAACCTGTCGTTACCGCTGCTGCCTCAAAATCGGAGCCTGTCAGAACCGTTGTGGTGGCTGAACCGACAAAAGTCAGCCCAACGCCATCGGCACTTCCTGAAGCGGTTGCCTGTGCCCCGGCACCCGCAGCGGTGGCTTGCCCTCCTCCAACCGAGACAATCAAGACGATTACAGCACCTGTCACCAGAGAGGCTTGCGAGCCGTTCCTAGTTGCAACGACTGCTAAAGCATCACCGGCGACACCGGTTACACAAACCTGTAGCGTACCTGCTGACACCACCGTTTTGTTTTCCTACGAAAAAGCCGACGTTAAGCAAAAGTATTATGATGAGCTTGATAGAATTGGAAATTTCCTGAAAAGTTTCCCCAGCGCAAAGGTCACCATTGAAGGCCATACCAGCGCCATGGGCGACAAGGATGCTAACCTGAAGCTGTCACAGGAAAGGGCCAATGCAGTTAAAAGCCACATCATGTACAAATTCGGTATTGACGGAATTCGCATTACCGCAAAAGGATATGGGCTGACAAGGCCGGTGGCATCAAACAAAACATCCAGCGGCAGGATGCAGAATCGCCGCATTGTTGCAGTATTTAGCTGCGAGTGATATGCCGTTCATAATCCTGACCGCTGTCTTTGTCTTTTTGTCCCTCAATGTGCTCTGCACTCCAGGTTTGGCGGCATCTATTTCCGTATCCCCAGTTGGCGGAGGCAGCTATGTTGTGATGGGTGAGAGCATGAACGGCGTATCCGGCATGCAACTCACCCTGGGATATGACAGTCCTGCCCTGGCGTTGCCTTCGGTCACGCAGGGCAGTCTTGTTTCCGGCGCGGCGTTGGCATCCAATACAACCATACCGGGGTCAATCCGAATTGCCATTGTCAAGCCAAGCCCGTTGTTCGGCAGCGGACGGATTGCCACGCTGTCATTTGCAACCTATGACGGCAGCGGCGGCATTAGCAGCTTCTCTGCACGGCTGATTGATACCAACGGCGCAAATATGCCGGTTCAGACGGCAATCCTGGCAGGTACTACGGCAACGCCCATCACCCCCGTCAATCCCCCGGCAACAACTCAAACGACGACAACTCCGGTTACGCAAACTCAGACTGGCGCAGCGACGACACTCTTGCCGGGGACGACGGTCCTGGGCACGGTGACCATGCCAGGTGACACGCAACCAAAAGTCGAACCAAAATCAACCGAACCACCGGCCAAGCAAGTGCCACCTGAACCGGAAGCACGTCCGGAAGAGGTCGCACCTCGCCAGCGTGAGGCAGCCGAAGAAAAATCGACACCACCGGAAAAAGTTGTAGAGCAGAAACAGATCAGCTACGCCAGCGTGCTGGAACGCTTCAAGAAGTTTGACGGCGAACGGACACCGGCGGCCATGATGGCAATGTTTGATAAACCGGTTGCAAAAGATGTGCGCCAGGAACCGGCCATAGCGGTCAGTGACGGCATCGCCAGCGTTACGATACACGCAACCCTGCCCAAGGGTTCATCATCGCCCACACTCAACCTGGCAGGCGTTGAAATGGTTGCGTTTGAACGTGATGATGAAACAGGTGAACTGATTCTGGAAGTTATTCCAAAGAAAAACGGCATCAAGGCGTCGGTTACGATTCTGACAGATCAGGTGGTAATTTCATTCCCTCTGACAGTTGTGCCGCCTGTTGCGGATGTCATGACGGAAGCTGTTTTTGCAGCCATTCTCAAGGATAGCGGTACTAAAAAGCCCAAGTTCGACCTGAATGGTGATGGGGTTCATGATTATCTGGATGATTTTATTTATACGGGGAATTATTTGGTGAGAAAAGTGGCCGGCGGGAAGAAGGAGAAGGATAAGCATTGAAATTTGGACGATGAATTATCGTCTAAATGCTCTGTCAAACCGTTAAAATATCTGCTAGTATTCGACAAATGGTTATTACTGGACAGGTTAAGGGAAACAGAACATGACAGTAACCAATCAGACAGAGACTCGACAAATAACGGTTCTGCGAACACCGCTGCATGACTTCCCGGATGTCATCATCCATGCCCCGGAAACAGCCGTGAAGAAGCACCCTCGCTATAAAGAGGCAAAATCAGGGGACAGCGAAGCTGCCTTTGAACTTGTCCAGGCAACGATCAATAATGAGCAGGTGGAAAATCTGCGAATATTGTTGAGTGGCAGAAAACCGTTGTTGGCTAGTGCCCACGCCTACGAGGCGGAAGGGGTAAATGCCATACCGGAAGTTTTCGCAGATGAACTGGCGCAGAGGCTTAACTTGGTTGTAGATAGCGGCATTGTTCAAACCAACGTAGTTGCACATACCTGAGCAAATGGTTTTGGCAGACTTGCCCGGCAACCATTTTTTGAAGGTTCTGTCACGGCAGGGCAGGATTACGTCCTGGTGGATGATTTTGTCGGCATGGGTGGTACGCTTGCCAATCTTCGCGGCTATATCGAGGCACAAGGCGGCAAGGTCATCGGTGCAGTAACATTGACGGGAAAACCGTATTCAGCTAAACTGTCTTTGGATCAAACGCAATTGCAGGAATTGAGGGAAAAACATGGAACCAATCTTGAATCATGGTGGCAAGAAAACTTCGGTCACGCCTTCGACTGCCTTACTCAATCAGAAGCTAGGTATCTCGCCCGCACCTCGGATGTTGACACCATCAGAGATAGAATTGCTGAGGCAAAGTAAACGGGAGATGGCTGAAGATTACCGGACGCGAAGGGCTGCTGGAACTCGTTGAGTGAAACCAGTAAAACCAGAAACTAAAGCTAAAGCGCCGAATGAAAAGATGTAGAACCGATATAACAAAAAACCTGAAAATGCACAAAAAATAAGCAGCCGCTCTCATTGTCGATGGCGGCTCTTTTTTTCTGTCAAATGCGGCCGCTTTAAGTTAGATTTAACTTACCTTTGTACTCAAAAAACCGGTACACCACGGTACACCGGCTCCGGTACACTTCCGGTACACTTTTTTCAACGATTAAAATCAGCGATGGATAAGTTCTTTTACAATTCAATAGCTTGCAGAGTGAATATGGTCACTTTTCACCGTTCATCGTTGATTTTGAACGGTGATCGGATGAAAGCAGCATCGGTTCCATCGTTGCACGTTCTGTTGAAGTTGATTTGTTGTTGGCCACAACTATGTACACTTATTTCATTGCGTCTCCTTTTGATCGCTTCTTAATTAGCAGGGAGCGTGCCAATCTGAAATAGTCATGTACATACAATATGTTATGCTGTTTGTGACATTCTTGTTACCGACGATAAAGCAATTAAATGCTCTTTTGCTGATTAATATTTAGGCACAGTTGCCATAAATTTAATTTTCGGAAGTGTCGAATCATCGTGCATGTCACTAAGAGCAGTTGACGGGAATTACATTATTCAGGTAGGGTTGGTTATTACGAATCACTGTAAGGGGGTGGTATGGACAACGTTGCGAAAATCAGTGAAATACCCAATTTCGGGAAAAAGGTCGTTTCAGTCTCAGGCAGGGAAATCTTGCTGGTAAACGTCAAAGGGACCATCTATGCCGTTGAAAACGAGTGCCCTCATCAGGGGAGCCCACTGAACGCCGCGGTCGTCAAGGAGGGTTACATCTCCTGCCCGCGCCACGGCTATCGCTTCAGTCTGACGGACGGCAGCTGTGCCGAACACTCGGAGTGTGTGCTGACAACATTTCCGGTGCAACTTGTCGGTGACGATGTTCTGGTAGATTGTTAAAAAAGCCTCTATCTAAACAAGAATGAAGACAGCTATCAACATGACCAGCCGCAAGATTACACCGGGAATGCGCTTTTGGCATTTCATTGCTCTTGCAATGTCGATGCTGCTGTTGTACTCGGTGCTGGTTGTTGCATTCCATCACGACGACGACGATCAGGACCACGACGATGATTGTGCTGTCTGCGCCGTTGCCCACCATCGTGCCGCTGATATCACGACAACTTTTCCAGGTTTTAATTATTTGCCGGTTACACATCCTGCATTTTTTGCTGTTTTCGTCCTCATTTTTATTGCCCATCGTTTCCATCATTCTGATCAAAACCGCGCTCCTCCGCTATAAGCCTCTCTTCGTCCTGTTAGCCATTTTCTTTTCAACAACAAACTAAACGCGTATCAGTTGCGAATTTTGCGGTGGTTCCCTTTGGCGCCGCCTTTTATCGTCGCATCGATTATACAGAGGGGTGTCATGCTCGAAATCAAAAACCTTAAAGTTGGCCATGACGAAAATGTGGTCATGGAATTACCACGTTTGTCACTTTCATCCGGGGAACACTGCCTGATCCTCGGAGCATCCGGTTCAGGCAAAACGACTCTCCTCTCCACGCTGTCCGGACTGCTCGCACCACTTGGCGGGGAGATACTGCTTGAGGGGCATAACTTCAATGATCTGCATGGTTCGGCCATGGACGAGTTTCGCGGCAGAAATATCGGGATTATTTACCAGACCTTGCATATGGTGAGCGCCCTGACCGTCCTTGAAAATCTACTATTAGCTCAATATTCGGCGGGACTTCCGCAGAATAGCGACAAGGCCGTAACTCTTCTGGAACATCTCGGCATTGCCGATAAAAAGGACGACAAACCGGAGACCTTGAGCCAGGGACAGCAGCAGCGTGTAGCGATTGCCCGTGCTGCAATCAATAGCCCCAAAATCATCGTGGGCGACGAACCGACCTCCGCGCTGGATGACAACGCGTGTGAGACCGTAATGGATTTATTGCTGAAGCTTGCCGCGGCTTCCAATGCCAGCCTCGTAATCGCAACCCATGACCAACGGATCAAACGTCATTTTCACAAGCAGATCACTTTGGGGTGCGCACAATGAACAGCCTGACCCTTAGTTATGCCTATCTGCGCCACAAAACGCTCAGCACGGTGCTTACCATTGCCACTTTTGCCGCAGGCGTGGCGATGATCGTCGTTCTGCTGCTGGTCAACGCCCAGCTTCAGAATGAATTCTCCAACAATCTGAAAGGGATCGATCTTGTGGTAGGGGGCAAGGGGAGCCCGATGCAGCTTATACTCTCCAGCGTTTTTCATCTGGATGTTCCCACCGGCAACATACCGCTAGAAGAGGCGGAGAAGCTGAGCAAACATCCAATGGTCAAGACGGCGATTCCTCTCGCGCTTGGCGACAACTATCGAGGATTTCGCATCGTCGGCACCACACCGGAATATCCAGAGCATTACCACGCCAGGCTGAAAACAGGAGGACGCTATTGGGGGAAAGAGATGGAAGCTGTACTTGGCTCCGAGGTTTCTACAAGCGGCGGTCTCAAACCGGGTGACACATTTTCCGGTTCGCACGGCCTGACGACGGGGGGAGAGTTGCATTCGGAGTTCCCGTACACGGTTGTAGGCATACTTGAGCCGACCGGGACTATCCTCGATCGTCTGGCTCTGACCGGGAGGGAAAGTGTCTGGTTCATACATGAACACCATGACCACGATCATGATGAAGAAGCGGGCGAACAACATCATGAAGCGCATGATCATCATGATAATGACGATGCCGACGAGCACGACCATGAGCATGGCCGCGAGATTACATCGCTGCTCATTTCTTACAACTCGCCGCTTGCCGCGGTGAGTCTTCCGCGCCAGATCAACAGCACAACTTCAATGCAGGCGGCCAGTCCTGCTTTCGAGATAGCGCGTCTGACTTCATTCATGGGCACCGGCACGGAAACCCTCAAATACTTTGCCTGGTTTCTGATCATCCTGGCCGGCCTCGGGATTTTTGCCGGATTATATAATGCCATGAATGAACGCCGCTATGACTTGGCATTGATGCGCAGCTTTGGCGCGCGTCCCGGCAAACTATTTTCCCTGATGATGACTGAAAGTCTGATTGTCTCATTAATCAGCGTGATAGTGGGGATAGGGATTGGGCATCTGCTGGTTGAGGGGATCGCTCTCTGGTTGGCCAACACAAAACATATCCATATGACCGGGAGACTTTTCCTGTCGGATGAAGCCTGGCTTATTCCGCTAAGCCTTGCCGTTGGGGGATTGGCGGCACTGCTGCCGGCGGTCCGCGTATACAGGATCGATATATTCAAGACATTGGTACAACGCTGAATAAAAACAGGGGGGCTTATGTTACGTTTCGTGCAGATTGCCGGCATAGTTTTGTTTACCGTAATTATTTGCGGTTTTATCAATCAACCTGGAAATCCCAAATTTTCCGATTCAGACGAATATAAGCCTCCGTCATCGGGCTCCGGAGCCATGCAGACCGAAGACCCGATCTGGAAAAGCTTTGCCAAATGCAAAATTTCAATGGATCAGGATTTCTCCTATCGAATCAGCTATACGTCTGGCGTTAAGGCGATGAACGGCAAGAATGTTACCCTCAGTGGATTTATGCTGCCTCTGGAATCAAAGGCCAAATTTAATCATTTTTTACTGAGCAAAAATGCTCCTACATGCGCTTTCTGTCCTCCCGGCTCCCCTAACGAAGTTGTAGAGCTGTTTTCCTCAAAGCCGATGATGTGGAAGGAAAATCTGGTCACGTTCTCAGGCACACTCAAACTGGTGAATGACGGTAAGACCGGGGTGTTTTTTCAATTGAAGGATGCAGTGGAGAGGTAAAATTATGTATTAGGCGACTGTGGACTTTCCACTACGCTCTTAAGCGTCTCCCGCAACTGATCGAGGTTATATGGCTTGCTGATAAGTCCGGCAATATTGTCGCTCCCTATCCGTGAACTTACTTCGGCATCGCCAAAACCGCTGGATATTATTATAGGCAGGTTAGAGTTCAGATTTTTCAGTTCATAGAACAACTCATAACCGTCCATGACCGGCATACCCATGTCGGTCAGCACCAGAATAATGTCTGCGGCGTTCTCTCGATACAGATCCAACGCTTCCTTGCCGTTTACAGCTTCAAGGACGGTAAATCCGAACTTTTTCAACAGAGATTTCGCAATAAACCGAACCTGGTCTTCATCCTCTGCCAGCAGTATCGTGCCGCTTCCCAGCCACGGTGCGGGCGGTGCGGCTTGTATGGTAGATTCACTTTCCGTGGATTCAGTGACCGGAACGGGCAGATAGACTTTGAATGTCGTCCCCCTGCGCAGCTCGCTGAAGAGCTGCAGCGCTCCGCCATGTGACATGATGATACCGAGTACCGCTGACATCCCCAAGCCACGTCCGGTAAATTTGGTGGTATAGAACGGCTCGAAGATTCGCCATCTTGTCTCCTCATCCATGCCGCAGCCATTGTCGGTGACTTCCAGGCAGACATACTCCCCAGGATGAATCGTTTTGCCGTGATAATCCTTGTCTGATTGACCCACTATTACCATTGCCTTGGAAAGTAAGACTTGAATTTCACCATGTTCTTTACCGATAGCCTCTGATGCGTTGATAATCAGATTCATGACGATCTGCCTGAGTTGGCTGGCATCACCGATTACAAAGGGGGTATTGACTGAAAGATCGGGTTTTATTTCGGCATTCTGTGGAATGGTCGATTTCAACATGGTGACCATTTCGTCAATTATTATTCCCATATTAACCTGAGTTTTAGTAAGCTGGGCTTTCCCGGCATAGGCAAGCATCTGGCGGCAGAGCGCTGCGGCACGTTCAGCCGCCTTTTCTATTTCAGGTATATAGCTCTCTGCGTTGTCAGAGTCCATTTTTGCCAAGCCACAATTTCCGACAATGATCGCCAGGATATTGTTGAAGTCGTGGGCAATTCCGCCAGCCAATATGCCAAGGCTTTCAAGTTTCTGGGTGTGCTGGAATTGATGTTCGAGAGTCTGTTTCTCTTCCTCTGACCGCTTGCGTTCGGTGATGTCAAGAATAGTGGCGGTGCATCCTTCATATTTGCCGTCAACGTTGTAGATGCCTCTGACATAAATCAGTGCCGGGATAATTTTCCCACTTTTTGAGAGGTACTGTTTTTCGAGAGAATAATGGTCAATTTCATTTCTTGATAAACTCTGGACCATTCCAAGGCTTTTATCTTTATCTTCAGGGTAGGTGACGTCAGCGAAGCCTATTTTGCCGACAACCTCTTCTTTTGCATACTCCAGCATATTGCAGAAAGCATCATTTGCCTCAATTATCATGCCGTCACTTCCAACGACGGTTACGCCAACAAGTGCATTCTCAAACAGAGTGCGATAATGATATTCATTCTTGCGGAGAGCCTCTTCCACCTGTTTGCGCACCTGGATCTCATTTTCCAGGTCCGATGTATATGTTGCCGCCTGCTTTAACAGTGTTTTTGCAATCATATATGTCATCAGGCCGGTGAATCCGGCGGAAAAAAACAGCAGAACAACAGAAATATAATTGTCATACGTTGATATTTCGTTGGAAAGGTCACTGCAGCGCTTTGAAAAAGAGGTCTCGTAGAAAATTAATTCATTTTCTGTTTTTTCAATATCTGCAAAGAGGGCTGTCCGTTCAACCACATTGTTTGCCGCAAGTATCTGAGCTGCCTGTGCCTTTATTTTTTCCCCCGCCGCATTCGCTTTGGCTGCATCGGCAACCATTTCTTTCAAAATAGGATGCCAGTACAAAACCTTTATCCTGTTAACGATGATCACTGCAGTTTTATGATCCGTTTCACTGAAGGTGTTTTCCAGAATCCGTGCAAATTCAGCATCGGGTGTGTCCTTTCGCATCTCCAGCAAACGGCTGAACACCTTGTTGTAGGATTGGGTAATAGCCATTTTTGCCTGAAATGTTTCCACGTCCCCCGGTTTTTTGTATTCCAGAAACTTCAAGAGAGCCACCATAGCTTCAACCCGGGAAACAGTGTGGGTCCGCTCGAAGCGGGCGATAGCGGTGATCATGGTGAGGGTGTTTCCAGACCATATGGTTATGGAAATTACTATAAGGAGAAAAACGGCAACGATAGCCGTATGAAGGTAGAGCCTGCGCGTGATGGAGCCATATGCAAAAGCGATGATCTTGCCCAGTGAGAGATTCATGCCGCCTCCATCTAATATCAGGACCTAGGTAATGCATGGCATGTATGAGTCGAGCAGCAATTCTGACGCTCAGGAACATAACTTATTTGGATAGCAGTTTCCGCACTTTTCCTACCAACAGGCAGATGACAATATAGATAAAAACATAGTTAAGAGTGTTCCACTCGTAAATATGTGAGCCGATCTTTACATGATCATAATAGTCAGCCGTCGTTTTTGCGCAGATCAGTTCGACCACACATATTATGCCTATCGTGGTGTTGGTGAACCATGTTACGACGCACAAACAGAGTATGTACAATATGTCTATCGATATCTCGCCGGTTATGTAATCGATATATCCCAGGATCGAAACTACTATGGTAGTGAGTATAAGAGCTTTTATTATGTCAAATAGTCTAGCTGCCTTGGGAGTGTCTGACATTAGTGGCCTCTCGGGTGGCTTTTAGGTGAGCATACACCAAAAATTAAATCTAAATAAGGTGTAAAATTGGATAAATTGTTTACGTTAGGGAGTGTCTGTCAAAATTCGAGCTTTCCAAGCGACCGGCTGCCGTGACGATACACCCTTCGGCATTGTTCTGGCTTTCGATCAACTCAAGTCCCATATCCGGACCCAGGATAAAAGCAGCCGTGGAAAGGATGCCTGCATCTGTGCAGAGTGGCGCAATTACGCTGACCGCGAGACAGTTATTTGACACTGGATAGCCGTTTCTTGGATCGATAATGTGCCCAAAACGGCACCCGTCCAGCGAAAAATTGCGACGATAGTCGCCGGAAGTGGCAACCGCACAATCTTTCACCGCCACTCCGGAGCGGCATTGATCCGGCTCTGCCGGGTCTTCAAGCCCGATGCGCCATGGGCCGCCATCCGGCGGTTCGCCATGTACGCGAAGGTCCTGGCCTAAATCGACTAAAATGTTGTCAATGCCACGTTCCAGCGCCAGTGTCAATACACTGTCCACCATATATTCCTTGCCGATACCGCCGATGTCGATTCCCATTCCTTTATGAGGTAAGCATATTTCCCCTTTGCGGCGTTCAATCACCACCCAGCCGACCAGTGATAGCGTTTCGTCAATTGCCTCCGGAGCGGGGATAGTGGTTCGGCTTGCCTTGTAATCCCAGAGTTGGATTAAAGGAAGAGCGCTGGGATCAAAGCAGCCGTTTGAAATTGAAACCGCCCGGTCACATAGAGCAAAAATCTTGTCGGTTTCCGCATCTATCTCAGTCCACTTCCTGCCGGCGTTTCGATTGATCTCGCTTATCAGGCTATCGGGACTGTACCGTGAATAACGAGCTTCAAAATTATTTACCCAACAGATCACGTCCCGAAGAAATTCCTCGGCACTGTTGATTGAAACGGTTTTATACAAGAAACGGCATTGGCTTCCCAAAGCTTTATAATCGGCGCTATAAAAGTTTGGAGCTACCATGGTAACTGACGTTGCTGTTTTTGCAGCAGATACCGGCATTAATTCTCCTAAGGCAAAAATGTTCACTGGAGCAACAAAAAAAGCCTGGAAGAAACTTCTCCCAGGCCATAACCTTGAACTACGCGTGGGTATTAATTGTCCCTGAAGCGCCGGAAACGCCGTGATAGTTCGCCTGGGCATTGCCGCTGCCCGGAGTGACAGCTGTTTGGCCTGTCTGGCTTGTGTTCCCTGGCTGGGCAGAATGAGCCCTCTTGCCGTGATGAAGGGTGACTGGAGCAGCTTGAGGCATGCTGTTGCTGGGTAGAATTGCTGTAACTGACATGGTCGTAATCTCCTTTTAATTTTTTTACTATGCACTTGCAAATATATCGATTGTAAAAAATCAGACCTGAATACTTCAGTCGGTCAGTATTCACAAGCCTCCCGGAGAGGGTCCGGCCTGTTATGGTTAATGAATTCCCAAAAAGATGACTACTGTCAAAATAGTGACTAGCTTGTGGCAGTTGTCTGCGATGATATTCCGCTAACTGCGGTTGTCAGAACATTTGAGCCTGTCGACGTTGTCCCCTGCGAACCGGCAACCTGCACGGGCTGGACGGCGGCAGCCGTCTGAGTATTCCCCTTGTCGTGGCCATGCCCATGGCGGTGGTGGTGATGACCTTGCACGTTGCCGACTGTTGTAAGGAGCTGCTGTAATTGTGCGAAATCCTGCTGTGCATTCGTCATGTTCCCTGATTGCAGGTCCGTGCCGAGGTTTTGAAGGATTTGACTGAAAGAGCCGGCACCTTGTGCCGCTTGAGTCCCTTGCGTGTTTACGGTATTTTGAGATGAAGAGCTAGTGTTATTGGTCTGGTACAATGTTTGATACAAAAGATCGTTCGATGTTACGTTTGATACGGACATGCTGTGCTCCTTTCGGGTTAATTGACATAAATTTGACTATCCTGCCCTATTTACGGATGCTTCTGCCCTTTTCTTTAGAAATAGTTCTTGCCTGCTGTATAACAAGCAAGAACTTGACCAAAACAATAGTCTAAATACAGGCTGACTCATTTTGGTCAAGTCATCAAATGTAATGCATAAAGACCCCCCATTGCTGGAAGGTCAGTATGCCATGTTTGTGCAGAAGCTATGGAGGTAGTACTTTGCACAAACGTATAAGACGGTGGAACATGAACCGGTTACTGGGCAGGAGCGGGCGCTGCCCCACATTTTTTATGATTTTTCTGGCGCAAGGTTTTCAGAGCCTCCAACTGGGAAGGGGTCAAGATGGCACGGAACTGGGCCCCAACTTTCGCCCGGTTAACATTGAGGTCGGCCTGAATGCCGGAAATCTTGGCAGTTTCAGCACGAATTGCCGCTTCGTCAATTGTATCGGCATGTATCAGCGACTGGAGGTTTTTTCGTTCCGTCTGCAGGCTTGCGATTATCGGCTTCACTGCATCCCTGTTCCCTTGAAAAATCGCCTTTGCCTGAGCTTTCTGCGCATCGGTCAGGCCAAGCTTCTTCCCGATTTTTTTGAAATCGTGATGCCGCTGTTTGCCGAAATGTTCGCCACCGCAGCCTCCATCATCCGCGCTCGCGATGCTTGCAAATGCGGTTACTGCTGCGATACAGAAAAGTACTACGATTTTTGCCATGCTTGTGCGTCTTCCTGACATGATTGGACCTCCGTGAAACTGGATTTGTAAAATATCTAGAAGCAACTTACCTGAACAATGTGGAGTGAATATGGATTGAATGTGGATTTATAATTTTATTTTCCGCGCCCTGATTGAACCATCTCTCCGGACAGCGCGACCAGCAAGGTGACCAGGCTATGCCCTTCGGAGTTGCAGATTGCATCAAGCGTCAATTCAATAGTGCCGCTGGCCCCTTTGCTCCGCTTGATCCCCATACGGTCAACGATTAAAGTCTCTTTCCGGAACCAAAGATTCTCCTCGGGATGGCTTAGCACATCAGTTACAATACCCATATAGGCCTCGATCATATTGTTATCCCCGCCGAGTTCCAACAGATTCGTCTCGATCCTGCCGAGCAGGTTTTCCATGTCGTCAACATCCAGCTGTTCGTCGATATCTGTTTTGTTGAATCCCCACCCGCTTCGATGAAGCAGATTGAGCTTTGACTGGAGTAGAGCGCGGTATCGTTCAAGTTTTTCATGCTCGGTCTTTACGATTGCGATGCGTCTTAAGGCTAGGATAAGCAGATGGTCGAAAGCCCTTCTTTTTAACTGATGGCGGGTTTTGCTCTCGCTTTCTGCCGGATCGATCAATCGGTGGGCCTCGAAGCTTACGACAGTCTGAGGAACGTCACGCTGGACAATATCACCGGACAATTCGGCACCTAAAAAAATCCTTTCCTGCCTTTCCATGGCCAACAGGGCATAAATCCGGGGCAATGTCTTTTCATGCTCAATCAGGAAATTCACAAGGTTTCGATCATTGTCCAGAGTCTTCTGCATATCCGCAGTGGAGATGAAAAAGGTGTGGAGCCGGGGGTCGCTGTCATAGATGTCCGGCTCCACGAGAATGGGCGAGGCCATGCCATCCACCAGCGTCACTACGTGATCGATGGCTCGCAAGACCGCCGGCCGCAACTTTTTCTTGTAGCCCGGCACGGCTCGAATCCACGGATCGGTGCCATCAACGGCACGCTCAATAGCCGCCTTGATAAGCGTTTCAGGATAGCTGCCTGTTGTCGCGGATCTGCCGAATATTGATTGTAAAAAACTTAGCATCTACTTGCCTTTGAATTTTTGCTGTTAGCTCAACTCGCCGATATGGGACCAAGAAGGCTAAGAACGAATTTTACCTTATAGTTTACTCTCACCAAGATTGTATCGCATTTCATTGAAAACACCAAAAATATGCAGTAATTATGGAGTAAATGTGGAATTTTGCCTAAATACCGGAATCGTTCTTCCTATTTTTGTGAAACCTGACTAAGATGCATTGTCCGATGCAGACGACTTCTACGCTAAATTGAGTTTAAAATTATGAAGTTGACGGTAACACATAGAGTTTTCCTGGCGATTCTCGCTGCCAACGTAATCATAGTGCTGAGCATGTTCCTGATTATGCAGTGGAGTGTGGATCGCGGCTTTCTCAAGTACGTCAACCAACTGGAACAGAACCGGATGGACCGTTTGGCGACAAAACTCGGGCGTGCATTCAACGCCGGGGGAGGTTGGGAATCCCTTCGTGAAACTCCCGACACGATCTCCCGGTTAATCGGTGAAATAATAGCGGAAAATCCAACTCAATATTCCCCGTTGCCGGTCGCAGGCGATACGAAGCAGGAACACGCGCAGCAGGCAGATCCTGCTGGTAGACGCTATTACCGTTTGGAAAAGCGTATAGTTGTGCTGGACGCCAAACGGAAGCCGATTTTCGGCTCCAGCAATCCTGAGGATATCGAGATCTTCAAGCCGATTTCAGACAAAGGAACGGTAGTAGGGTATTTGGGACTGCTCCCCAGCAAATTTGTTTCGGATATGCACCAGCTCAGATTCGTCAAGGAGCAGAAAACCGTTTTTGCCCTTGTCGCTATGGTCATGCTGCTGGTTGCCGCCGCGATAGCACTGCCATTGGCGCGTCTTCTTGTCCGCCCGCTCAAAAAGCTGGCCGCGGCCACCAGTCATCTATCATCCGGACGTTATGATGTGCGGGTCTCCGTCGATTCCGACGACGAGTTCGGCCATCTATCCAGGGATTTTAATGCCTTGGCGCTGAGCCTCGATAAAAACGAGCATGCCAGGCGCCAGTTCGTTGCTGATATATCGCACGAGTTGCGAACCCCGCTGGCTATTCTGGGAGGCGAAATCGAGGCTATCCAGGACGGAATTCAGGAACTCTCGCTGGAATCCATCTCCTCACTCCAGGTTGAGGTTTTTCGCCTTAACAGGCTGGTTGACGATCTGTATCAATTGGCGCTTTCCGATGTGGGGGGGCTTGCCTACCGGAAGTCAGATGTAAACCTGACGGATGTCCTGTGTGAAGCGATAGATCGGGTCCGACCAATATTGGCGGAGAGATCGCTGAAGCTGAGCACGCTTCTGCCTCAGGAGCCGGTAGTTGTTTTTGCCGATGCCGAACGCTTGGCGCAACTTTTCGACAACCTTCTGGACAACTCACGGAAATACACGGATTGCGGCGGGACGCTCGAAATATCGCTTGAATCAGCACATGGAGGAGCTACGGTAGATATCAAGGACAGCGGGCCGGGAGTTACGGAAGAGGAGCGCGGTAAACTGTTCGATCGACTCTACCGGGTGGAGGGATCGCGCAACAGATCCTCCGGTGGCGCGGGGCTCGGACTTGCGATCTGCCGCAACATAGTCGAAGCTCATGAGGGGGCGATAGAGGCGCTTCACTCGCCGCTAGGGGGGATCTTGATACGAATCACACTGCCGTTGTCAGTAGGTAACCAATGAGTGATATGATCCTGATTGTCGAAGATGAGCCGAAGTTGGCGCGGCTCCTGAGTAATTACCTGCGCCAGGAGGGGTACGATCCGGAATGTCTGGAGAACGGTCTTGACGTTCTGCCGCGGGTTCGCGAGAAAATGCCTGCGTTAATCCTGCTTGACTTGATGCTGCCGGGGAAGAGCGGCATGGAGATCTGCAAGGAGATCCGTTCGTTCTCAATGGTGCCGATCATCATGGTCACTGCCCGCATTGAGGAAATTGACCGGCTCCTGGGTCTTGAACTGGGGGCCGACGATTACATCTGCAAGCCGTTCAGCCCAAGAGAGGTCGTGGCCCGCGTCAAAGCGGTGCTGCGTAGAAGTGCTGCCCAACAGCCGTCCGAGGGGGCTTCCGCGCTTCACTTGGATGAGGAACGTTTTCAGGCGACGCTGCGTGGGCATGACCTGGAGCTTACCGTTGTCGAATTTCAGCTTCTGAGTTTTCTCTTTGCCAATCCAAAGCGGATATACAATCGAAACCAGCTCATGGATCGCATTTATCCGGATCAACGCATTGTCAGTGATCGAACCATCGATAGCCACATAAAGAACCTGCGCAAGAAGATTTCCGGCGTGGCGCCGGAAATCGAACTAATCCACTCGGTCTACGGCGCGGGATACAAATATGATGAGTAACTGAAAATATATCGTCAATGAAAATAGAGGGATAGCACACATGCAAGAAGTCGTTACCGAACCGATAGAATCAAATCCGCAGCAGGACAAATCATCATTCTACAAACGGTGGTGGCTCTGGCTCATCCTGCTCTGCCTGGTTGCCGGAGGCGTTTTTGCGCTCTGGAAAGCAAGGCAGTCACCATCATCGCCCGCATCCGCCAAGCCCGGCTCAAAAGCGGTATCTCTCCCGACTCCGGTATTTGTGGTTCCGGTCCGCAAAGGCGACATGAATATTTACCTGACCGGCCTCGGCTCCGTGACACCGCTAAATAATGTTACGGTTCGGAGCCGTGTTGACGGCCAATTGATGACGGTCCATTTTCGCGAGGGGCAGAATGTCACCAAGGGGAGCCTGTTGGCGGTAATCGACCCGCGCCCATTTCAGGTGCAGTTGACACAGGCCGAGGGACAGATGGCGCGCGATCTGGAACAGTTGCTTAACTCACGCCTGGACCTGGAGCGATACCGCACCCTCTGGAAACAGGACTCGATCCCGCGCCAGCAGTTGGACACCCAGGAAGCGCTGGTCCGGCAGTATGAGGGGGCGGTCAAGATTGACCAGGGACAGATCGACAGCGCCAAGCTGCAGCTTACCTACAGCCGCATCACTGCTCCGATCAGCGGTCGCATCGGCTTGCGCCTGGTGGACCCAGGTAATATGGTACATGCGACCGATGCCAATGGCTTGCTGACAATCGCCCAGATTCAGCCGATAGCGGTGCTGTTTCCGCTCCCCGAGGACAGTCTCCCCCAGGTTTTGCGCAAGATGAAGGGGGGAAGGCTTGCCGTCGACGCTTTTGATCGTGAGATGAAGCTGAAGCTGGCGTCAGGAGAACTGACCACCCTGGACAACCAGATCGACCCCACTACCGGAACGGTGAAGCTTAAAGCGGTCTTTGCCAACCGGGAGGGGGAACTTTTCCCGAACCAGTTTGTCAATGCCAGGCTCCTTGTGGATGTGAAGAAAAATGTTGTCATTGTCCCTTCAGCGGCCATTTTAAAAACTCCCCAAGGCGCTTTTGCTTTTGTGCTGAAGCCGGACAAAACGGTGGCGATGCGACCGGTCAAGGCTGGCGTCACCCAGGGAGGGGAAACATCGATTGACGAAGGGCTTGAGGCTGGAGAGCAGGTGGTCGTCGATGGCGCGGAACGGCTTAGGGAGGGGAGCAAGGTAGAAGTCAAGGAGCGCGACCAGGCCGGCAAGGGTAGCTCGAAAGGTCCGGACGAAACGGTTCTATCCCCCAGAGAAAGGTGGGAATGACGTAATCTGACACATGGTTGTGGTAGTTTTCCTTCAAGGAGGAACTACCTATGAATATCAATGAGTTTCGTAATCAGTTTCCTGACGAGGAAATTTGTCGTCAGTA
>CAIYDX010000171.1 GCA_903925005.1 uncultured Geobacteraceae bacterium
TGAATGTTGTTCTTTTTCATGAGTACCCTCCTGATTCTTGATATCAGGAGAATAGCAGATACATGCGACAGAAAAAGTCATACTGAAAACGCAAGCGCTCTTTTAGAACGATTCAGGAGATGTCATGGCATTCCTTTACGTCAAGCCGGAACTGGCGCGCAACCATATTCTGCTGGCCGCCAGCCGTCAATTCAAGGAGGGAGATGTCCAGCACTGGTGGCATCCGCCAACCGGCGCAGGAATTCGCTCGCGTATATCAGACGATCTGCTCTGGCTCCCGTACGTGGTCGCGAGATACGTCAGGACTACCAGTGATATCGGCATTCTACAGACAGAGGTCCCATTTCTCAACGCCCCTCTCCTGGCAGAGAATCAGCATGAGGTCTTTTCTATGCCGGAAGTCACCTTTGAACGCGCGACGATCTTTGAACATTGTCGTCGCGCCACCGGTCACGGCCTTACTATCGGGCCGCATGGCCTGCCGCTGATCGGAACCGGAGACTGGAACGACGGAATGAACCTGGTGGGCGCCGCCGGAAAGGGGGAAAGTGTCTGGCTTGCCTGGTTTCTCTGCGAGCTGCTACAGGGCATGGCCAATATGTCCAGCCTGTTACATCAGCCGGAGTTGAGCAAAGCCTATGAAGATGATCGTTACGCATTGATCCAGAGGGTTGAAAAGGCGGGATGGGACGGAGAGTGGTATCTGAGAGGCACTTTCGATAATGGCGCGCCGCTTGGCTCCTCACTAAACAGTGAAGCGAAGATCGATTCACTCCCTCAGTCATGGGCATGCCTTTCAGGCGCTGCCGATCCGATTCGCGCGGATCTGGCTCTCGAATCGGCCTGGAAGCATCTCGTACGTGAAGATGAGAGTCTGGTGCTCCTCTTCGAACCACCTTTCGACACTTCAACCCCCTCGCCCGGCTATATCAAAGGGTATCCACCCGGAGTACGGGAGAACGGTGGACAGTACACACACGCCGCCCTCTGGATGGCTATGGCATTTGCCCGCAAAGGGGATGGGGGTCGGGCGGTGCAACTCTTGCGCATGCTTAATCCGATCGAACACTCCCGCGATGCCGAAGCGGCTTGGCACTACGGGATTGAACCCTACGTGGTTGCAGCCGATATCTACCGACTGCCCGGACGGATCGGACAGGGGGGGTGGTCCTGGTATACCGGTTCAGCGGCCTGGATGTACCGAACCTGGATAGAAGAGGTTCTGGGTCTGCAGCTTCAGAACGAACAGATGCGGATAAATCCGGTCATTCCGGCGGCGTGGCCCGGCTTCAGCCTCAGTTATCGACATGGCGAAACTACCTACGCAATCCAGGTGGAAAATCCTGACGGATGCGAAAGCGGAGTCGCCTGGGTGGAGATGGATGGCCGACGTATAAGCGATGGCGTAATACAGATGGAGCGGAGTCTGGTTAAGCATCAGGTCGTTGTAAGAATGGGGAAGTCGGAGTAAAAAGTTGAGGTATTAATTAATCAGAGGATTTCTTGCCATCCAGAACATCCCGCACCTTTGTCGCCAGATTAGGCAACGAGAACGGCTTTTGAATGAAATACACCCCTTCGTCAAGCACACCGTGCCGGGCAATGACATCGGCCGTGTATCCGGACATGTAGAGGCATTTGAGCAGCGGAAAATGAGACTGCAGATTGTCGGCAAGGTCCTTGCCGTTCATCTCCGGCATGATAACGTCGGTTATGAGCAGATCAATCACGCCATCCTGCTCTTTAGCCATGCGGATGGCTTCCTTCGGGGAATTTGTCTGTAGCACAGTATACCCAAGTCTGACAAGAATCTGCGCAGCCATATTCAGAATGGCCGGTTCGTCTTCCACCAGCAAGACGGTCTCCTGGCCGTGCGGAGACAGATCAGCCACACTTTCCGGACTCGCCGGCTCTACCTCACCCGGAAGCGAAGGGAGGTAGATTGTGAACTTCGTTCCCAAACCGGGCTCGCTGTAGACATTGATAAAGCCGTTGTTCTGCTTGACGGCACCAAAAACCGTGGCCAACCCGAGGCCGGTCCCCTCGCCTACTCCTTTGGTCGTGAAGAACGGCTCAAAAATGTGAGTCATAGTCTCTTTGTCCATGCCGCAACCGTCGTCGCTTACTGTAAGAGTCACGTACTTGCCGGGTTTGAAATCGATGTGATGAGTTGTGTAAGACTCATCTATCACGCAGTTTCCGGTCTCGATCGTAATTTTGCCGATGCCGACAATGGAATCACGGGAATTGACGCTCAAGTTGGCCAGAATCTGGTCTATCTGGGACGGATCCACTTTGACCGGCCAGAGATTGGCCGCAGGTTGCCAGGTCAGATTGATATCCTCGCCGATGAGTCGTTGCAGCATTTTAAGCATGCCTGCCACGGTATCGTTCAGATCCAGCACCTTGGGAGCGATTGTCTGCTTGCGGGCAAAGGCCAGCAACTGTCTGGTCAGATCTGCGGACCGTTCAGCCGCCTTCATGATTTCCTCTAGGTGATCATGGAGCGGTTTTGCAGCGTCGGTTTTTGCTAGTGCCAGGGAAGCATGGCCGAGGATGACGCCCAGCATGTTGTTGAAGTCATGCGCCACGCCCCCGGCCAATCGTCCTACCGATTCCATCTTTTGAATCTGATGGATCTGGTCTTCGAGTTTGACATTCTCTTCCTCGGCATGTTTGCGATCGGTGATGTCTCTTGCAGTGCTGGCAAATCCGCTGACATTGCCATTTTCATCATGTTCGGCGCGGATCGACCAGACCATGTGATGGTGTCCCTGAATATTAACGCCCACCTGACGGTTTTCATACGTAAAAATTTCTCCGCCATCGCGCAGCCAGGTTTTGAAGGCCGATTCGGTCCCCTCACGATCATCGGGGTGCACAAAATCAAAAGCCAGACGGCCAATACACTCCTCAGGCGCCAAGCCATAGTACTTTAATGACGCATGATTCACGAAAATCAAGCGCCCTTCGGTATCAACCCTGGTGATAAGATCGGGGGTGCCTTCAACCAGATTAAGGTACTGCTTGCGGCTCGCCAGAAGCTCCTTTTCAGCGCGTTTACGCATTGTGATCATCCAGACTGAATCCATGAAAAGCTTTAACTGCATCACATCGGTATCAGTGTACTCGTCCTCCTTGTTGCCGACCCCGACAACTGCGACAATCGCCTCTTCGGCAATTATCGGAACGGTAAGGAAACGGCTGAGCTCAACATGTCCCTCCGGATACCCTTTTTTCAGCGGATGAACGGCCTGAAAATCGTTCAGCAGAATCGGCTTCTTCTGGCGTACCGCCTCCCCCCATATCCCAGTGCTGTCAAGGTCGTAGACGTTCTTTGGCTCGGCTACACTACACTCTCTCATCACATCGCGAGACCATGTATTGAGGGTGAACTGCCGGCTCTGTTCATTGTAAAAATAGATGTAGCCGAACTTGCTGTCGGTAAGATCGATGACCTCATTAAGAGCGTGATCAAGAAGCTCCTGCTCACTGGAATATGGGTACTGGGAAATATTGTACAGGCAGGCCATGCGCCTTTCATTGGCTCTCTGTTCCTTCTCGACATTTTCGATAGAAAACTGAGCTTTCTGTAACTCGGCATTCTTAATGCGCAGCTCGCTGTTGAGTTTTTTGATCTCTTCCATAGAGCTCATAATACTCGGTATGGCAATCGCTTCAGGAATTCGGGGGATGAAGATTATCGCGGTCAAAGCGGAAATAATTGCGGTAAAAGCTTTAACGTACCCTTCGCCCCAGTACTCGGGACGATATATGGTATAGGCGGCAAAAAAATGGGTGGTGCCGCACGACAGGATGAAAACCGCAAACATGATGAATATTTTGAGAAACGGCAGATCGCGTCGGCGATAGGCGAAGTAAAACATGGCAATCGGGATTGAGTAATATGAGATGCCGGTGATGATGTCGGAGCCAACATGGAGAAGTAAAAGGGGTTTTTCCCAGTTAAGGCAAAAGCCATGCTCCATGTAACTGCTGGGCATTATATGGCCGACATCCATCTTTACTCCTTGCTTACCGATAACAGAAATTTGACGATGAATATATCCGATCGCTTCACATTGCAACAAATAATATGAATTTATTTATTTTAGATTGTGGAATTTTGAACCGGTTTTATCAAGCCGGCATATTTTAAATCGAGCTACCTTGGAAAGAACTTTCACGGTGCCCTCGACGGCAATTTTTAAATTGCCATGGCTAACGGATAGCGCATCATTATTAAGCATGATGCCATTCCTGGCTGTAAGTGACAGGAGCGCTTTATAAGCTGAGTTAAAATCTAAATTTTTCAGTTGAGCGTTAAGCCGTCCGACATCTTTAGCCGGCAGGTACGTCGGCTCCTTTTGACAAAAATCCAGTGACAGTTCCACGTTATCGCCCTCCCTTTAAAAGAGTAGATGACAAAATTTGATGCATCCTTTTAGTGTGTAAACGGGCTGATCATCCCCTTGTTGCGGTCGAACATGCAATTGTCGCAACAGTAATGTAACGCGTCATTCCTCAGTCCACAGACGATCTCAACCGAGCGCCCCTGGCTGTCGACCATGATGGAATACATCTTACCAATGTCAGCCGCTTTCATTTTTCTTCCGCAATGATCACATGTCATCTGTTCCATAATAACCTCCCTTGACGTTTGATTCGGCAGGTAAGCAGTATTTATATATCGCCTCCCTGATGCGAATGCGATTAACGTATTATCAATATATCAAAATGTATGTTTTAATTTAAGTCGGGTAAAAGATGAATTTACCGTAAGAGATTAACTGATACAGGTAGGACAAAGTCTGATATTTTGAGTTCGGCAGGCATACCGCTTCAACAACTTTCTGTTTACGGTTCCAAAAGAACTTTAAATCAGCTGATTTTGAATACAGTAGGTGGTTAGATTAACGCTGTTTTTCAAACTAAGCTTGGCAAGAAGACGCGAGCGATGAGTATTGATGGTTTTAACGCTCAAGCTTAATTGTCCGGCAATTTCCCTGGTAGATGTGCCGGAGGCAATCATGCGGGCAACCTCCATTTCCCTGTTTGACAGTAATTCATGCGGTTTGGCATGCGCGATGCGACTACTGTCTATTTCATGTGCCAGCATCAGAGAAACATTTGAACTTATATATTTTCCTGTTCTTAAAATGCTCTTTATGGCCGTTATCAGGACATGTACCGCTGATGTTTTTGTGATATACCCGGCAGCGCCCAGCTTCAATGCCCTGACTGCGTAGAGGCTTTCCGCATGAGTGCTGATTACAAGTACGGGCAGCAAAGGTCTTTCCCGACGCATGTGCGTCAGTACGTCCAGACCGCTTCGATCAGGAAGTGATATGTCCATCAGCACCATGTCGTATTGGTTGGCACACAACAGATTTAAAGCATCTGCCGCCGTTCCTACTTCATCAAATTGAAATGTGTCATATTCCGGCTCGCAGGTGATTACATAGATTAAACCTTTACGAATTACGGGGTGATCATCGATTATGAGAAACTGCATGCAGACCCCTTGATGATTTTCTGACTTTCAGGTTCTGGTATATTGATTCTAATAGCAGTATCAATATATCAAGATGATATACTTAATTAAAGTCGGTCTAAGGATGATTTTATTGTAGGATTTTTAGCGGGTATGGGTAGGACAAACATGTATACTTAAGACTAAATTAACTCTTCACACCAAGTGGTTATGAATACAGTATGAGGTGAGTTCAACACTGTTTTTCAGGCCAAGCTTGGCAAGTAGCCGTGAACGATGTGTATTGATGGTTTTTACACTCAAGCTTAACTGTTCGGCAATTTTCTTGGTCGATATACCGGAAGCGATCAGGCGGGCTACTTCCATTTCCCGATTTGACAATAGTTCGTGTGGCCTGGCGTCGGAACGGAGATGGCTGCCGACTTCATTTGCAAGCAGCAGTGAAACGTTTGGACTTATGTATTTACCGGTACTGCGGATACTATCTATGGCAGTTATCAGCTTATGTACCGCTGCTGTTTTTGTTATATATCCCGCAGCCCCTTTTTTTAATGACCGGATAGCATAAAGACTTTCCTCATGAATACTGATTACCAGGACGGGGATAGAAGGTTGTTCCTGATGAATCTGCGCCAGTATCTCCATACCGCTTCGATCAGGAAGTGATATATCCAGCAGCACCATGTCATAAATATATTCATGGAACAGTATCAGAGCGTCTGTCGCCGTTCCCGCCTCATCAAATTGCGAGTCGGCATACTCCGGTTCACTAATGATTACATAGATCAGTCCTTTTCGAATTACCGGGTGATCATCAATTATCAGAAAGCGCATTTAGTCTCCTTATAAGGCAGGTAAAGCCTTATCACAGTCCCCTTGTTTATGGCACTCCGTATGTCAAGCCTTGCTCCAAGAATATCGGCCCGCTCTTTCATGCCGACAAGTCCGAAAGATTTGATTTTTGCGGCACTCGGGTAAATAAAACCGATGCCATTGTCCGATACTTCAAACAAACAGTTATCAACTTGTCTGACACAGGTAATAGTAATTAGTGTTGCCTGAGAATGTTCCAAACAATTATTTAAAGCTTCATTTAATATTTTGAATACATGAATCGACTCTTCCACGCAGGTACACGTTTGACAAGGACAGTCAAAAACTATCTCAATTCCGCTTTTTGCGGAAAGCTGCTCAGCAAGAAGATCAATTGAAGCGATGAGGCCCAATTCATCAAGCAATAATGGCTTTAGAGTTGTACGTATACGATGAATGGACGTTGTCATGGAATCTATATAGCCAAAAATGGCATCAATATTTTCCATAACGGCGGGAACCGTACCGGTGACCAGATTTTGCACTTTTTTCACTTCGAAAGAGAGTGCGGTTAATGTCTGACCGAGATCATCGTGAAGGTCGCGGCTCACACTGGCGCGTTCCTTTTCTATCATCTTCTCGGTATATATAGAATTGTTCCACAACTTTATTTCCATCTGCTTTTGCGCCGTAATATCACGGCCTATGACTACAAGTCCTTTACGGCTGCCATCTTCATTGAATAAAGGGACTTTCGTCATACTCATATCCAGCCTCGGGTGATCTTTTGAAAAAACGAGTTCTTCAATATGAAAAGTCTCCCCTGATTCCCACGCGGATTCATCACTTTGAATGCACATTTCGAAGGCTTTCACATCTTCTGGTCGCAACGCCATAAGATCTCTATCACTTTTACCCACCCAAGAGACATCCTGAAGACCGAACAGATCAAGAGCAACCTTATTGGCAATCAGCCATAACCCCTGGCCATCCTTAAAAATAACGGCGTCAGGCATTGCCTCGATAAGCGTTCTTAATTGAAGTTCACTGGAAATATCCGTTTCAATAGTATTAATCTTGTCATCATTCATGGTTTTTACTCCGCTGTGCAATTCAGCTATTGAACAACTGCCGCTCATTCATTTTCAGAGCGGCTGCTGTTTACTCGCTCGGCCGGATCCTGACGATAATAAGCGGTCAGAACATGGTAAAGATCAGGGGCGTGCTGCCGGAGGGCAACGGGACGGTCGAAGAATTCCTCGGTGGCCACGGCAAAAAATTCGGCTTCGTTTGTCGCGCCGTATGCGTCGAGGAAAGTCTTGTGTCCCTTTTCGGCAAGTTCGCGCAGCCGCAGGAATTCACGGGAGCAGACCGCTACCCATTCGGCAAGCTGATCGCGGCCGGCAAACAGTGGAGTGCCATCCGCAGCTCCGTCAAGCATGTCAAGCTTGTGGGCAAACTCGTGATAGACCACGTTGTGACCCTGTTCAGGATGGCGCGCCCCATGGAGAACAGCATCCCACACGAGAATTACCGGGCCTTGAACACATGCTTGACCAAGAATGGGAATGTTGGCCGATACCGGACCGGCCACTCTTTCGAAGACGCCGGGGTGGTGCTCTGGAAGTACAACCGTGGAAGGATAGACAAGGATCGACTCCACGTTGCTATAATAGTCATGCGGCAGCCCTAATTGCAGCAGGCACGCTTCGGCTGCGATAGTAACGCGAATTTCGTCAGTGATGTCGAGGCCGCCACACCCTTCCCATAGTTTTTCATCCAGAAAGACCTGCATCATTGCGCGCAACTCGTCCCGCTCGGCATCATCAAGTACGCTGAAGTGAGCCATATTTGCTCGTACTATAGCCTCCCATTCGGGAGGAAATGGCAACTTTCGCGTTTCGGCACGCCGATGGTCGCGGATCCAGTGGAACATGGAGAAATTCTCCTTCGGGTTGAAAAGACCAATAATAAATCAAGTTGCAGTCAATATAGTAAGCAACAACCATGCCCCCACCCATGAACGCAAACAATAATAGCGGCTTGAGCTGAATTACAACCGGTTTGCGATAGTATTGCCTCAATACGATCTGTCATATATGGCAGATATGCTATCCATGACGGATTCAGTTGAAGTCCATTACCACCATCCTCACCTTCTCTTTATCTTTCTCCTGTGCAATCAGATGGTTGCGCACTCCGAACTTGCCGATCTCCACTGGCACACATGTTGAAAGTATGTGATCAAGGCTACATTTGCCAGGGGCTGCTGCACCTCCCATGGGCCCCTGGCCTTTTTGTTATCCAGTCACTATTTTGAAAGGAGAAACCATGAACACTAAAAACGAGTACATCCGCAAGATGCAGGCAAAGCTGGAAGAGTTGAGTATCGAGATCGATAAACTGACCGCCAGAAAAGACGAAATCAAGGCTGACGTCAAAGTCGAGTATGACGAAATGATTGCGGCACTGAAAGTCAAACTGGATGGCGCCAGGCTGAAAACCGAGGAACTCAAGCATGCCGGAGAACACGCTTGGGAAGACCTGAAAACCGGTATTGATGCGGTAAAAACCTCCATCGGGGAGGCCATAGAGTCGGCCAGATCACGTTTCAAGTAATATGGCTCGTATCTTCAACTTCCTGCTGCGCGTAGCGCGAGGATTCATGGCTAACCAGGGACTGCTGTTATCCGGCGCAGTTGCGTATTACACCCTGTTGTCAATTGTTCCGCTTTCAATCATCGCTCTTGTTGTGCTGACCCATTTTATCGAAGAGCAGCAGTTGCTTCTGACGTTGTCAACCTATCTTGAAATGGTGATCCCCGGTTATGCGGCAACGTTGACCGAACAGACGCAGGCATTCCTTGAACACCGTAAAGTGATCGGTTTCATCGGTTTTCTCGGCATGCTGTTTTTCAGTTCCACAGCTTTTTCCATGTTGCAAAACGCCATATCCGTAATCTTTAATAAACAGGTAAGCATCAAGAAGCGCACTTTTCTCGTCTCTGCAATCATTCCCTATCTGTTTATCTTTGCGATGGGGGTCGGAATAGTGCTGGTGTCGTTCGTTGTCGGAGCAATCGAGATGCTGGAAAGTTTGACAATCTTTGGTCGGAGTTTAAACCTTGGAGGCGCCACCGGCGTGGCAATGTACATTCTTGGGATTGTTGGCGAGATCCTGATGTTTACCTCCATCTATCTGGTGATGCCTGCCGTGCGGGTCAGATTATTTCACGCGCTCATCGGGGGATTAACCGCAACGGTTTTATGGGAGGTCACCCGCCGGATACTGATCTGGTATTACGCGACCGTATCCATGGTTAATGTTATTTACGGTTCGATTACCATAACGGTGATCGCCCTTCTCAGTATTGAGGTCGTGGCGGTAATTCTGCTGCTTGGTGCACAGGTCATTGCCGAGCTTGAGCGCAAACCGGACATTTTGAACATTCAACCGGATTTGACGGTCGGCACGTGACCGTTGATATGATGGACTACTTAAGGAGACCCAATAGATGCAATATTTAATTCTTACGCTTATGTTCTCTCTTCTGGCTTTCCCAGCTTTTGCCGGAGAAATCAGCCTGCTCGGCGGTTACGGGGTGATAGATAAACCGGTTGAAAGAACCTTCGCCTGGCAAGTCCAGTATATGGAAGGTCTTGGAGATAATTTTGCGTACTCCCTTTCGTACCTGAACCAGGGGCACTTTATTGCGCATCACCGCGACGGCAATGCCGCAAACTTCTGGCTCCGAACCAATCTTCTCGACCGGCAGCTTTCGCTGGGCATCGGGGTCGGCGGATTGTACTATTATGACACCAAGCAGCCTGCTGACGGAAGCACTGCCCATGACGTGCACGGTTTCGGTACCATGGCCAATGTGGCGGCAACCTGGTACACCAAGAGCCGCTGGTTTTACAGTGTGCAAGGCTACTGGGTCAGAGGTGACACAAGCTTCGATTCCGTGACGGCGTTGGCAGGCATCGGCTATCAACTTGATGTCCCACCTTCAAAGGGGCCTGATGTAAAGGCAGTTGATCGTACCGAAAGCACCATCGACAATGAACTGACGCTGTTTGGCGGTGAAACTATTGTGAATATCCCCGGTGACGGAAACTCACGCGCCGCTGCTCTCGAATACCGGCGTGGTCTCATGCATTATCTGGAATGGACTGTTGGGGCTCTTTACGAGGGGAGAAGTTCCTTGATTGACCGATACGGCCTGACTACCCAGCTCTGGCTGGCAAAACCTTTTCTGAATGACCGAATTTCCCTCGGCATCGGCATTGGCCCATATTTCGCCAAAGATCTTCGGCATGGTACCGGGCAGGAACGAATACCCATCATCTTCTCAACGACAGGCAGCTATCGAATCGGTCAAAACTGGCTTTTACGAGCAACCTGGGACCGTATTATTACCAGGTACGACCGCGATTCCGACATATTCCTGGGCGGCATTGGTTATCGGTTCTGAAGTCGGCAGTCACTGTAAAGGAGAGCATATCCATGAGCGACAAAGCAATAATTACAGGCATGGGGTCAATCCCTCACACAGATGGAGTCGCGTTCCGCGTCTGGGCACCCCATGCAGAAAAAATATCCGTTATCGGATCGTTCAACGAGTGGAACGGCAAGACAAACCCGATGCAGACCGAAAGTAACGGCTACTGGTATGCCAATGTCGCAGAGGCTCATGTTGGTGATCAGTACAAGTTCCTGCTGAGCACGGAAAAGGGAGAATTCAGCCGCATCGACCCTTATGCCCGCGAGGTGACCAGTTCGGTTGGCAATGCCATCATCCATGACAAAAACTTTGATTGGGAAGGTGACAACTTCAACCTCGTGTCATGGAACGAGCTGGTCATCTACGAACTTCACGTCGGCACGTTTAACGACCAGGAAGATGACACAAGTCCCGGCAAATTCGATTCGGTTTCGGCGCGTCTGGGACATTTAAAAAAACTCGGTGTCAACGCGATCCAGATCATGCCGATAGCACAGTTTGCGGGAGAACGCTCATGGGGATACAATCCCGCCCATATTTTTTCCGTTGAGCTTGCCTATGGAGGCCCGCTGGCGTTTAAACGGTTCATCAAACGCGCCCACCAGGACGGAATCGCAGTGATCCTGGATGTCGTCTATAACCATCTTGGTCCCAGCGACCTGGATCTTTGGCAGTTCGACGGCTGGTCCGAGAACAACCGCGGCGGGATTTACTTCTACAACGACAACCGGTCCAACACGCCATGGGGAGAGACCAGGCCCGATTACGGACGCGGCGAGGTGCGTCAATATTTTCGTGACAATGTCATGATGTGGCTCGAAGAATACCATGTGGACGGCATACGCTTTGACTGCACCCAATTTATCCGCACCGTCAATGGTATCGGCACAGAGGATATTCCGGAAGGGTGGAGCCTGCTCCAGTGGCTCAACAGCGAGGTAGCACAGAATTACCCCGGTCGTATCACCATCGCCGAGGATCTTCAGCACAATAGATGGATTACCAAGGATGTCGGCGCCGGAGGCGCCGGGTTCAGTTCCCAGTGGGATTCAATGTTCGTGCACCCTATCCGCAGAGCGGTGGTTACCATTCAGGACGAACAACGCTCGCTTGCCGAAGTTCGCGACGCAATCTGCTACCGCTATAACGATGATGCCTTCGACCGGGTCATCTACAGCGAATCGCACGATGAGGTGGCAAACGGCAAGGAACGAGTGCCGCAAGAGATCAGCCCGAACGATCCCAAAGGGTGGTACGCACGGAAACGCTCAACACTGGCCGCCGCCATGGTCTTTACGGCTCCCGGTATTCCGATGCTCTTCCAGGGTCAGGAATTTCTCGAAGGTGGATGGTTCCGCGACACGGTACCGGTCGATTGGGAGCAAAATGAAGAATTTCATGGTATCGTACGTCTGTATCGTGATCTCATCAGGTTGCGGATCAACCGGGGGGGCTTCACGCGCGGCCTCTGCGGACAGTTCACTCAGGTCTATCATATGCACGACGAAAAAAAGGTCATCTCCTTTCACCGTTGGGACAAAGGGGGAGCGTCGGATGATGTTGTGGTCGTCGCCAATTTTTTCCACGAGCCGCATGATGGCTATGTGATAGGTTTTCCAGCCGCAGGGAGCTGGAAGCTCCGCTTCAACAGCGATTGGCAAGGCTACAGCGACGACTTTCAGGGGCATCCGAGTAGCGATGTCGTCGCAGAAGCCGGCGAGTTCGACACTCTTCCCTTTCACGCCGCGCTTTCCATCGGCCCCTACAGTGTGTTAATATTTTCGCAGTGATTAGCGATTTTGACTTGTAGGGGCTAAGCAAGTTTCATCTGCTTCGCCCGCCTTTGAATCGGTGCCAACAAGGGTAAAGCAGGTGAAGCGTTTGCTTTACCCCTACGTTTAAAACGGTAAATCAGCATTTTCTGCATCCCTAAGTCTACAAAGGACACCGATGAAGAAAGTTTCCCTACATCCCGAACCGCACAAGGGAAGTACATCCCCCCTTGGCGCAACCGTCTGCAACGGCGGAGTAAACTTCAGTGTTTTTGCTCGGGACTGCAGCGGCATCGAGCTGCTCCTCTTCGACCATGCCGACGACAAGACAGCTTCCCGAATAATAACTCTCGACCCCAGACAGAACCGCACCTTATATTACTGGCACACCTTTGTTCCGGACATCGGAGCTGGGCAGCTGTACGGTTACCGGGTGAGCGGCCTATCTGATCCGCAGCGGGGGCTGCGCTTTGCCCCTGACAAGATCCTGATCGATCCCTATGGCCGCGCCGTGGTGGTACCTCCAGGATATGACCGCGCCGCCGCCTGTCTGCCTGGTGATAATACCGCCCAGGCCATGAAAAGCGTGGTGGCCGACCCGCGAGGTTACGACTGGGAAGGGGATACGCCGCTCAAGCGCTCGTACTCCCGAACCATCATCTATGAGATGCATGTAGCGGGGTTCACCAAACACCCTTCTTCGGGGGTATCGGCGGAAAAACGGGGCACCTACGCCGGTCTTATAGAAAAGATACCTTATCTTAAAGACCTGGGAATCACCGCCGTCGAACTGTTGCCGGTCTTCCAGTTTGACCCGCATGACGCCCCTGCCGGTCTGTGCAACTATTGGGGCTACAGCCCGGTATCGTTTTTCGCTCCCCACGCGGCATACAGCTCCCGCAAAGATCCGCTCGGTCCCCTGAACGAATTCCGCGACATGGTCAAGGCTCTGCATCGCGCCGGCATTGAGGTGATCCTCGATGTGGTTTACAATCACACCTCCGAAGGTGACCATAAGGGGCCGACATTCTGCTATCGCGGCTTTGCCAACGACGTGTATTACAGCATGGATTCCCTGGGAACCCATATCGACCACTCCGGCTGCGGCAACACGTTTAACGCCAATCACCATATAGTTCGCAGGCTTATCATAGACAGCCTTAACTACTGGGTTAGGGAAATGCACGTTGATGGCTTCCGCTTCGACCTGGCATCGATACTGTCACGTGATGGCCAGGGGCACCCGCTCAAAAACCCGCCTATCATCTGGGACATAGAATCGGACCCGGCGCTGGCAGGAATAAAACTTATAGCCGAAGCATGGGACGTAGGGGGGCTATATCAGGTCGGCAGCTTCTTTGGTGACAGCTGGAAAGAGTGGAATGGCGAGTTCCGCGACGATGTGCGCAGCTTTTTAAAGAGTGACAATGGCGGAATATACCGCTTCGTAGCGCGTCTTTTGGCCAGTCCCGACATATACGGCCATCAGGAACGTGAGCCGGAACAGAGCATAAACTTCATCACCTGTCACGACGGCTTCACCATGAACGATCTGGTCTCATATAATATTAAACACAACGAAGCAAACAACGAGAAGAACAGGGATGGATCCGACGCCAACGTAAGTTGGAACTGCGGTTTCGAGGGGGCCACCGACGACCCGGCTATCGAGGAGCTTCGCAATCGTCAGGTAAAAAACTTCCTGGCGGTAACCCTCCTGGCTCTCGGCACGCCGATGATCCTGATGGGGGATGAGGTACGAAGGACGCAGCAGGGTAACAATAACGCCTACTGTCAGGACAATGAACTCAGCTGGTTTGATTGGGGTTTGCTTGCGCGTCACGAGGACACACACCGTTTCACCAGGCTTTTGATTGCCGCACGAACCGCGCACGGCGAAAACAGCGCTGAAGAGTTGACCCTGAACCAGCTGCTCGGCAAAGCGCGGCTGGAGTGGCATGGCGTACATCTGCATAAGCCGGATGTGAGTTTTCTGTCACACAGCATCGCGTTGACGGCTTGGAGCGCCACAGGGCGGGTCGTTTTCCACTATATGATCAATGCATACTGGAAACCGCTCAGATTCCAACTCCCGCCACCCAAAAAACTGCCGGGTGGGGTCTGGCGCCGCTGGATCGACACATCACTGGCTTCCCCCGAGGACATCGTCCCCTGGGATGCGCTGCCGACCATCACCACCAAGCAGTATCATCTGCCAGGGCGCTCGATCGGGATCGTCATAGCCAGAAGAGAGGACGATTAAAGGGGAGTCGGATTTATTTATCCCCCCTCGGCACAACAACAATACCGGACGGCGTGACGGTATACCCTTTTCTCAAGTCGTCTTCACGATCATAGCCGATGACCGCTCCATTCGGGATCACCACGTTCTTGTCAATAATCGCTTTCCTGATCTTGACATGCCTGCCGATGGTAACTTTTTCAAACAGGATTGAATCCTCTACCAGGCTGTAACTATGGATTTTGCTCCGTGGCCCGATTATCGATCGGTTAACAGTGCTGCCGCTCGTCATGCAACCGCCACAGACGTAAGAATTCAGGTTCTGGCCGCGTCTTCTATCCTCATCGAAGTTTGTCTTTGCCGGCGGAAGGTTGCCCTGGTTAGTGAGAATTGGCCACTTGTAGTTATAGAGATTCAGCTCCGGAGAGACATGAATCAGATCCATATTCGTTTCGTAATATGAATCAATGGTCGCCACATCCTTCCAGTAACCACGTTCCTCAATCGTCATTCCAGGGATCACGTTATCGTTGAAGTTATAGGCAAAAACCCGGTCGCCTCTTGCCAGCATCGCCGGTATTACGTGCTTGCCGAAATCGAGGTTTTCATGCTGTTTTTTGCATTCCTGAAGTACTTCAATCAGCTTCTTTGTCGGAAATATGTAATTGCCCATCGAAGCAAAACAGCTGTTACCTCCCGAAATCGCTTCAGGGTTGGCCGGTTTTTCCGCGAATGCGGTTACCCGTGAATCGCTGTCCAGCGACAGAACCCCAAAACGTTTGGCTTCCTCGGCCTGAACTTCTGAAACAGCAATAGTAATGTCGGCATTGTTTGTACTATGGAAGTTGATCATCTGACGGATATCCATCTTATAGATATGGTCCCCGCCGAAAATGGCCACGTAGGCAGCGTCACTCGATTCAACAAACCTCAGGTACTGCAATATCGCATCGGCAGTCCCCTTGAACCACTCCTCCCCTTCACTACTGGTCTCAGGCGAGATAGCAACACAAAACTCGCCAAGTCCGGTCCATTTCCCCCATGATTCCCTGATATGTTTGATCAGGGAGTATGCACGATACTGCGTCAGGATATAAACCTTGTTGATGCCGGAATTGAACATATTGGAAAGGACGAAATCAATAATTTTATACTTACCGCCAAAAGGAACACTCGCTTTCGCCCTTCTGGATGTCAGCGGACTGAGGCTGTCACCTTTGCCGCCAGCCAATACCATCGCAATCGTGTTTCGGCAGATATCAGAGTGCATGTATTTCTCCCCCTCAAATTGTGTCATGATCCGCAAACTATGCAACATCAAGGTATGACACCATACAAACATGGAAGGTGCCGGTCAAGAAACATATTTACCAAATCTCACTTCAATTTATAACAAACCTGATTTTTACATGCTTCTACCGTCACAATTGCAGCATTGCTACCTCGATCAGATCAGTAGCGAGTTGCATTGTTTCAACTGTCTGTTATGCTCATAAGGTACTTGATCGCCATCCCATTTCTCGAAAAAATGATGTACTGATTTATTGGGACTCAAACGGAGAGCTGATGTTTAACAACCCGTTACTACTTGTCTGCCTTGCCATTGGTTGCGGTGCCCTTCTAGGTCGCCTGACTGTTAAAAAGGTGTCTCTGGGCGTTGCCGGCGTGCTGTTTGCCGGTGTTATATGGGGCTATATTGAACCTGCAGTCAAACCACCGGATGTTCTGTCAACCTTTGGTCTTGCATTGTTCGTCTATGCGATCGGTCTTTCTTCGAGCAATTTACTGTTTGACACCTGGTCGCATGGCGGCTGGCGTTTTTTACTGATTCCGCCCGTCGCCATCGGCGCTGCCTTCGCTGTTGACATATTCGCCTCACAGATTATGAATATTCCGCCTGCAACCGCTTCCGGTGTTTTTGCCGGCGCTCTGACCAACACCCCTTCTTTGGCCGCCGCTACAACCGCCCTCGGGCAAAAAGGGGCGGAAGCAACGCTCGGCTACGCGATTGCCTATCCCCTTGGTGTTTTAATACCAATTCTCATGCTTGCATGGCCGTTCAGGCGTGAAACAGTCGATGTTGGCGACGCACTGGCAAGCGCCGCAATCATGATAAGCAACGTCAAAGAGCCGGGCGAAGCGATTGCAGGGCTGCTTGAGCGCTATTCGCTTTCGGTCCGCTTCGCACGCTGTGTACGCGGAAACGAGCAATTTGCAATCTCCGGATATTCGGTCATTAAAAACGGAGACATCGTGACGGTTGTCGGATTGTCCGATGACGTTCGCAATGCAACAGAGATACTCGGCATTGAATATGACGGGAATGTCCTGAATGACAGAAGTCAACTCGATCTTCGCCGCATTTTCGTATCAAATCCGGACGTATATGGCAAAACGCTGCGGCAGGTAGGAATTTTTCGCAAGTTTGAAGGTATTGTGACAAGAATCAGGCGCGGCGACACTGATTTCATACCCAACGCAGAAACATCGATATTGCCGGGCGATCGACTGCGGGTGATTGCGCCAAGGGATAAACTTTCGGCGATCTCGGAATACATCGGCGATTCATATCACGAGGCCAGCGAATTCAATATTCTGACCTTTGGACTGGGGCTCGCAATGGGCATCGCCTTGGGTACAGTCGATATAACCCTGCCGATGGGCATCGGAACCTTCGAGATCGGCCCAGTGGCAGGTTGTTTGATTGTAGCGCTGATACTGGGAGCGCTCGGCAGAACCGGGCCACTGACATGGTACCTTCCGTATGGGGCATCAATATCCCTGCGCCAGCTTGGTCTGGTGCTCTTTCTGGCATGTGCCGGCATTAAGGCCGGCGGCCTGCTGCACACGGCACCGCTTAATATTTCTGCCCTGGTATTAGGCGCCTGCATCACAACTGTAACCTCCCTCGTAACAATTGTGATGGCCAGCGTAATTGCCGGCAGGTCTTGGCCGTTCATCGGCGGTATTCTGGCCGGTGTACAAACTCAACCGGCGGTGCTCGGATTTGCCGTTGACCGCTGCGGCAATGAGCGTGTCGAGGCCGGCTATGCGGCGGCCTACCCGCTTAGCATGCTGTTAAAGATAGTTTTTGTGCAGATTTTTTTGCTGGTCATGAAGTCGTGACATTTGTTTGTTTCTCACTACGATCACAAGCAGTCTAGTCGGCCGCCATCCGCAATTTTTCAAAGCACGATCCTGAACTCCGCTCCATTCGCGGCATTGTGAACCGTCAGCGTCCCACCCATGTTTGTCTCAATGATAGCCTTGGACATGAAAAGACCGATACCTGTCCCCTTGTCCGGTTCTTTGGTCGTAAAGTATGGATCAAAAATCCTGTCAATGATCTCGTCGCTGATGCCGCCGGCATTATCGGTTATGGTTACCACCGTTTTGCCTCCTGCCGCAAAAGATCTGATCGTGATCCGGGCATCGTCGTCAGTACGCCCGACCAGGGCGTCACGGGCATTCATAAATATATTCACAAGAACTTGAGCGTATTCATTAGGATATCCGTTAATTAATAATTCGTTTTTCTGACAAAATTCAAAATTGATCCGCTGATTATTAAAACTCTCTCCAACTAAGGATAGCGCCATTTCAATTACTTCATTGACATTGAATGATACTTTTTCTTTATCAAGCCTGTAAAAATCACTGAAATCTTCAATTGTCTTGGACATATGCTTGATCAACTGCATCGATTTTACGGCGTAATCCGAAAGAAACTCTTTGCCTGATTCCGCGTTATCGAAGTCAAGCGGCAACTCCTGCACGTAAAGGCCAAGCAGGTTTAATGGCTGACGCCATTGGTGGGCAATATTGCCGATCATCTCGCCCAAAGCAACCCGCCGGTCCTGCAGTATCAGTATTTGGTCTTTCCGGCGAAGTTCCTCCACATCCTGGCCGATACGCTCATCCAGAGATCGATTGAGCTCTTCAAGTTCTCGTTGTTTAAGAGCGAGCGCATCACCGGCACGCCTTCGTTCGGTGATGTCGATCATGGCGAGGCGGAACTCCTGCCCTGAAGCGGTGGCCATGGCTTCGATCTGCACCATGACCGGACGATTCTCTCCGTTCAGGAGCGCCACTTCACACGACTCCTTTATTCGGCAGGAAAGAACTTTACCAAGGAAATCGTTAAAATTCAGACGATCTGCAACAGCTACGAACTGCCAGAGACAGCAGCCAATCAAGCTTGAGCGTACCCCGCCAATCAGAGAGGCGCCGGCAAGATTCAAGGCAATTATGACCCCGGTGTGGTCAAGGTTGGCATAGCCGACCGGAGCAAATTCGTAGAGATCGGTATACTTTTCCAGAGCGGTCTCCAGATCATACCTTGCCTGACGCAGTTCGGCATTCTGCATCTCCAGCTCTATCTGGTGGACCTCAAGTTCATGAACAAGCCGCCGAGTCCCTTCTTCATCATGGCAAAAACTTTCTTTAACCGATTTTACCTGCAAATGCGCTTCAGCCTTGCGGCGCAGTGCGATGGTTTCCGTTAACGGGCTTTTGTTTCGACGTTCCTTCATAATATATCCTCACTTTTTGCCAAAATATTTTCTGGTTTCGTCTGTAACAACCAACAGCATGGCAAACGGAATCAGCAGCAGCCATACATTTACCTGAATCGTTCTAAAAGAGCGCTAGTCGTAAAAACCATTCCGGACGGCATCCGGTATGCGTAGCAGCGTAGACCAGTCTGGTGAAGATGGCTGGCAGATTGAACCGGCGGTTAAACCGATACTGGCACTCACCAA
>CAIYDX010000172.1 GCA_903925005.1 uncultured Geobacteraceae bacterium
GATCAGTTGCGGGAGGTGCTAAAGAAGGCATTGGAGGGTTTACAGTAGCTTTGTACTTGTTTGACAATACCAATTTTTAACATACCGAAAACCATTTACACACTTTAGTTGACATGTCCTAAGCCTCGGATTCATTTGCCAACCAGGAAAAAGAACGCTTCACCGTCATTTAACTTTCCGTTCCCACTCCCATGCCCAGCAACTAAGCCAGCACTGAATATGTATTTCCCGAATCTACCATCATCACATTTACATTCACTGGATATATATAAATTCACCAAAGCATTTATTGAGTCTCATAAAACCCCGTCCTGTGGGCGGGGTTCTTTACTCCCATATAGCGTGGTGACCGATAACGTACTAGTTCTATGAAGTTAATAATGCCCTCCCCGCTAAACGGATCTCTAGGGTCCTTAAGCATACCTTCCACAAGGAAAGTCTAGGCACAGCCTGCTAATGAAAACGCTGCCAGTAGTATCATAAATATATTTAACATTTATTACTTACATATCCGATGTAATATATTTAGATTCATTGACAGACCAGTGAATTACAAAACAACGCCAACGAGCTTGCCGACTCCAGCCGTTAGCAACATTGAAAGTGCTCCCCAGAATGCAACACGCAATGCGCCCCTAAATATAGATGCTCCGCCTGTGTATGCCGCAGTCCCCCCAAGAACAACTAAAGTTCCAATTGCTGTTACAGTTGTAACTTCGGCAATCCGACCTGAAGGCGCAAGAAATGTTGCTGAAATTGGAACAATTGCCCCCGCAACAAAAGAGATTGCAGAAGCGATGGCAGCCTGGATTGGTCGTGCCCGTAAAGTTTCTGTAATGCCCAATTCATCACGGGCATGTGCTCCGAGTGCATCAGACAACATAAGCCTTTCAGCTACAAGACGTGCCAGTGGATGATCTAAACCTCCCATGGCATCATCTGGAATTACTCATACATCGACAAGTACAAACCGGTAAAGGTCATAGCTTGATAAATCTGGCCTTGATATATGACCGTTACGTTAAATAAGACGGTTTTAGACATTATTTTAATTATCTCTACGATTAAGGTATTTACATTTATCGATAATATCAGGCTGTTGAAGGGACATAATCTGCAAATTTATGTTGGTATGTTTGTTGCTTCCTTTTATCAAATAACAAGTAGACTGAACACATTATCAAGACATTGCAAGGCCATAACGTATGGTTGACTGAGAGAAGCCAAGAAAAGAAAAATTATGAATTATTCAAACAGTCATATTGAATTGTCTCCCTTGTTATTTATATTATAGATAGGACAATAAGCTCACATTTGAAAGGAGATGAGTATGGGTAAAGCACTGTTTTCATTAATTGCAGGCATTTTTGTAGGAGCTTTTATTTTTGAAATATATAAAAGGTCAAAATCAAAATGGGAATTTACTCGAATGTTAGAAGGGGCTATAGAAAAGGAAGCTACTGATATATTCGCACATTCAATTACAAAAAACGAAGAACAATTTGAGTCTGATTTTAAGCAGTAATGGACTTTAAAATACACACAGGTAGTTAGACTCATCTTCTACAGTAGATTTTTAAAAACTATTTTATATCAGCATGTTATAGTACGCAGTTTTGCCAGTGGCACTACACTGCCTGCTCTTTGAAACTCGATTTCTGCTTGTTTTTCTCTATGGCTGAACGGCTCTGATCGTCGGCGGTACCGCAACACCTATCGCCTTGAACACCTTGCCGCAGGTATTTTGGCATTCTGTTCTGATTGCCAACTTTGATCCGTTTTCTTCCAGGATCACTTCCTGAAGCGCTTTCAGATCCTGTTTGATATCAGCCCACTCAAGCTGCAAGCCCTGACTGGCCAGTCTGTCGTCCAGTTCCTTTTTCAGCACCAAAGCCAGGAAGCTGCAGAAGACATGGCCTCTGATGGTCTCATCCAGCTTATGAAAGATTGGTCGGGTGTCAACGGCCGACTTCATATCCCGGAAGGTATGCACCACCATCCAGAGTTCCTTATATTTGAGCGCGACTTCTCGTGCGTTAAGCTTCGTGTTGGTAGTCAGCACCCAGATGCCATCGAATTTGACATCAGCTTCGATTCTCTCGGCATCCAGAGACACGCTTTCTTTCGTGACTTTTAGGAAACCACGATACCCTTTGTTACTGATCAGTGATGACGGCGCTTTCTTGATCTTCTCCTTCAGAGACTCAACGATGGTATTCCGGTCCGCTTCGTCCCGTCTGGCTTGTCGCTCATTCTTGCAGACGATGTAACGTGTGTCGCCGACAAACACTTCTTTCACTTTAAGCGGAGAATGCAATGTTGGTTCTGGTGGCCACAGTCATATAGTTGGCATAATTAAGAACGCTGCTAGATTTACATGATAATTTTCAATAGCTTTGCATAATTAAAATTAGCGGTATGCTCTGGTGCCAAAGTCTGAATGAGTTCCGTCATCCATTCGCGTGATGTATGAATCTGACTGAATTTTATGCCGCTCTCAGTTCCAGTCATAATTTCATAATGTCCAATATGAATTTGAAGTGGCGAAACCTCTCCACGCAGTAGCACTACTAGATCTATAGTTTTATCTTCCGGGTTGATATCGAGCTTGAGCATTTCGCCATACCTCCGCATTTTGTGATTGAAGGCATATTTAATTAGTGATTCTTTGATCATGGTGAATATCTGAATGCATGTATCCTCCTCAACTGGCCTTTCATATTATAAGTTGAGGAGGATACATACTTTTTACGCTGTTTTCAAACTGGTGAGTACTTCAAGAGTAGTTCTGATATAAGCAAGCTCCTCCTTAAAACTCTCTTCATTCGGTATCAGACGGGACTGAACCTCGTAGATTCTTTTAGCCGCTAATCCAACTGCAGCTGCGTCGTTAGCTTTCTTACGTTTTTTTGTAACAGTGTACCCAAACATCCCCAACGCAGCAATCGGAGCAGCAAGTACGCCAAGTCCGACAAGCATACCGCCACCCAACAAGCCACCTGCAGCCGAAAGACCTGTGGTAACGCCAGCGGCAGATAAACCTGATACCGTACCGAGTGAAGACAATGCAGCCAGAGACCCGGCAGCACCAGTACCAGCTCCCAAAGCAGTCGCCATTCCCTCGGTTAGACCGGAATGATTTTTTTCAAACTGCTCCAGAATTCCTCGTACGTCCGCTGTTGTCTGCTTCCTCATATTCTCTATATGGTCTGGAGTCATAATTTCAGTCTCATCTATATTTGCTCCTATCATTTCTTCAACAGCAACGATCTGTTCCGCTCCGTAAGTTTCCATATCCAACCTCTCCCTTTTTTTTTCTTTGACCATCTGTAAACCTCCAGGCTAATAAAAATGCGATATATCTGAACTTGAATATGCGATCAGCAAAATAATACAGATATAATTGCATCCAATATGTTATATCGCCACATTAAAAGTTTAATCAAGCATTGTTACCGCCTTTTTCCAGTAATAGTAGCCTCCTGCAATGCTAATGCCGACAAGTGCAACTGGCCCCCAAATTCCCAAACCAAGACCAAGGCCAAGACAAATACCCTTTCCTGACCCCAGTGTTTTGCAGCAAGTTGCTGCTTTATAACCAACACTGCTTCTTGTTTTATGCCCGGCTACAGCAGCCACTCTAGGATATTGTACTGGTGTCATATAGCTATATTCTCCTTGATAAATCTTTCTCTAGTCAGTCTAAGCTCCTTTTGACTAAATACAACAAAAGCGCCATCAGTAGTGCCCAGCCGACCGCAAGGGTTCCGGTCAATGGCTCCGTTCCTACACCACCCACTCCATTAGTTTTTTCGAGTTCGGCCTGAATATGATCTGATTCCTGAATAATTAATTTCACATCAAGGCTGTGGAACATGGCATGAAAACGGTTGCGAAGCGAGAACAGTCGTTTTTCAAGCTGGTCGGTTATAACCCCTTGTCTCCTTAGTACTTTGATCTTTTTTTCGATGGCCATGAGCATGGCGTCTCGCTTCAGCATGGCACTTCTGATCTGTCGAGCTTTATCAAATGTATGGCACGTTGAACAGTTTTTTTTATTTATAATATCAAGCGTGGCGCTTTTAATGTCGTGGCTACCGTGGCAGGTAACACAAGTAGGTCCCCCCCTACCGAGGGTTCTACCATGGGCGCTATTCAAATAGTATTTCATGATTCCCATATGGCAGCCACCGCAGAGTGCCGGAGTTGCGGTGCCTGTCGGCACACCACGAAATCCGCGAGCCGGGCTCATGGCTTGTGCAGAGTCCATAGGGTCGCCACCGTGGCAGGCATTACAGGAGATGCCATGTTCTGCATGGATACTATTCTTCCAAAGCTTGATCGGTTGACTGAATTGGGCTGGCTGTAACGCATGGCACTGAATGCATACGATAACTTGACCTGCAGCTCCAGCCTGCGAAGCTGGCGCTGAATTCAATCCCAGAAGTATGGCGATGACGATCCACCATTTCATGAAAGGAGACCCCAGATTGTGAGGCCAAGCCAAAGCAGAATGCAAGCTATGGCTGATAATGTGAATAAAGGCCGTTTGAGAGGATGCTTTTCTGTTCCACGGTCAATGAATGGCAGGAGAGCCAGAAAAATAATTGCTACAACCTGAACAGTGAGGCCGATAATCTCGCTTGGAAAAAGTTTTAGTGTCTGATAGTTGGCAAGAAAAAACCATTCCGGTTTTATGTGTGATGGCGTTACTAAAGGGTTTGCCGGCATATATGAGGTTGATGGTATGAACAAGTTCGGTATGAAAAATACCAAAGCCATGAAGCAGGCCAAATATAGCAATATTGAGATTAGATCCTGAAGAAAGTAGTTCGGGAAGAACGGGATGCCACCAGGGTGCTCTTCGTATACAAATTTTTCGTCTTTCCACTGATTTGTTGTGACTTCTAGCCCAAAAGGAGGAGTGGAAACGCCCGTGCGTTGTATAAGGAAGAGGTGCACACCAATCAGGACTGTGATGGTGGCAGGGAGTATTCCAACATGAAAGGTGTAGAAGCGACCAAGGGTCTGGTAGCCAACCTGTTTACCGCCGCGCATTAATTCTACTAGGTACTGGCCAATTAACGGGACAGAACTGGCACAGTCTGTTGCTACAGTGGTAGCCCAGAATGAAAGTTGGTTCCAAGGGAGCAGATAGCCGGTCAGAGAAATTGCCATCGCCATGAGGAGAAGTATGAAACCGGTAAACCAGTGGATCTCGCGGGGACTTTTGTAGCTCCCCATGAAAAGCACCGATAACATATGCAGTAACAGAACAAGGACCATCATGCTAGAGCCAACTGCATGAAAAAGACGGATCAAGCGACCAAGAGGGATTTCATTCATGATGAACGAGACACTATTGAACGCTTTGTCGACATCAGGAACGTAATAGAGCATAAGCAGCAGGCCAGTGATAACCTGCAGAGCAAAAATTACTAAAAGAACACTCCCGAGCGAATACCAAGCGTTGATGTTGCGCGGCAGTAGGTAGCCTGTGCGTTTTTCGTTAATTATTTCATGCGTCCCGAGGCGGACGTCAATCCAGTTGTATATATATTTAAGCAGATTTATCAATTCTGGACCTTTATGTCGTCTTATCCTTGAATGCTGAATATTTTCAGCCGATTGTTACTATCCCATTTTTGACCACAAAGGGGAGTCTGGAAAGCGCTCTAGGTGGCGGTCCCGAGATGACTTCACCGTCTGAAGTGAAGTAGCCGGCATGACAAGGACAGAGAAAATCCTGCCTCCCTTTTTCCCACTGAACTATACACCCAAGATGAGGGCAAACCGCAGAAAGTGCGGTAAGCCCGCCATCATTTTTTTTCACCAGTACGGCCGCAGAACCGTTGTATTCGAAAAATACGGCTCCTCCTGTGGCAATATCTTTTAATGGTATATCTATTTTACCTTTTGCATTGTCGTCAGAGCGCGGCACGAGATAGTAGCGAAATACCGGGTAAGTGACTGCAGCAAAACCAGCAACTGCGAGTGCAGCCGCGCCGCCAAGGCAAAGGTTGATGAATTTTCGTTTACTGGCATCCAAATGCAGTCTCCCAGTTAGATTCGACAATGTAGTCAGATACTTACGCCATAACGCGCTGAATATGACTAGAATAAAATGGCCAGAATATATAGTTAAATTGTTTGCAGTGGCTTTAGATGATTAACAATCATCTTTTTTTTGTACTCATCGAATCAGTTTTATTGCCCGTGGCAGAGCTTTTATTAACTACTTTCTCATCTTTGCGTACAACTTTTCGTGAACCCGCCACTATTTTAGCAATTTGAGACGGAGTAACTTCTTCAATGTCAGCAACATCTGCGACAGGAACGCTTATATCATCTACGATGGCTTCACTTTCCAAAACCTTAGCTACCTTTGCAAACATGTCCTGGTGGACTCTGGTACGGAAAACAGGCCCAGTTTCGTCATTAGAAATAGTTTCCCGATTAACTTCTGTAGCAGGCGCAGGCATGTTAGTCGGTTGGGGTTCTGCTGAAGCAACAAACGGAGCTGTTAGGCTGCGCGTGCGGGTGCTAGAAAAGTCGTGCGAAGTGTTAATGATATTTCGCAACTGTTCACTTTCTGCGCCATCAATTTGTTCAGATTTTAGTTTTTTATTTTCAGTTTCAAACTCCGGGCCTTCATCACCTTCAAACACTTCGCTATCTTTAAGATTTGTTGTTACGAGTCTTTCAGAAACGGAGACAGCTGAATCACTTTCAAATGTTTCATGCTCAGTCACATCTGGTGCTGTGGCAACTTCTGTTACTTCTACACTTTCAATTATTTCAGTGTCTTGAACTGCTTCTACAATTTCAGACGCATTTTGCAGCTCAACTTCATCAGCAGTTATGCTTTTAACGTGTTCAGTTGGTTCATCATCTTCCCACAAAGACGTCTCGTCTGGTACATTACTCGAATTTATCTCCATCATTTTGGTATCCAGTTCCGTAGGATCTATAACTTCTGATGATTCTACAGGATCAATCTTAACTTCTGATTCTGGATATTTATCCATCTCTGTTATCGGTCCAGCAGAAGAAACCTGCTTTTCAACTTCTGAGATTTCATTTCCCCTCTCCTGCAGTACATTGTCAGCATACAACCCGCGAGTTTCACTTTCTATATCCTCTCTCGTCGGCGGTTGTAGCGAAGGTGTTGGAATCAAACATGCTTTAGTTCTGGTAAAACCGATTGCCGGGGAGTCATTAGATCCAAGTATTATTTCTTCCTGAACATGCTCCTTATTATCAACATCGACTGGCTCAATAGTAGATTCTGTTGCCACCTCATCTTGTTTAAGGCGGGTAACTGTCTCAGCTTTTGCCGGTTTTTTCTCCACAGCCAGTTCAGCAATCTCACTTTTTAACAATGCAACTTCAGCCTTATGTTCATTTATTTTAGTAATAATATCTAATACAGGCTTAGCGGTAAGTGCTGCAGCGGGGTCTGGATAATTAGCCGATTCTTTGGCAAATTCGCTATAGAGTGCCTTTATCTTTTTCTCATTTTCAGCAATCCTATGTTCAAGGGCTCTTTTTTCGCCAGGGAGATAACTTGTCAGGGAATTGGTGATAGACTTAATAAAAAATGATGCAACGTTAGATGGGTCAACAGTGGCTTTTTTCGGCTCTTCCTTTGTTTGTTTTGCTTTTGAAGTTTCTATTGCTATTATACGTTCTTTCATCGCTTCTATTTCGTGGATAAGTTCCTTGATACTGCCTATAATAATAACAACTTCCTCCGACTCAAGGGCAGCAGCTGGATCTTCATATTTTAATGTTATTTTACCAATATCACCATACAATGACTTAATTTTTTTTTCAAATGTCTTTATTCTACGCTTTAGTTTTGTCTTTTCGCCCGGAGACAATGCTGACATGGTTGTGTTAAAAGCAACGGCACCTGCATCATATGCTGCAACAATAGCCGAGCCACCCACATTCAACGTTTTTGCTATCGTATTCAGAATTATGGCATTACCTCTCATGCTGCATCCTCCTTTTTAACGAATAATGTAGTTACATCACTCCACTTATTAATTTCAGGGCAAGCATTAACAGGCATACCGCAATTACTCGCTTAATAAATCTGGGGCCAGTGCGAAGCGACATACGAGCGCCGAAATATGCTCCTAAAATCGCACCAATGCCAATAAATACGGCAAAGTCTAGGTCAATTTCATGCATCCCAGTAAATATAATGACAGCAAATAAACTTGTTATAGCGAGTATGAAATGTGACGTTGCCGTGGCAATGTGAACGGGCATGCCAAGCACCGAATACATAAGCGGCACATGTATGATACCACCACCGATTCCAAAGAGTCCGGAAAAAATGCCGGTGAAAAAACTACCCGAAAGTCCAATCGCCATGTCAGGTGCATAGGCATGTACTTCGCCTTCAGCATCAACAAGCAATCGTTCTTGTGGCAATTCCTTCGCTTTTGTTCTAACTATGGAAATGTCTTTTTCTGCAAACAGATGAATAGACAGGAGTATCAGAGTAATACTGAACAAAATAGAAAAACTGGTAAAAGTGAAATGCTGGGCTATAACGGCACCAACCAGAACTCCTGGGACTGCAGCAGTAGCGAACTTAAGGCCAATTTCGTAATCAATTCGCTTATGGGTAACATATGAGAGTGTCCCTGATAATGCATTCATGAATACAGCAGTTATTGAGGTACCGATTGCTAGTTGCGGCGAGAAATCAAAGAATATCATTAACATCGGCACATGGATAAAACCGCCGCCTGCCCCGATAAGCGTGCCTATCAAGCCAACAACGCACCCAAATATGATCAAGAGTAGTGCTTCAGGAAGGTCAGCGACTACTGCATGCCCTTCAATTGACACTGGACCTGCAAATGCACTACTGACAAGCAGAAACAGAGTAAGTATTAAGATACTATATATTCTCATGGTTTGTCTTTATCCATTCTCTTAACACTGTTATGCGCGTTGACACTATGCTGAAAATATTTTGTTGCTTCAACTTTCTGTGATTCTGAAGCAAATCTATCCGGATGGAACGCAACCTTGAAAAATTTGAAAGCACGTTCAACCGCCGACGGATCGGCATTATCGTTCGCCTGAATGAACTTGAGCCAGACATCGGCTACGCTACTGTCTTTTACAGGCTGTACATTGACTGAAGCTAGTTCTATTTCTTTCAGTTCTGAAATATGCTCATTAATATCAACTATTTTAAGACATAACTCAAAATATGATAGTCCTTCACGCTTGATCGCGTTTTCAACCAGATCGACTTCTTTTCGCAGTACATCTGCGGCAAAGAGTAATTGTTGATCGCTGACATTTCTAATTACTGCAAGCCGTGTTTGCATATTTTTTACAAGTACAGAAAGTGCGGCCTTTGTGTCCTCTTCTGAAGCACGTAGCTTTTTACGCAGTTCACTCATCTGCTTGGTTGGCGAGTTTTCTTGCATGACTGCAATCCGGTTATGAAGCACAAGGACTTCTGCTTCGGATGCAGCTATTTTCATGTTCAGCTCAGCTACAATCAAATCGCGGTTTTTTACTATCCCTTCTAGTTGTACTTTTTCTGCATTAAGCAGTGTAATTGTATGAGCATTTCCTTCCAAACAGATGTATTTGCATATTAGCAAGGCTCCTGTAAATGCAGCAACGGCTACACCATACTCAGGAGGTACTGCTTTAAGAAAACCAGGCAGGGATGAAGTATGCTGAAAAACAACAAACATCCATAAAGTTGCTAGAAGTGCAGTAATATATGACAGTAGGTCAGTGTACCTTGATGTTATGAGTCTGCAGAGCATATATTCCAGCTAATTCGGTTCCGATGGTGATGGTTGAACAATTTTACTCTTCATTCTGCTGAACAGTTTTATCATACCAACCTGCATACTCTTGATAGTATTACGATATCCTATATCGTATACAGCAACCGAACCAGATGGATATAGCAAATATGCGCTTGAACCATCAGAACTTATTGCGACTTCAGAAACCGGAGAAGCTAACTCAATCGTCTTAATTTTTTTACCAGCAGCGAGGTCTACTACGGCCACCTGTTGCGTATCAAGGAGGAATATTCCCCAAATGCCAGTAGACTCGATATCAAATGCGGTGACACCCTTGGTATCCAGCGGATAAAACTTTTTTTCTCCTTGTGACGCAGTTACAACGGTAACTCCACTTGCTGAAAGCCATGATACAGTTTTACCATCCAATCCTTTCTTTACGATTAACGGTGTTACCGCGTCAAGTGTTCCAGCTGTACTCCGTTTTTTCAAATCAAAAAGTGATAACGTATCTGACTGAAGAACATACTGCCCATTGGCATAATAATAACCACGCGCTGTCGGGTTATTTTTCTGTATTATTGCAACTGTATTCCCGTCTTTCATATCCAATACTTTTATATATGTTTCAGCAGTCGCCAGAAGATACCTACCCGCAGGATGTGGATCTAGAAAAAGTATCGGCTCAGGCTCATCAATCTGAAAGCGCTGTCTGCCTGTCGCGGCATCAAAAAAACGGATACTGCCAGTAAAATCTAGATTCATTCCACTAACTACTATCAGCGAAGTTGCTGGAATGAAGCGCAACGACAGAGCCTTAAATCCTTCGCCACTGTCGATTTCGTGCATTGGAGTTGAATCAGGCAGTTTCCACACCATAATGACAGAACCAGCGGCTTCAGCAGTTAGGTTGTATATAGGGCTATAATCAATGGCTACCTGGCCAGAAAAACCGTTAAGAGTAGATGAGGGCTTTTTTGAAATATAAGGAACTTTAAGATTCTTCTTGCCTGCTGCGCCCTTTATCCCCTTTATCCCCTTTATCCCCTTTTCGCCCCCTACCCCCTTTGATTCAAATGAGATTAAATCATAATTAGCGGCTGTAAAATAAGTCGCAACTAAAAGTACCACAAACAATAGATACTTGATTATCTGGCTCATTTTACTGCGGCAGGCAATGAGGTCGCTTTGTCAGCTATAAAAGTTTTTGCATGCCTGAAGCCAAGAGGAAAACCAAAAAAATATCCTGGAACCAACTCTAAGCTCGTATTGTAAAGATTAGCTGCCGTATTGTATCTAGCCCTCGCCATTGCAAGCCTTGTCTCAGTGTTTGCTAGTTCCGACATGAGATTCTGATAAGTAACCGACGATTTTAGATCCGGATAGTTTTCCGCAACAGCCTGAAACTTAGATATGGCCGTTTTAAAACTGGTGAGCGTCTGCATATCAACCGACTGTGAAGAACCGTTTGTCATATCTTTCAGCGAACCAAGCGCACTTCGTACATCTGCTGCGTGAACAAAAACCTTCCCCTCATAAGCCATGTATTCTGTAACAGCCTTAACGAGACTAGGGATAAGATCATTTCTGCGCTGAAGTTCAGCTTCAATTTGTGCTGCCTCTAACCGAACCATGTATGATTCGGTAGTAAAGAGATTATAATAATACACACAACCTGTTAATATAAGGAGAACAAACGATACTATTGCAATCTTTGCAGCTACAGTTTGTGTATCCCATACCTTAGTCTTTACTCTTTTAGCTAAAGCTTGCTGTTTATCCTTAATTAATACAGGTTTAGCAGTAATCAGTTTTAATTCTTTAGCATACAGTTTTTCAATAATCTCTTTATTCAATGGCGCCTTACCCTTTGACCGTCAGGTAGATGGAATTGCCTGAACGAATAACATCCAATACAAACCCCTTCCTGCTATCAACCCTCTTTGTTTGGACGATAAATGATTCGAGGTCCTCGACCTGAGTGCCGTTAATCCCCTTGATAATATCACCATTTCTAAGCCCGTTAGCTGCCAGAAGTCCGCCACTGTTTTGAACATAGACTCCTGTTTTTGTCAGAGTTGTAAATGACGGCTGAAGTGAAGTAATAGTAGCCCCAAGTGGCCACTGGTAGGCTCTAGGTTGTTGAGCCAGTTTCTTATTACCTGTATTCACTTTAGTTGTCTGTCGCGAACCATTTCGTAAGTATACTAGTTCGAATTTGCGGCCAAGATTCTGGGACGAGAGCAGCTTGTTAAGACTCGCGATATTTAGAAGCTTTCTTCCTGCAATCCGCACAATAATATCGCCACGCTGTATACCGGAATTTTCAGCCGGACTGCCAGGAATGACATTAGTAACCATGACACCCTCTGGATGCAGCATCTGGGCCTGACGGCAGATTATGTCATCAACATCGACAAGGCCTATCCCCATCAATGGCTCAATATATGCAACCTGCTGGCCAGCAGCAAATTGCCCGTTACCTGTAAGTGGCCCGCCATTTGTTCGGCCAAAAAGGCCTCTTCCATTCCCTGCACCGGCACCTATATGTAGGCCGTTCTGCTGTTGCAAAAGGGGATCAGCGTTGGCAGGTAAACCACCCTGTTGTGCCTGCTGCTCAAATAGCTGCGGATGACAGTCGATGCAGGCACCTCTTGGTGAGTGCGGCGGTGTAACTGTCTGCCCGTTCGGGAGACGGTATGCATTACCAACCTGTCGCCCTTGGCTGGTCCAAGCGACAAGCTGACCAGTTACCGCACCGGGGGCCATGTTATTAAAATCAATAACACCTCCAACAAGTTCGGCAGCTCGATTGATTGGTATCGCAAAACCAATACCGTTGAATACTCCAGTCGGAGCGAATATGGCTGTGTTGATACCAATTACTTCACCATTGACGTTGAGCATTGGTCCACCACTACTGCCACGATTGATTGAGGAGTCAGTCTGGATGAGGTTTTCGTAGACGGTGTCTCCAACCTGAAGAGTTCGGTTTCTACTGCTAATCATACCAGAGGTAACGGTCTGTTCAAACCCGAACGGACTACCTATCGTGAGCACCATATCGCCTGTTCTAGCAGCATCAGAGTTACCAAGAGCGGCATATGGAAATGGGCCAGAACCCTGAATCCGCAGTAATGCCATATCGGTACGGAGATCACCCTTGACCATTTTGAGCGGATATTCTGTTGCCCCGCCGGGGCCGTACACGGTGACCTTAAGCGCTTCGGCACCAGCGATAACATGGTAGCTACTCAGTACATAGCCGCGTGGGTCAATGATTACTCCAGAACCAATTTTATTGAAAGGAACGTCATTTGGAAATTGATCCAATGCCCCCGCCTGATTTACGGCCGTTGGAAAACTTTTCATTGCAGCATCTATACTAACAACTGCCGGCCTAGCTGCGTCAATGATTCCGTGATAGGAAGTTTGAACATCACCGACCGCGCCAGGCGCCTGTGCCGCCTGCATTGCATAAGGGCTACCCGCAACCTGTAGCGCACCGGGTGCGTTCATATTCTTAGCATTCTGACCTTTGGTTAGGAAGTTGTTGACGTAACCTTCCTGCTGGGAACCTTCGTATAGTGCCCATACTATGGTTATGAGCGCCATCATAACAAGCGTCCATATCCATGGTTTGTAGTTTCTGGAACACTTTTGGTCAGGTTGCTGAATAGTACTATCGGTACTTTCAGTATTTTTCTCTGATGACATCAGTGGCTCCTATTCATCTTTTTTTCTAGTAGCAGGTTCAGTCTCTTCAACAGTATTTTTATTGATTTTGAATGATGTCCGCATTCCGGTGTTTCTAATACCGGCCATCAACGCTACGGCACCGCCGATAATGAGAAGCAGCGGCATCATGGCTATTAGAACATCCACCATATACCACCAGTACTTCACAAGACCCCAGAATCCGAGACTCAGTGCAATTAGACCAAATACAATACTTAACATACCTTCTCCTGTTTACTTATGTTGAATTTAACACATGTCAAAGTACAGCAACGATTAATTGTTGAAACATCAGCCATTTTTCTGTTCTACTTCTAATGATTTCTTAAAGTATTTTACTGCTTCGTCACGTAAGCCTTTTGCCTCATAGGCAAAGCCAAGGCTCTGGTACGCTTTGACAAAGTCAGGCTTAAAGTCAATTGTTTTGAGATACGCGATAATAGCCGCATCATGATCATTGCGGGCGTCTGCAATGAGGCCAAGTTTGTAGTAAGCATCCGCATAACCTGGATTAAGGGCAATCGCCTTGTTTAGAGCAGTCTGTGCTTCGTTGTTAGCATCAGTGGAAAAGTAGACCGAGCCGAGCAGATAAAATGCTTCGGGTATATGCTCGTCTAGGATAGTCACTTTGCGAAATGTTTCGAGCGCTTCACTGCTAAGTCCAAGTCTTGTATATATTTTACCAAGCTTAAACAGTACATTTACGTTGTTTGGGTCAGTCAGCAGAATTGTTTTGTAAGCTTTAATAGCGCCTTCAAAGTTACCCTTTTTTTCCAGGTCGTCACCAAGTTCGTTGTGAATTTCTTTGGCACTCTCAGGATCTATCTGTAACAAGTTATTATATACATCAATAGATTTATCGATGAGTTTTTTAGCGTTTATTGTTACCGCTTTTACGAAAAACTGTAGTTCACTCGTATCAATGTTGTATCCCATGTAACCTCCGCTTTATTGATTATTTAAAACATTTTAGAGAAATGTTAAACCTCACGCCCTCTGGACGTTGTAATGTTAGGAGACTATTCCGGTCCCGGATAGATATGGCATATTTGACCGCAATGTTGATGAAGTTGCTAGTTAAGTCATTCAAAATGTATTAATGCTGCAAGTAACAAATATGTTGTATCGATATTTATGTCGCATCGCCCACTATGAGTTGCTGTTTTCAAAGCCGCGTCCATTGGCCAAGAATATTGTATGTTAAACCCTGCTATTCAGCAGCAATGTGACCAAATATTAACAATACAAGCCAAACAAGAAAAATAATTTGCTGCGTATGGATAATCCTCATCTGTTTTTTGGTGTCGCTTGAGAAGCTTTTTGAACGCATCAGGATTCCGGCAAACGTAAGCCATACAGTCACAAGAAGGCTCGCATAGAGAAAAATGTTGCGCTCATCTGAAAAGTGAGCATGAATAGACATGGCAATAAAAGCAATAATGTTGATGGACATATGGAGATCGAGATATTTCTTGAAAAATATCGCTATATCCTTTGGCCATGGTCTGTACTGATTAGCAATCAATCGAGCAGGATAGTAGGCATTGGCAAACACAAAAAGCAGTAAGCACACAAAACCAAAAAAATCGCTAATTCCTTCACTGTTCAAAAGTTTGCCCCCTGTTGCTAGTCTATCGGGTATGTAGCAACTGATATGCCACCGATTCCGGCTACTTCACTCATTATAGCTTCGCGGACTTTTTCTGCAATAACGTGAACCTCCAGAACCGATATTTTATGTGAAACGTTAATTTCGATATCAATCCAGTTTTTCTGCCCCATTTGGCGAGTCTTGATTGATTTTACACCGGCAACACCCTCAATTTTTAGGCTTGCCGCCACGATCTCTCCCATTACATCAGGATCTACTGACATGTCAATCAGACCGTTAATTCCTTGCAGAAACATCTCTACACTCATGTTAAAAATAAAGAGCGACACTATTACAGCAGCAATAGTATCAGCGTTGGGATATCCAAGCTTTGCGCCAATAAGCCCAAGTAGAACTGCAACAGAGGTTATGCTATCCGCTTTACTTTCATTCGCGTCGGCAAGCATCGCTGGACTGCTAAGTTGGGTGCCGGCACAATTGTTGGAAACGTACATAAGGTAGCTGAAACAAAGCGATATTACTGTGGCTAGCAGTGCAGCATCGCCAGGCATTTCATGTATACCCTGCTTAAATGTTTTCAACGCATCAATAAAGATAGAACCAGCACCGATAAACAAAAAAGTACTTGCACACAGGGTGCTTATGTACTCAATCTTGCCATAACCATAGGGGTGCTTGTCATCATGCGGTTTATCGGCAACCTTTAGAGCAATCAGTATGAACAACGAGGACATGGCATCGGCAGCAGAATGGACACCATCTGCGACTAACCCTTTGCTCCCGGTGAGCGTCCCTATTAACACCTTGAAAAGTGCAGCAAGAGTATTGCCGAAAAAACTCCAACGCGGTGAAGTCTGCCCGCATTTTAAACATTCAGTATACTTCATGGGACCCTATTAGCTGTTTATTTTTCATTCCTCAAAAACTTTTCGCCTACACCTTCCTGAAATGGGTGGGAATGAAACCCAAGTGGTCTTGCAGCGAGTTTGTACGGGAATACATTCAAAAGCGTATTAAACTCATTTGCCTTTCTATTGTACGCCAGCCGTGCATTAATTACCCGTGATCCGGATGCCTGTATATCCTCCATTAGTGCTAAATAGGGATCCTTGCTTTTCAGTTCTGGATATTTTTCTTTGAGGTTGTCTATCTCACTCAGCAGATCAAAAATCGGGTTACTTTTTTCCAGTCGCACCCTATTAGTGCCGGGAGGTACAGAAAGTGAATTGAGTTCTATAAGATGCAAATGAATTTTTTCCTCAAGGAGATTGTATTGTCTTACAGCCTCTCTAGCCCGAGTTAGCAGATCATCTCTTCGTTTTATTTCAACCTCTAGTGCACCTGAAGCCATAAAAAGAAGATGCTGTTCTTCAACAAAGATATTATTGGCACGTCTTGCAAACAAATAAATGACTATGGCAATGATAACATATAGTATTACGTAACGATTTCGCTTTGGCATCCGGCTTCACCCAAGTATTCCGCAGAATCCTCCCAGGTACTAAAGTATTTTCGGGCCTGGTTACCTACCATCATTGTAGACGCAATGTTTAGCGAAGCAGAAATCGGTATTCCTAAAAACGGTATCAGTCGATATGCCTTTCCAGCAAATTTCGGAATCAACTTTGCAGATACATCCATTGCCGAGTCTGGAATACCTCTCCGTAAGTATGCTGCGGTCATCTCGTCGACAACGCCGCGCAAAGTTCTGACTGCTATTCCTTTTGCAGCCTCAGCGCTTCCAGAAAATCCCAGTAGAGCCAAAGAAACCGCCTTTAATTCTTCTTCATCCATCTGTACGTCATAAGCAATCGATATAGAGTAACAAAGCTCAATCTGAGTCCTGACAAGATAGACCAGATCAGCAGTGATACCAGCAAGCAGCGTGCCTACTAGACCAACTCCAGGAATTGTGGCAGGAACACTGACTAAGCCACCAAATGCAGCGGTTTTTATTGCGGCCCGTTTAATTAGCTTACTGCTAACACCATAGGCAATATAACGATGCGGTTTACCACCATGTTTAAGATCATAGTCACGCTTCATACTATGGACTTCAGCCTGAATGGCAGGAAGAGATTTTCCTGTGAGCATCAGTATTTTTGAAAGCCAGCCGTTATCTGTCATGGAATATATGGCTCGAATATAACATTGACGGTTGTTTGATTACCCATTGTGGCCTGGATGCTTGATTTTACATGTTGGCAAATTATATACCCTTCCTGATGGCTAAGAGCATGATCTACCTTAATCATCATATCAACCCAGAGCCCTTGTCCAAGATGCCGAACTACAACTTTGGATACCTTGCGTACCCCTGGAACTAATTGTGCTATTGACTGTATTTTCTCCACTATCGTGGAAGGTGCCGCAGAATCAAACAAGCCTTTAAGAGAATCCTTTAGCATTTCCAAGCCCATGGCCATCAGGCAGACGGCTTCGATGAGGGCCACGAGGGGGTCAAGAAATACTAGACCTAGAAAACGAGCACCCAGCACCGCTACGGCAACCATGATCGAAGATATTGCATCTGAATGGTTGTGGCGAGCATTGGCGAGCATTGAAAGACTTTGCAACTTGTCGCCAACACAGCGCAGATACTGCGCCAGCTTATAATTTGCAACTACCGATATAAGTGCTGCCCAGAAAGCAATCAGTTTTGGTGCGCTGTCGTAGCCATGAAAACAGTGCCAAATGCCCTTTACCGAATGCACGAACAGGAATACTGTGGAAATAATCAGTCCGACACTGATCAAGAACAAAGCAACGAATTCTATTTTACCGTGTCCATAAGGGTGTTGCTCATCAGCAGGCTTTCCGGAAACCTTTATCCCTATGACAACGACTAATGAAGCGATAAAGTCTTTGAAAGAGAAAAGGGCATCACCTAAAATAGCTTTACTGCCGCTGATATAACCAATGAAAGCTTTGAACAGCGCTAAGGAGAGGTTTGCATAAACCGCTGCCCATCCTGCTTTTTTTTCACAGTTTACGCACTCTTTTGAGTCGTTGCTGTTCCCGTTGCACTGACTTATAGTAGTACGTGACATTTAAAACACGGACCTCTGTTGCCATGTGGGGGAGGCGTACCTTTTTTTATGTTGGGCGCGGTTTTAGATAGAATATCACCTAAATCCTTTGCCATCTGGTTGAGATTGGTCCTGCCTGGAGCGATTGTATGACATTTATCACAGGGACCGTAATTGCCATGAGGCGCTCTATCGGTAGCAAGAATCATTGGTGCCCCCTCAACCTGTGCAAAACCAAGTTCGTCAGGGGAACTAACGATAATGTTTTTGTAAGCGTTGCGTCTGTAAATAGTCACCTGAGTCTGATTGGCTTGGGCCACCTGTCTAGTCGCATTTTTGAATGACCTTAAATCGCTTACATTATTACCGTTGACTGCTGTAATAACATCGCCAGCTAATAATCCAGCATCTGCAGCCACAAGCGTCACTTCGTCAACAAAAACACCTGATACTTCAGGTGGAATATTGTTAGCTTTAGCCACTGCAGGCACCAATGGACCGGCTTCTAAACCTATCCAGTGGGCTTCTATCCAGGTTTTCCCCACAACACCTCCAGCAACTGGAACAACATTTTGGTTGCCGAACCCATACGGATACTGGAACTGTGCTTGCTGAACGTTTGGATCAACCTGTCGGCTCATGCGATTTTTTGGAGTGCGCTGCGTGAACGGATTCTCTTCTTGCATTGTCAACGGACTCTGACGGTTTTGTTGCCCCAAGAACTGCTCACCATTCATGACATTCATCTGTCCCGGGTCTTTGCCCATATTGAACGGGTTCTCCTCTTTCATAACAATCCCTGCAACATTATTCGCAGCATTGGTATTGTTGGGTGGAACCGCCGTCCTGGCTATCTCGACTTCCGCTTCTGCTGCTTCCTTTTTTCTAACCGGTCCATCAGTAAGATAAAAGAAGTACACGTAGACAAACGATCCAATCATCATCAGCAAAAATATAGGGTTTGCAATAAAATTAAGCTGCTTCATGTGTCTCTGTTTTGACCGTCTCGTTAACAACGCCACACAGATCGTCTAACTTACTGCTTGCAAGATCCTCAACCTTCTTTATGAACTCCGGATTAGTCCTGTTAACCAGTTCATAAATAACTGCGCCGATAAAGATGCCTGAGAAAACCCCTATCAATATCTTACTCATAGATTACTCCTTTACTTCGCTTTTAGTCGTGTTTTCACACGCGAATCTCATTGTTTTAAACGGATTTACAATCTTTGTTCTTGCGCCCTCATGTACCGCTAAATCCTTTTCAATACTGTTAAGTTTGGTAATAAGATCGGATAATGTAGCATCCTTGGTTATATCAGACCCACCCTCTTTTATCAGTACAGATACCCGTTCGCCGACTGCTCTACACACTTTTTGTTTTTTGCAATTAAGCAGTCCTATGTCATACGTTAAAAAGACATCCTTTGAGCACTGCATGGCAGTGTCGGCTGTCTTTTGAACTGCACCAATAAAAATGTCACCAATATGACTCAAGTTGTATCGTAAATCAAAGCTCATAGCATTTCTCCTTTTGTGGGTAGCCCCCCCCCCCCCCCGAAAAAAATATCTCAGAGACGGGGCTAGGCGTTGTATTAAACTTATTCAGCTACCTACTGATTCTTGTTAGTTTTGCGTAACCTTTTAAAAATGAGCATTGTAACTACAGACAACACAACACCAACTAGCATACTAGTAACAATTACAGTACTGAGTCCAATCGGTCGTGGATCACCAAGAATAATTTTAACTGGCACAGCAGTGTTATTCTCGTCTAGAAACAAGACAACAAGGAACAATGTAATGACTGTCGATAAAAATATTATTTTCTTTTGCATACTTTGTCAACCAGGCCTTATTTTTTCGGATGCTTCTTAGCATTTTTCTTAAACTCAGCCCATTCCTCTTCGGGAAGATCCTTACAGTACATAAGCGCGCCATTTGCACCGGCGTATACTGGATCTGTAATACGCTTTACACTGCCGTACCCTAATGTTTCCAGCATATATTTTTCCAGCTCTTCACTCAAACCAACTACCTGACTTCCACCACCAGCAAGGATGATGTTTTCTTTCAGCTCACTCTGGAACTCTGGGTCATATGTTGAAACTAGATATTTAATCCCCTCCGTTATCTCGGGTACAATAGTCCTGCATGCTTGTCGAATTTCATCGGTAACATCAAGGGCAGTCGGTTTCCCCTGTATGGGTAGCGACAAGTAAAGTTTCTCAGCGTTATTGGAAATTATAGCATGCTCTTCTTTGAACTGCTTGAGCATATTTAGGGTGTAATTGGCATCAGGATATTTAGCCTCTATCAAGTCAAAAAACACATTATCGATATAATCGCCGGCTTTATATGTTGTTATCTGATCTTCCTTTGTTGGAAATAGGCCCTGCATCCTGCATAGATCGACAGTTCCCGCTCCGATATCTATGACCAGTGTGTTGTTGAGCAAATTCATACCATAAGCCACCGAGAAAGGTTCGGAAACAATCTGTACAAAATCCAGCACACCATCGGATATATCAATGAGCGCCTGTTTGTTGCTCTCACCTGCAAGGGCTGGAGCGCCAATAACAGCGCGAATGATAAAGTCTTCTGGTCTACCCTGTGTTGCTAGGTCAACAAGATGTTCCAGAAGTTTCTTTGCAACTTCTATCGTCTGTTGGTAGCCACTCGGATTATCCTTGGAATTATCGGAATGCTTTAGAACTCCAAGCTCAAGCGGACGATAAACATTGCACGACAGCCGATGCCTGATTGCATCGTCTCCATATAATACCTCTTTACCCAGCATTTTTCTGGATATCATATCTTTAGGAAATCCAACATAGCTCGGCACGCACGCACGCACACCATTGTCGCTAGCGATCACGCTCATTGAGGTGCCAAAGTCTATCCCGACGTTTAAAATTCTCGATTCTTCCACTGTATCCTCCAAAATCATTAAAAATGTACTTTATTGAAAATAATTCTCAGTCTTTTTTGATCCCTTTCAAAAAGCCAAAGGCGCCACCAGTCAAGCCAAACGCCTTCAACACCAATAGAGCCGGCACGGCAACCTCGGCTGCTGCGGCAACAACAACGAGACTAATACCGGCAACGACTCCGACACCCAACCCGGCCACTGTTTTGCCGAATATCGAGCAGGCGGTGTGAATATTTTCCTCTGTTGCACATGCGCAGTTCTCTTTAAGAACTGTGCTCTCGGCTGACTTGCTTTCAGAATTACTTGCCACTGTTGCAGCTTCCATTGTCAACTCCTTAGTCTATAGGATTGTGATTATTAAGAGCTGGCGCTCCAGTTAGCAATAAAATATTTTCCAGTCTAGCTTTGTCACCGAATTTAATCAATTTAGACTTGTATTCAAGCAATTTACCTGCCTCTTTAAGACAGATACTTATTAATATATCACTCAGGCTTGATATCTCTTTGAGATAGATGAAAGTTCCACCAGTCTCACCGGCCATCCAGCGGAAACTCGATTCCGTTTCATCGATATTATTACACAATATTGGATAAATCTTAATCCCTTTTGCTTTAATTGCTTCGACCTCTTTCCGGTAATCCTTCATCCGAGGGCAGGCTCTGAAACTGTCAATTACGCCATGGGCGGGCTTATCTCCCACTAGAACAATGGCACACGGCGTTGTAGCTGAACTCCAATTAAGATTGACAGCATCATACAAAGCACATTCAACGGCCTCCGCTCCATCACCACCAAGCCCTATATGTAAATCCGGGGAGCGGAGAAATTCAACTACTTCCTTTTTATCAAAAGTGAGCGGCAATATTTTAGTGAGATAAAATTCTTTTTCACCTTCGTCACCATGATCCTTATAGGCGACAATGCCCATCCTGACGCCTTGCGAAAATTCGAAAACATCTTCTAATATCTTGAGTATATTATCCCGTACTTCATGGATATATGGTTCCATACTCCCGGTGGTATCGATTGCAAAGACCACATCAAGTGACGAATCGACAAATAACCGGCCACTTTTTAAACGGTGTTCACGATTGCTCATCTCTTTGAACAATCGGTCTTTTTTAGCTTGTATTGATTCCATGCGGCGTGTGCTCCAGCAACCGTAAAGTCACTGATCAAATGAATTCAGTAGTTTGAAATTATTGCGACAGTATACAAGAGCTTTGGGAGCTGTCAAGCATATTAAAGGGGTAATATATTTTTGCGGTTCTATCCCCCAGAGAAAGGTGGGAATGACGTAATCTGACACATGGTTGTGGTAGTTTTCCTTCAAGGAGGAACTACCTATGAATATCAATGAGTTTCGTAATCAGTTTCCTGACGAGGAAATTTGTCGTCAGTACC
>CAIYDX010000173.1 GCA_903925005.1 uncultured Geobacteraceae bacterium
AGCGTTCGTTCTGAGCCAGGATCAAACTCTCCAGTTTATACTGATATAGTTTGATAACTTAATCTCAAAAATTTGTTACTGGCAAATCTCACAAATCACTTTAAAACTGCTATTCGGTTTTCAAAGACCAGCGTCGCTGCCGAATCATTCTCGGCGCTGCAACCAGACAGACAACATACTCAAGTCGGTTTCGATTGTCAATTACTTTTTTTCAAAAGCGACAATCTTTTTTTCGTACCGACCGGTTTTTAAAGAGCACCCCGAGAAACAAAACCGCTGTCTCAAAAGGGACTCGCTTTCTATCATAAACAATTTGATCCTGTCAAAATAAAAATGACTCTTACTATAAAATAAATGGGCGCAACCATTCACTTCTCTAAAATACTTCATAGTATCCATGTGTTCCCAGCTTGTGCACTTTCATAAGATTTGTTGAACCGCGCGTTTCAATCGGGATGCCCATGGTAATTACGACTTGATCACCGATGAGAAAACCTGTGGCCAACATCTTTTTCTCGACTTCATGAATCTGCTGGTCCGTATTTTCCATGATACCGACTTCAGTACATTGCACCCCCCAAAAGATCGATAACCTGCGGTGAATCTCCCGTGAGGCTGTAAAGGCAATTATCGGCGTTGATGGACGGAAAGCCGAGATGAGGGCAGCGGTACCGCCGGACCTGGTAAAAACAGCAATAGCCTTAGCTTTTATCGTCGCTGCAGTCCTGCAGGAGGACTCTGCTACCGCTTGTGCTGTTGTCGTTACCGCATTGAAATGACCGTTCGCAACATGTAAATCTGCATTTTCCACATCTTTGGCAATGCGTACCATTGTTTCGACAGATTCTATCGGAAAATCGCCTGAGGCCGTTTCTGCCGAAAGCATGATTGCATCCGTACCGTCTATAATTGCATTGGCAACATCGGATGTTTCAGCCCTGGTTGGGCGTGGATTACGGATCATCGAGTCCAGCATCTGGGTTGCCGTTATGACCGGCTTGCCGGCCCTGTTGCAGTCCATGATGATTTTCTTCTGATAAATCGGAACCTTCTCCGGTTCTATCTCAACCCCTAAATCGCCGCGCGCAACCATAACCGCATCGGTAACCTGCAGGATCTTCTTGAAATTTCGGAGCGCTTCCGGCTTTTCAATTTTAGCAACAACCGGAGTATCTTTCCCTTTAGCAGTAATTATCCTCTTTATCTCCAAAATATCTTCAGCAGTACGCACAAAAGAGAGCGCGATGAAATCAACTCCGGCTTCAAGGGCAAAGTCGAGGTCAATCAGATCCTTTTCCGTAAGGCAGGGGGCTGAAACGTTTACTCCCGGCAGATTGATCCCTTTATTATTCTTTAGAAGCCCTCCTGCGACAACCAGACAGCGAACCAACTCACCTTCCAGCGCAACAACTTTCAACTCCATCAGCCCATCATCCAGCAGTATTCGTGAACCGGGATGTACGTCATGCGGCAATGAACGATAAATAGTTGGAATGATGCCATCTCTGCCTAACACATCGTCGGTGGTGATGACAACCTCCTCCCCTTTAGTCAACAACATGCCGTCGCCAGCCATCTTCCCGGTTCTGATTTTAGGCCCCTGAAGGTCGCCAAGAATTCCAACCTGACGGCCAAGTTTATCCGACATCTGCCTGATAATTCCGATCAGTTCCAGCTTTTGTGAATTTTCGCCATGCGAAAAGTTCAGTCTGAATATATCGACTCCGGCCTTCATCAATCTCTGGATCATCTCCGGCGATGAACTTACGGGGCCGACGGTAGCAACTATTTTGGTTTTGCGGATTGATCTGGACATGATTGTTCCTTATGAAGTTATTGCGGTTTGAAACTGCGAGTATATCTGTAAAAATGCACAGATAAATTTTGACTAATAAAAATTACGCGTGTATCGCTTCTTTATGCACATCCAGCGCCGCCTCGCGGATCGCTTCGGAAAGAGTCGGATGAGCGTGGCAAATCAAAGCGATGTCCCGGGACGTTCCGCCAAAACTCATCACCGTGGCAGCCTCGGCGATTAGATCGGATGCCCGTGGGCCGACGATGTGAACACCTAGTACCCGATCACTTTCCAGATGGGCAAGAATCTTGACAAACCCTTCCGTTTCATCCATGCAGCGAGCCCGACCGAGAGCCGCAAAATTAAAGCGGCCACTGCGATAGGGTATGCCGTCGGTTTTCAGCTGTTCTTCCGTCATCCCCACACCGGCCGATTCCGGCCAGGTATATACCACTCCGGGAATGAGCTCGTATTCGACTTTTGTCATCATGCCCGCTATCCGTTCGACACAGGCAACCCCTTCTTCAGAAGCCTTGTGAGCGAGCATCGGACCGGACACCAGATCGCCAATCGCATAAACCCCGGGAACCGACGTTTGATACGAATCATCGACAACAACTCTCCCCGATACATCCAGAACGACACCGACAGTTTCCAGACCGAGACCGCCGGTTAACGGCCTTCGTCCGACCGCCACCAACACCTTGTCACAATCGAGCTCTTCACTGCCGGTTTCAGAGTTGAACTGAACTATCGCCTTGGCGCCTATCCTGCGCACTCCGGTAATGCGCGTATTCAGCTTGAACTGGATCCCCTGCTTGCGTAGCGAACGATAAAGTGCATCAGCAACCTGACGATCCAGATTCGGCAGAATATTCGGCAGCATTTCAATAACCGTGACCTGAGCACCCAGCCGTCGCCAGACGGAGCCAAGTTCAAGTCCGATAAAACCGCCACCGGCTACGACCAGATGTTCCGGAACCTGATCGAAGGAGAGCGCTTCGCGCGCAGTGACGACGGCTTGGCCGTCAAAAGGGATGCCCGGCAGACCGGACGCTTCGCTGCCGGTTGCAAGGATCACCTTTGGAGCGGCAAGAATAATGGCTGATGTGGGGACGGTCGGCGAATCTTCCGACGTCACCTCAACCTGATGCTGCCCGGAAGCATTAACACCCTTGAGAACGGCAGTGCCGTGAAGCCGCTCAATTTTGTTTTTCTTTAACAAAAAGGTGATGCCGTCGGTCAGCTTCTTGACCACATCATCCTTGCGCCTCATCATCGCATCAAGGTCCAGGCGCGGGGTATCTACGGTTATGCCGTGCAGAGCAAACTTATCCCGTGCCAGGGTAAAAAGCTCGCTGGAGTCGAGCAGCGCCTTGCTTGGGATACACCCTTCGTTTAGACAGACGCCGCCAGGAGCGGCGCGCTTTTCAACTACGGCAACCTTCATTCCGAGCTGGGATGCACGGATGGCAGCCACATAGCCACCCGGTCCGGCACCTACAACAATAAGATCGAATATTTGTTCGGACATTTTTAAACCTCCAAAAAAAACAGGGTCAAGGGTCAAGGGTCAAGGGTCAAGGAGCAGGGAGTGCATCAGCCTTTAGATTCTACTTGACCCTGCACCCTTGCCCCTGATTTCCTCATCCTTCCAGCAACAGCTCTTCAGGATTTTCAATATACTCTTTAACCTTCTTAAGGAATCCGACCGCCTCACGACCGTCGATTATACGGTGATCGTAAGATAACGCCAGAAACATCATCGGTCGAACAACAATCTGTCCGTCGCGCACCACCGGCCGGTCCTGGATTGCGTGCATCCCCAGCACGGCGCTCTGGGGCGGGTTAAGAATCGGAGTGGAAAGCATCGATCCATAGACGCCACCGTTACTGATAGTAAAAGTACCACCTTCCAGATCCGAAATCGCCAGACGGTTGGTTTTTATTTTCTCTGAAAAGGCGCTGATTGCCTGATCGACTTCAAACATCTTCAGATGGTCGGCATCACGCAAAATCGGCACAACCAGTCCCTTATCGCCGCCGATGGCGACACCGATATCATAATAATGATGATAGACAATATCATCACCATCAATACTGGCATTAACCAACGGAAACTCTTTTAGAGCTTCGACACATGCCTTGACAAAAAAGGGCATAAACCCAAGCGCTATTCCGTGACGTTGAATAAAATGTTCGCGATATGTTTTGCGCAGAGATACAACATGGGACAGATCGGCCTCGTTGAAGGTTGTCAGCATGGCGGTCTGCTGGCGGGCAGCCAGCAGACGTTCGGCAATGCGTTTACGAAGAGGCGACATCGGGCGCCGCTCTTCACGGCCGAATGAATAAACCGGAGATTCTTCTGAACGCACAGAAAGCTTATGGACCGATTCTGCAATAACAGGCGTGAGTGGCGAAGCCGGCAACGGAATCACGTCTTGGCGCTCCGGCAGAGCTTCGCCCTGCTTGACAGCCTCTGCAGGAGGTGAGGCTGAAGGTGTTTTCGACTTCTCCTCAATACGGGAAAACAGGTCATCCAGCGTGATGCGCCCCCCCTTGCCGCTCCCCGAAACCTCGTCAGGAGAAATATTCTGTTCACGCATTTCATGCCGTACCGATGGCGATGTTGGCGGTTCAACCGGTTTAGTCACAGAAGCCGCAGCCGACGGTTCCGGCACGGCAGCGACCTCTTCAATCGCACCGATTGTCGTTCCTACTGCCACCGTCGTACCTTCCAACACTGTTATGGTGAGTAAACCGGCAGCGTCGGCATTAAGATCGAGGGTAATTTTATCGGTTTCGATTTCGCAAAGCGGCTCATCCCGTTTGACAACGTCACCGTTTTTTTTGAACCACTTGGCCAACAGTGCCTCACGCACCGACTCGCCAACCTCGGGTATCTTTATTTCCATGGGTCACTCCATCAGATAAGTTTATATTCATCCCTGATAACGAACAGCTAGAGATACTTTACCTCATTTCTTCTGATTCTCCAGTAAAAACAAAGGGCGACCCACAAATGGCCGCCCCAGTAAAATCAAATTAAAGAGTTTCTACGCCTCCCCTTTCAGGTGCTCCCTGCCGAAGGGGGACATCTGTCGCAGACGGGCAATGATCGGCGGCATCTCGCGAATAACGGTATCGATCTCGACATCCGTGGTGTAGCGCGAGAGTGAAAAACGGATCGATCCATGGGCACAAGTGAAAGGGACACCCATAGCCCGCAAGACGTGTGATGGCTCCAGCGAGCCCGAGGTACAGGCGCTTCCTGACGAGGCACAAATTCCGAACTCCGACAGCAGCAGCAGTATCGCCTCCCCCTCGACGAACTCAAAAGCGATCGAGGTGGTATTAGGCAGCCTCTCGGCACCGCCACCATTGATACGGGCATGTGGAATGGCTGCCATCAGCGTGTCCTGAAGACGGTCGCGCATCGTTTTGACAATAGTATTTTCGGCGTCCATATGCTGACCGGCCAACTGACAAGCCTTACCCAGTGCAATGATTGCAGAGGCGTTCTCGGTACCGGCCCGCCGACTCTTCTCCTGATGGCCACCCACCAGGAAAGGTCGGAACGGCGTGCCGCGTCTCAGATACAAAACACCGATCCCCTTGGGAGCGTGCAGTTTGTGACCGGAAAGCGAGAGCATATCGATACTCGAAGCGGCCATGTTGATCGGAATTTTGCCGATGGCCTGCACCGCATCGCTGTGAAAAAGAGCACCCTTGGCCTTGGCAATTGCAGCCGCTTCCTCTACCGGAAAGATCACACCGGTCTCGTTATTGGCCCACATTAGCGAAACTATCGCTGTGTCGGTATCCACGGCAGCTTTCAATTCGTTCATATCCAGGCGACCGGCGCCATCGACACCGATCTCCGTCACCCGATATCCCCTCTGAGTCAGGTTGCGGCACTGGGTCAGAACAGCCGGGTGCTCGACGCGGGAGGTAATGATGTGACGCCGCTCGGGAAACACTTCCAACGCCGAACGGATCGCGGCGTTGTCACTCTCGGTACCGCAGGCGGTGAAAATTATTTCATCGGGGGATGCTCCGAGCAGCTCCGCGACACGGACCCTGGCCTCGTTCACCTTGCTCTGCACCTGGCCGCCGAAAAAATGCATCGAACTGGGGTTGCCATACAGCTCGCAAAAATAGGGGCGCATCTCCTCGAATACCGCTTCATCAACCTTGGTCGTCGCATTGTTGTCAAGATAGATCTCCTTCATGAGAAGACCTCCTCAACCACGATATCTTCGGCAACCAGGTCACGCAGCTTGGCTTCAACCATGCGGGAAGTATTGCCGGACGAGGCGCAGCCGGCACAGGCCTTGCGGAACGCCACCTGGACCTTGGAACCGTCGATATCAATCAGTTCAAGGTCGCCGCCGTCAGCCCACAAGAGCGGCCGGATATCGCGTTCCAGAACTTCCTGGATCAGCTGCATCTTTTTCATGTTGGAGAGCTTTTCAGGACGCTTGCGCGGTTGAACATCGTCATCGCCCAGCACTTTGGCGATCAGATCCTGTATCTTGGGAATGCAGCCGCCGCAGGCGCCGCCCGCTTTGGTGAAGTTTGTCACCTGTTCAACCGTCGTCAGCCTGTTGGTCTCGATAACCTTCTTGAGGAATGTGTCGGTAATGCCGAAACATTTGCAGACGATCTCCCCCTCGTGGTCAGGGTAGGCATGACCATGATCATGCTCACTGTCGTGCTGTGGGATCTCCATGCCGCGATATTTAAATATGGCTACTTCCAGAGCCTCTTGTCCCATAACCGAGCAGTGCATCTTCTCTTCCGGCAGGCCGCCCAGAAAATCGGCAATATCCTGGTTGCTGACAGCAAGCGCTTCATCAAGGGTTTTTCCCTTGACCATTTCGGTCAAAGCTGATGAAGAGGCAATCGCACTGGCACAGCCAAAGGTTTGAAACTTGGCATCGACAATTTTGTCCTTGTTCTCATCCAGCTTGAGATAGAGCTTGAGCGCATCGCCGCAAGCCAGACTGCCGACTTCTCCGACTGCGTCGGCATCCGGTATGTCCCCTACATTGCGGGGATTCAAAAAATGATCCTTAACTATCGGTGTATAATCCCACATGACGTTCTCCTTAAAAAGATATCTATCTAAAATTAGCTTAGGATGAATTTACGCCCTGCCGCCATAACTTCGGCAAGACGCACATCGTTGCCCGCCTCGCCATACAGCCGCACTACCGGCTCCGTGCCCGACTTGCGGAACAACATCCAACTGCCGTCAGCGAGCAGTAATTTGGTTCCGTCAACCTTGATTATGTCACTGACCTTCGTCCCGGCAATCTCGGACGGAAGCGCATTAATTTTGTTCTTATAGGCGATTTCCAGTTCCGGCGACAGCTTGAGGTTATCGCGGCGGGTGACGAAACGCCCAACTTCACCGTACAGACGGTCAAGCAACTCGCGGATACTTTTCCCCTCACGAGCCACCATTTCAGCCACCAGGAAACAGGCAAGGATACCGTCTTTCTCTGGAACGTGCCCCTTGATAGTCAGGCCGGCGCTCTCTTCGCCGCCAATCACCAGCTTGTCCTGGCTGATCAGTTCACCGATATACTTGAAGCCGACCGGCGTTTCATAAACCGTAACGCCATGTTTTTTAGCAACGGCATCGATCAGATGCGAGGTCGCCACGCTACGTGCTACTCCACCCTCAAGCTTGCGCACCCGGATCAGATAATCGAGCAGCAGTGCAATGATGTAGTTCGGTTCGATGAAGCTGCCGTCGGAGTCCAGAATGCCGAAACGGTCGGCGTCGCCATCGGTCGCCAAACCGAGCTTGATATCGGCATCATTCTTGACCAGAGAAATAAAATCGGGGATGTGCGCCTCGGATGGCTCGGGAGGTTGGCCGCCAAAATAGGGATCAAGCCGGTCATTAATGATGACATATGGAATTCCTCTTGTGCGAAGCGGTTCATCCAGATAGCCACGGGCAGTGCCGTAAAGAGGATTTAGCGCCACCTTGCCCAAGCGGCCGATAACATCAAAGTCAACCTTCTGTTCCAGAGACCTGAGATAGCTGTCGTGAGGATTGATGTTTTCCACAAGCCCAAGTTTGCCGGCATCATCAAGCGACAGCTCCTTGTAGCAATCTGTTCCGACCATCGCATTGGCGCGCCGTTCGATCTCACCGGTTGTTTCCGGCAACGCCGGGCCACCCGATGAAGGCGAAAATTTGACGCCGTTGTATTCGGGCGGGTTATGACTGGCGGTGAAATTGATGCCGCCGGCAGCGCCGCGCCGCAAAATTTCGTACGAGATAACCGGCGTGGGAGTATCCCGTTCACAGACAAAGGCTTTAATGCCGGCCCCGGCCAGGACACGGGCCGATGCTTCGACAAAGCGCTGCCCCATGAAACGGGTATCACAGCCGACTACCACACCTTTGTCGCCTTCGCCGGACGCCTTAATAGTATCGGCTATGGCCCGAACAACGACCTTGACGTTATCAAAGGTGAAATCTTCACACAGGATTCCGCGCCAGCCTGATGTTCCAAAGGTGATTTTCGTCATTGTACCCCTCCCAATGTTAACAGGACATCTTTTGTCGTGTTAGAATAATACACATGCGGCCGCCCGTCAAGCGAAACGAATCGGCATGATTTCAATTTTTACGCTTCTTCCAAGAGTGCGCTTGACCTGAATCGACCAACAGTAGTATATGATTACGTTTAGAATAACAGATAACCCGATAAAGCAGGATAAGTGCGTTAACGAAGTTTTTTCTGCCTTAAATACGCAGAAAAAGCTTCTATACTTACTAAAAGGATCATCGAATGACCAAAGAGTTAGCCAAGGGGTACGAACCCCATGATGTTGAGAAGAGATGGTACACAGAGTGGGAAACGAAGGGGTATTTCCATGCCGCGGCCCAGTCGGATAAGAAGCCTTACTCCATAGTAATCCCCCCGCCCAACGTAACCGGCGCGCTGCACATGGGGCATGCCCTCAACAATACCCTGCAGGACATCCTCTGCCGCTGGAAACGGATGCAGGGGTATAATGTACTCTGGATGCCCGGCACCGACCATGCCGGCATTGCCACCCAGAACGTGGTCGAGCGGCAATTGAGCGCCGAGGGGAAGGATCGCCACGATCTGGGACGCGAAGCCTTCATCGAGCGGGTCTGGAAGTGGAAAGCCGAATCCGGCGGCCAGATCATCGGCCAGCTGAAACGCCTGGGCGCCTCCTGTGACTGGGAGCGCGAACGTTTCACGATGGATGAAGGGCTCTCTAAAGCGGTGCGTACCGTTTTCGTCAAATTGTACGAGGATGGCCTGATCTACCGCGACAACCGTCTGATCAACTGGTGCCCACGTTGTCACACCGCCCTGTCCGATATCGAGGTCGAGCACGAAGATCACAAGGGACACCTCTGGCACATCCGCTACCCGGTAGTCGGCGAACCGGGGAAATTTGTCGTCGTTGCCACAACCCGTCCCGAAACCATGCTGGGGGATACCGCCGTTGCGGTTCACCCTGAAGACGAACGCTACCAAGGGCTGATCGGAAAGAAAGTACTACTGCCGTTGATCAACCGCGAGATTCCGGTTGTTGCCGACGAATACGTGGAGCGCGAGTTCGGCACCGGCGTGGTCAAGATCACTCCGGCGCACGACTTCAACGACTTTGAGGTCGGCCTGCGCCACGGCCTCGACAAGATCAACGTCCTTGACGAGTCCGGCATCATCAACTCCGCCGGACACCAGTACGAGGGGATGGATCGTTTCGCCGCCCGCACGCGGATCGTGGCGGAACTTGAGGCCGAAGGCCTATTGGAAAAGATCGAAGATCATCCGATGTCGGTAGGCGGCTGCTACCGTTGCAAGACCGTGGTCGAGCCGTACCTCTCCCTGCAGTGGTATGTGAAAGTGGCACCGTTGGCGGAGCGAGCGCTCGATGCCGTAAAAAGCGGCAAGACCCGCATCCTCCCCAAACAGTGGGAAAACACCTACTACGACTGGATGGAAAATATCCGCGACTGGTGCATCTCGCGTCAGATCTGGTGGGGTCACCGCATCCCGGCCTGGTTCTGCGACCATTGCGGCGAAGTAAATGTTGCGATGGAGGCGCCGACCGTCTGTTCAAAATGCGGCAGTGACGAGCTTCGCCAGGAGACCGACGTTCTGGACACTTGGTTTTCATCGGCTCTCTGGCCTTTCTCCACGATGGGGTGGCCGGACCAGACGCCTGAACTGAAATCATTCTACCCGACCGCCTGCCTGGTAACCGGGTTTGATATTCTCTTTTTCTGGGTGGCCCGGATGATGATGATGGGGCTGCACTTCATGGACGAGGTTCCCTTCACGGACGTTTACATCCACGCTCTGGTGCGCGATGCCCAGGGGCACAAGATGTCCAAATCCAAAGGGAACGTGATCGATCCGTTGACGGTAATCGACCAGTACGGCACCGACGCCTTCCGTTTCACGCTGGCCGCCTTCGCCGCCCAGGGACGCGACATAAAGCTGGCCGAAGAGCGCATTGCCGGTTATCGCAACTTCTGCAACAAGGTATGGAACGCGGCCCGCTTTACGCTTATGAACCTGGAAGGTTTCGACCCCGATTCCGTCAACTATGACACCCTGGAATTTTCCCAAGGGGATAAATGGATCCTGCACCGGCTGAATGAGACCGCCAAGGCTGTCGATGAAACCCTGACCGGCTACCGCTATAATGAAAGCGCCATGGCGCTTTACCAGTTTACCTGGAGTGAATTCTGCGACTGGTATCTGGAGCTGTCCAAACAGGATATTTACAACGGTACGCCGGAGCGGAAACAAGCCACCCAGTACGTTCTCTGGTACACTCTGGAAAACCTGCTCCGCCTGTTGCACCCGTTCATGCCTTTTATCACCGAAGAGATCTGGCAGGCGTTGCCGGGAATAAAAACGGTCCCGACCATCATGCAAGCCCCCTATCCTGCCGCCTGCGACCGTTGTTCTTTCCCTGATGATGCCGCCGATATGGAGCGGGTCATGGCGGTTATCAGCGGTATCCGCAACATCCGCGGCGAAATGGAAGTGCCGCCGTCAAAACAGATCGCAGTGATTTTCTCCTGCAGCAGCGAAGAGAGCCGCCGCCTGATGAAGCATAACGAAAGCGCCATTATCAGCCTGGCCAGAGTCTCCGATCTTGCGATCGGCTACAATATCGAAAAGCCGGAAGACGCCTCGATCCAGGTAGCCGGCGATATTCAAATTTATGTCCCTCTCAAGGGGCTGGTGGATGTCGCGGCCGAAGAAGAACGACTGCTCAAAGAGATCGGCAAGATCGACAAAGAGATCGAGATGTTCTCTAAAAAGCTCGAAAGCCCCGCTTTTGTGGACCGTGCCCCTGCAGAAATCGTCGCCAAGGAGCGTCAAAAGCTGACGGATGTAAACGGCAAAAAGCTGGTACTTGAAGAAAGTCTGGATAAGATCAGAAAACTGAAATAGGTGAGACATGCAACAGATCCAGAACGTCGCCATATTCGCTAAAGTTCATGACCCCCGCTGTCTCGGTGTCGCCAGAGACCTGATCAGCTGGCTGGATAAGCGCGGCCGCACCCCGATGGCCGAAGCGGAGTTGACACGCCAGCTTGGCGGCCAGAAAGCGCTGACCGAGGAAGAGATCCGTGACCAGGCCGAACTGGTGGTAGTGCTCGGGGGAGACGGCACGCTGATTTCGGTGGCAAGGCTTTTCAGCGACAAGGATGTGCCGATCCTGGGGGTCAACCTCGGAAGCCTCGGTTTTCTGACGGAGATCACCGTGGAGGAGCTGTACCCGCGCCTGGAAAAGTGCATGGAGGGGAACCCGCGTGTCTCGGAACGAATGATGCTGGAAGTCACTCTCCATCGGGAAGGTCAGGAAATCGAAAAATGCCATGTCCTGAACGACATGGTTATCAACAAGGGGGCGCTGGCACGGATCGTTGATCTGGAGACCAAGGTCAACCGCCATTTCCTGACCACCTACAAAGCTGACGGCCTGATCGTATCAACCCCGACAGGCTCCACAGGTTATTCCCTGTCAGCCGGCGGACCGATTATCCATCCGCTGATGAGCTGCATTGCAATCACCCCGATTTGCCCGCACACACTGACCAACCGCCCGATTGTCGTTACGGATGAATCAATTATCTCGATCACCGTCACCTCTTCTTTTGATGAAAAAGTGTACTTGACGCTTGACGGCCAGGTCGGCTTTGAACTGCAGGAAGGTGATTCTGTCGAAGTACGCAAAGCGCTGAATACAACTTCGCTGGTTATGTCGCGCAGCCGCGATTATTTTGAAATTCTGCGGACCAAACTGAAGTGGGGAGAGCGTTGAGATCGCATGTTAACCGACCTTACCATTAAAAACGTCGCCATTATCGACACGCTGCAGATTGCCTTCAAATCGGGCCTGACCGTGCTGACCGGCGAGACCGGCGCCGGTAAATCGATTATCATCGATGCGGTCGGACTGATCATGGGCAATCGCGCTTCCAGCGACCTGATCCGCTCCGGCGAGGAAGAGGCGGTCGTCGAGGCTCTATTTGATATTTCCGCCCTGTCGGAAATCAAACAGCAGCTGTCGGAGGCCGGATTTGAAGCAGAAGATGAGCTGTTGATCAAGCGTTCACTGTCACGGAACGGCAAAAACAGAATTTTTATCAACGGCGGCATGGCCACTCTGGCCCTTCTGACGGATGTCGCCCCAAGGCTGATCAATATTTACGGCCAACACGATTCCCAAACCCTGCTAAAACCGGAAAATCACCTGCGGCTTCTTGATGCATTTGCCGGCATTGGGGTCAAGAGGCAGGAGTTCACCGCACTATTCAATCGGCTGGCATCGATACGCGATCTGCTTGCCGGAATGGAACATGCCGAACGGGAAGCTGAACGCCGCCTCGATCTGCTCGCCTATCAGTCGGAAGAGATTGAAAAAGCGGCGCTCAAACCGGGGGAAGAGGAACAGCTTGAAGAGCAGCGTCAGCTTCTGGCAAGTTCCGAGAAGCTGGGGAGCGTCAGCAGTGAAGCCTTTGACCGGCTTTACGGCGGAGACGGGGCTCTTTTAGGACAGCTCAAGCGTATCTCTACTTCGATCAGCGAATTATCCGTAATTGACCACTCGCTGCAGGAAACAGCCACTTCGCTTGAAGGGGCCTATCTGCAGCTGGAAGACGCCGCCATAACCCTGCGTGACTACGCCTCGCGGATCGAATCCGACCCCGCCGCGCTGCAGCGTATTGATGATCGGCTGGATCAACTTGGCAGATTGAAAAAGAAATACGCTCCGACGGTAGAAGAGATACTGATTTACAAGGCTAGAATTGACGCCGAACTGGAACAGTTGCACGGCAGGGAACAGAGCAAACATTCTCTGGAAGCTGAGCGTAACCATCTGGAAGAGGAGTTGAAACAGGCTGGGGCAGAGCTTACCGCTCTCCGCGCTCAGGCCGCAATAAAACTTAAACATGCGCTGGAGAGTGAAGCTCATCAGTTGGCGATGAAGGGCGCAATCATCGAACCGACGTTGGAGCAGCTGACTGAGCCTCGTTCAAGCGGATTCGAAAAGGTTGAATTCCTCTTCTCCCCCAATCCTGGGGAAATCCCGCGCCCGCTGGCCAGGATCGCTTCCGGCGGTGAACTGTCGCGATTGATGCTTGCGATCAAGCAGGTTCTGCCCGACAGCGATGTCCCTACCCTGGTATTCGACGAAGTTGATACCGGCATCGGCGGAGCTACCTCTGAGCTGGTCGGAAGAAAGCTGAAAAACGTCGCGGCCTGTCAACAGGTGCTCTGCATAACCCATCTGCCGCAAGTGGCGGTTTTTGCCGACCAGCAACTGCGGGTGGAAAAGCTGATCTCGGGCGGCCGTACAACCACCCGTCTCCTCGAACTCGGCCAGGATGAGCGTACTCGCGAGGTAGCCCGTATGCTGGCCGGAACAACCGTCACCGATTCCGCCTTGAAACACGCCGCCGAGATGCTGGCGGCCGGCGCAAAGAGCTGAGCGAAACGCAATCTTCATCCTCACACAAAGGCACGACCAAAAGTAGACGCTTCGTGTGAGTAAAATCCCTTAAAACCCCATTGTTCGTGTTTCAATAGTGATAACGACACGCAATCACAACCAGATCGACACCATCAACAACGTATACCAAACGGTTTGTCTCATCAATTCGGCGAGACCAGAAACCGGAAAGATTTTCTCTTAACGGCTCGGGCTTGCCGACACCTTCAAATGGAGAGCGCATGGTATCCCGGATCAGCAGATTGATACGTTTAAGCGTCTTTTTGTCTTGTGTCTGCCAATATTGATAGTCTTCCCAGGCAGACTCTGTCCAGGTCAGTCGTTCAGGCATCCGCCAACTTTCCGCTTACCAGCTTTCCCGCTCGAAACTGTTCAATTGATTCTGCAATGTGAACCGCGTTGGCAGGTGTTTTCAGAAGATGAACCGTCTCCATAAGGCTGTTAAAGGTATCAAGAGACATGAGAACGGCGTCAGGGGCATCCCGCCGGGAAATAACCGTAAAGTCAAAATCAGCTACCGCCTGATCCACCACATGCTTAAGATGATTTCGTGCCTCTGAAAATTTGACAACTCGCATAGAGCACCTCTTGTCTGTTAAGTAGTACAAGTATGCCGTCTTTAGTGTGAAACATCAAGAATTATTCTATGTTATACCAGCCTGTGTCACGGCAGGATTTTATACCCACCTTTTGCCTTTTCATTACATTGTCCCTGAAACCATGCCCACCCTACCTGGCTACCTGGCTTGAAAGCAACATGGAATTAGGATAAACCAGAAGTATCTGACACGAAGGTAATGAGAATGAGTGATTTAAGAGTGTATATTGATGGCAGGAAAAACGTGATTTTGAGTTTGCCGAGAACTACAACAGAGGTTTTCAGGATTTCAAGTTTGGAGTGATGCTTCGTCAGGCTCGTGAAGATGCCGGTCTTACACTGTAAGAACTGGCCGTCAAAATCAGTACCAAAAAACAGCTATTTCGCGAATTGATAACCATGAGGAGGATATGAAGCTTTCAGTTTACCAATGCTCTTGGGAAGCAGTTGACCATCTCCGTTGCCTGAATCCTATTTCACGATTTCTTCGCTCCGCTCATACCCTTGGCAGCCACAACCTTGTTGCGTCCGCCATGCTTGGCTGCATATAGCGCCTCGTCAGCCCCGGCGTTAAGAGCAGTTGGATCTCCATAGAGTGATAATGGGGCGATGCCGCAACTGAAGGTACACGAGAAGGTCATATCTTTTGACTGAAAACTGATGGCGGCAAAACTCTCCCGCAACTCGTTCATCAGCACAACCGCCTCGGAGAGGCTGCAGCCGGGAAGAATAACGGCAAACTCCTCGCCGCCGAATCGGCCGACGGTGTCCGCTTTACGCACACGTTGCCTTATGAGGCGCGCAAGAGCGGTTATCACCCGGTCACCGACCGGATGACCATAAGTGTCGTTCACCGCCTTAAACTTATCCACATCGATCATCGCAAAGCAGATCTCTTCCTGCTTGCGTTGGGCATGGGAAACCGCCGCATCCAGCAGTTCCTTGGTGGCGGTATGGTTGAACAGGCCGGTCATGCTGTCCCGCACCATCTGGGAGCGGATGATCTTCATCCGTCCGGCACGCACAGCCACGGAAGAAACCAGACGGTGGCCTTCGATCGGCTTGGTCAAAAACGCATCCCCTCCGATCTGCATGGCCAGATGCTGTTTGTCGGAATCAGTTTCGCTGGAGAGATAAACGATCGGAATACTGAAATAAGCGCCGATCTGCCGAATGGCCTTCGCCAGCTCCATGCCATTGCAGCCGGGCATGTACACATCCATTAAAATCAGGTCCGGCTTGAATTCGAATAGAGGCGACATAACCTGCAGCGGATCGTTTACTACCAGGGTGATCATTCCCGCTTCCTGAAGTATCAAGGCATGATATTCGGACAGCAAAGGATCGTCGTCCACGATCATTATCCGGTACGGCTCCGGTTTTTCCGACGAAGTAAGAAGGGTGAGGGTCGTACAGAGGTCGGTCATATTGAGCGGTTTTACGAAATAGGCACTGGACCCGGCCCGCACGGCTGACAAACGATTGGCCAGCGTGCCGTTAGAGGATATAAAGATTGTCGGGATCGGGTTCTCAAGACCTGACTGAATGGCTTGCATAATTTCCGAGCCTCCAAACGGCTTTTCCGGAAAGATGATATCCATAACTATCGCGTCGGGAGGGGCACTCTTCACGGCATTGGCCAACTGTTCCAGTTCGCCGAAAGAAGTGATCTCAAAACCGAAACAGCCTATCTGGGCAGCCAGCGTCAGGCGCTGATACGAATCGTCCTCGCAGAGATAGACAACCTTTTGCTCCCGTTCAGAGGTTTCCTCCGCGGCAGTTGCCAGCTCCTGAAACTGCAGCGCCATTCCCTGCATCGGATCGACGGTGGAAATTTCGAGCTCCATCCGGGCAAACAATTCCTGCATCTTCTGATGCCAGAATCTGTCGGGAGGGTCTGCGGACTTCATCGCCTCCTTTGCCAGCTGCTCCCCCGTCAAGGCAACAGAGCTCAACAAACCCAATCGAAATGAAGCGCACGCCCCTTTCATGGTGTGGATACGGCGATGCAAATCCTCCAGCGAATCGTTCCCCTGTTCTCCCAGGACAAACTCGGAGTAGGAGGCCCGGATTCTTTCCAGCTGGACCGGAAGCTGCTTTATGTAAGCTTCACGTATTTTTTTCAGTTTTGTCGCAATGGCTTCTGTTTGTGCGCTCAAAGCTGTACATCCTTTCTGCTGCTTGTGATCAAAACTGGATCTGCACCTTTTTTGCCATTCCCTCTTCCTTGACCCAAAGAAGAACCTTTCTCGCACGCGTGCACCAATCGCGCACATCCTTTTCAAAAGTAGGGCAATCGGCGACAACTTCAAGTAAATCACCCGGTTTCATCTTAACCGACATGACGGTAATTTTTAGTGTCGGTTGAGGGCATTTAAGTCCTCGTGCGTCGAGCATTGCAACAGCCATAACATTCTCTCCTTGTGGTTTTATTATATTGTTTACAATAAATTAACGCGCTAACGAGATCGGCCCGAGCATACGAACAGATTCGACCATCTCAGCAATGACCCTGCTAAACTTTTCCCCTTCTCCCGCTGAGACATAATCCAGCCGACAGCGCTCTTTTTCTACTCCCAGCTGTTCCAGCATCAGATTCAACATACTGTGACGCTGCAGGGCTCGGCAGTTCCCCTCTTTATAGTGGCAGTCTCCGGGATGACAAGCAAGGATTATAACACCATCGGCGCCTTTTTCAAGTGCGGAAAGGATGAACTGCGGATCGACCCTGCCGCTGCACATGACCCGTATGACCTGGACATTGGGAGGATACGGTTCCTGCGAACCACCAGCCTTGTCGGCACCGGCGTATGAACACCAGTTACAGAGAAATCCGATTATTTTAGGTTCAAAGCCTTTCTCTTCCGTCATTTCAAGACTCCTTCAATCTCCGCCATGATCTGTTCACCGGTAAAGTGGTGGCCGGTAATAGCTGCTGCCGGACAAGCGGTCACACAGGTGCCGCATCCGCGGCAGAGAACGACGTTGATATTAGAAACATTCCGTTCGGTATTGAACGATATCGCATGATAGGGGCAGACGGAAACACAGAGATGGCAACCGGCGCACCGGGTCTCATCGACCTCGGCACAGATCGGCTCAATTTCTATCATACGTCCCGGTTGGAGTCCGGCCAGGGTATGACCGACACCGGCCATACCTTCCAGCATCGCCGACCGGATATCCATCGGTTCCTGACAGGAGCCGGCCAGATAAACACCTTTCATGGTGCTCTGGGCGGCATCCATTCTTCCATGCAGTTCCCGGAAGAACCCGAATGAATCACAGCCGACATCCAGCATCGCGGCAAGCGTACCCGCGCCTTCCGCCGGAACCACCGCCGGGCAGAGGATGACCATGTCCGCCAACGCAACCTCACCCTTGGCACTGACCGCAAGCCTCCCATCTTTCCTTTGGGTGACCGCAAGCTCTTTAATGTTGCTATAGCGTTTCAGGCTCGTTTTTTTGTTCAGGGCTGCTTTCTGAAAAATGAGCTGCGCCTCTTTACCCGGCATGACCAGTTCGCGGTGATAATGGGTGACCCTGGCATTGGGAAGTTTGGCGGCAATCATATGGTTGAATTTGAAGGCATACTGACAGCAGATACCCGAGCAGTAAGCCTTATGCTCGCTGTCAAGACTGCCGACACAGTGGATGATGGCTACCGACGAAGGGGGGATTCCTTCACCGGTAAGAATGTCGCCGCCGGTCGGGCCGGTTGATGACAGCATCCGTTCAAATTGCAGGGCATCATACACGTTCGGCAATGTCCCCATCCCCATGCCGGAAACCTGAGAGGCATCATACAGTCCGGCGCCGGTAGCCAGAATTATCGCGCCGATCCTCCGTTCGACAATCTTTTCCACCTCTTCCAGGTTGACGACATCTTCGCCCATCGGACAGGCGTCCTTGCAGGCCCTGCACTCTTCGCCCCGTGAACGGATACAGATCTCCTCCATCAGGAACGGCGCATTTGGTAGAACACCGGCAAAAGCGAAGTCCATTGCCTTGCGCTCGCTGGCGCTGCCGTTGAAGTCATTCATAGTGGTCGCGGGACAGACCTGTACGCACTCGCCGCAGCCGATGCATTCGTGCAGCGAAACATGGCGCGGTTTCCGCCGGATCCTGGCAATGAAGTTCCCATAAAAACCGGTCACCTCGACCAGCTCCGCCATAGTCATCAGTTCGATATTCCCGGAATGATCGCCATGGAGCAGATCCCCCATCAGCGGTTCCAGCATGCAGGGAGCGCACTCCAGGGCCGGAAAGAGCTCATCGAAACGGACCGGCAGACCGCCGACAAAAGGCGTACGCTCTACCAGCACCACCGACCGCCCCGCTTCGGCCAGCGACAGGGCCGCTTTCATACCGGCAGGGCCGGCGCCGATTACGAGAGCATCCGGGCAGATCTCCAACTGTTTCTTTTCGAGCGGCTGCTGCAACCGCACCCGGAAAACCGCTCCACGAATGGCTCTAATCGTCTTCTCGGTTGCGATTGCCGGATCTTCGGTTACCCAGGCGATCTGCTCGCGAATGTTGACCATCTGCATCAGGTACGGATTCATCCCCGCATTGGTCAGGCAGCGACGGAAGGTAGCTTCGTGATCGCGGGGAGAGCATGCGGCTACGACCACCCGATCGGGGCGTTCTGTCTTCAGGCTCTCCTCGAACCGTAGCTTGCCGTCTTCCGAACAGATAAAATCTACGGTTGTTACATAGGGGTGATCGGGGAATGATTTTGCCGCTTCGGCCACCGCTTCGGAGCTGATCTTGTCGGCGATATTGCTGCCGCAGTTACAGAAATAAATGCCTACCTTCATGCTCCCCCCTCCCATTCGGTAATCTGGGCACTGATCCGGTCCACGGCCTCCGGGACTGCAGCAGCCACTTCATCGGTGAACCGTTCGCCAAAAAGATCAAATTCGCGAGCCTCGATACCCCAGAAGGATACCTGTTCCGGCAACGGAACACCCACCATCCGTCCCAGATCATAGGCGGTGGCAAAATCGGTATCATGGCTGGAAAACGTATTCTTGGTGTTGATAAAATCATTCGGGTCAAAACGCCGGACCGTACCGGGTGTTGCGCCGCTCAGCATCGCATCTACCACCACGGCCCGTTTGAAACCGGCCATCGCTTCCATCAGTCTGATCCCCCCGGTATGCAGCTCCGTCACGGTCAGCTTCATGTAAAGCTTCAGGCGCTCCGCCACGGCATGGGCAACGGCGATCCCGACTCCGTCGTCGGAAAGGAGCGGGTTGCCCATCCCAATGATCACGGTTTCCGCTATAACTGATGCGGTCATCACTTCCTCCGCATCTCCCGCAGCATCCCGCCCTGGCTGTCGCGGATCGACACGGTCAGCGGCATCTTGCCGGGGAGAAAGTGTGTGGCACAGGACAAACAGGGATCGTACAGCCGGAAGGCCATTTCCACCCTGTTGAGGATCGCTTCATCCGAAGCGTTGCCGGTGATCAGTTTTTCCGCGGCTCGTTTTATCGACATCGACATCGGGGCATAGTTATTAGTAGTGCCGACGATCATATTGACCTTTGTCAGCACTCCTCGTTCGTCGGTTTCATAATGATGGGTAAGCGTCCCGCGCGGGGCTTCGACCGAACCGATCCCCACACCGACAAACCGGGCCGGATCAGGAATGTTGCGGGTCTCCGGAGAAGTAATTTCCGGATCGAGCGCCAGTTCCAGCATCCGCTCCGAAGCATAGAGCAGTTCGATCAGCCGCGCCCAGTGGGTGGCCAGACGATGATGAATCGGCTCATACCGGGCAGCAGTGACTTTTTTGCAGCCGAAGGTTTCGTACATCCGCTGGTATTCGTCATTGGCCAATGGCGTCGCCATCCCCTCGGAGACATTCAGCCTTGAGAGCGGCGTAGCGGTGTAGATGCCACTCTCGATTCCGTCGTTAAGCCCCTTCCACCCCACTTTTTTCAGATATGGATATTTCAGGTAAGTCCACGCCTCGACACGTTCGGCAATATGTTCGCGGTATTCGGAAGGGTGATATTTTACAAATTCGGCCCCTTCCTGGTCCACAACACGGATTATACCGTCATAGAAGTTGGCCTGATTGCCGGCATCCACGGTCCCCATCGAATAGGTGCGGTGCAGATAGATGTCTGAGGTTACAAGTTCCAGATATACCGGGTTTTTCAGGACGATTTTTTCGAAGATGGACAGCGAGAATTTGGCAAATTCGATATTTTTACGGGCAGTTGTTTCAATCTCTGTTCGCTCTTCCGCAGTAATGGAGCGGCTCCAGCCGCCGGGGACTCCGGCCACCGGATGGATCGATCTACCGCCAAGAAACTTGATGATCTCGTGATTCCGTTTACGACAGGCGATCACCTCGCCGGCGACCTCCAGCCCGACCTTGCGGGCCACCCCCAGAATATTGCGCTCCGAAGGAGGGGCATCCGGCCCGACGATGAAGTCGGGGCCGCCCAATGCATAAAAGTGGGTTGTATGATCGGTGACGAAAAAGGCCATGTAGAGCAGTTCCCGCAGTTTCTTTGCCGTTGGGGTCGGCTCGGCGCCAAAGACCTTGTCCAGCGCCTTGGTGGCCGCCAGGTGGTGCGCCTCGGGACAGACCCCGCAGATCCGGTTGGTAATGACCGGCATCTCTTCGGCCATTCTCCCTACGCAGAACTGTTCGAAACCGCGCAACTCCGGAATCTGAAAAAAGGTATTCTCCACCCCCCCCTGATCGTTCAGAAAAATGTCGATCCGGCCATGCCCTTCCAGACGGGTTATCGGGTCAATCACGATGCGTTGCATCAAACACCTCCAAAATCAGTACCGCTGAAACCAGACAGAAAAAAATCAAAGGCAATGGAACGCGGATAAAATCCGATTTAATCGGATTTGTACGGATCAGCCAAAACAATAATTTTGATTTTAATCCGCGAAAATCCGTTCAATCTGCGTCATCCGCGTTCTATTGCAGTTCAGGTTTGTTTTCCCACCCGACCGCCCAGTGTCGAACTGGCCAGGGTGTATTTGTAGAACAGTCCGGCGTAGTCGGGAATCGTTTTCAGGAAATCATCCACCCGTCCGGCAATTGCCTTTTCCGACAGACCGGTGGTATCGCCGATGTCCATCACCGAACCGAGCGCCGCCACCATCTTTGCCCCCTGGTCGCGGATCCCCTCCGGCGCGCCGTAACAACCGGTGCAGGGCATGTTGGCCTTGGTGCAGGGGGCGCCGCAGCCGTTCCGGGTGGCGATCCCCATACAGAGCAGTCCCTGTTCCAGCAGGCAGGCTTTGCGATCAGGGTAGAACTCATAATTGCGCCGGAAGGCGGTGATACGCTTCTCCTCCTTGGTCCGGTCGCAATCGTCACAGACAGTCAGGGTACCGCAGCCGATCGTACTCCCTTTGGGCGGCAGATCACCGGAGAGGATCGTCTCGATCACATTCCAGATCTGCTCCGATTCAGGAGGACAGCCGGGAATATAGTAATCGACCTCGACCTCCTGGGCCAGATGTTTTACCCGTTCCAGGAGCGGCGTCAGGTGAATGTCCCCCTCAGGAAAACCGGTCGTGCCGGAGGGGATGACCGCCGCAGGATTATCAACCGAGGGATTATCAAGGTAAACGGCATTCAGCAGTTCATCTTTTGTGGTGAAGTTGGCCAGCGCCGGGATGCATCCCCCCTTGGCACAGGAACCGAAGGCCACCAGGATTTGCGATTTCCTCCGCAGCAGATGGGCCATTTCGACATTCTCTTCGGTGCGCAGAGCCCCGTTGAAGAGGGTCACGGCAATGGCCCGGTCCGGGAGCGCTTCAATATCCTTCTTCTTGGTGTCCAAAAGGCAGGGGCAGAACATGAAATCCATCGCCGCATCAACGTCCAGGATTTTCTCGTGCAGGTTGACTACGGCAATCTCGCAACCGCCGCATGACGCGGCCCAGTAAACCGCCAGTTTCGGCTTCTCAGGCATTTCGTCCTCCCTTTAATACAAAATCCGAATACCACGCTGCTTCATGGCTACTCATCCAGGCCGCCCATCTCAGCTGCGCGAAAGAAGCGCTCCCACCATCTCCGGCAGCGTCTCCTGCAATTCTTCATCCTTCGTCAGCACGCCATCCATATCCGGATGTGCCAACCTGAGAGGAGCGGCATCTTCACCGGTCAAGAGTACGAAAGGCTGATGATAGCCATGTTCCCGCAACTCGGCGAAAAGCTGGACCCCGTCGATGAACGGCATGTTCATGTCCGAAACCACCACGCGGATCGTCGGATCTTCCGCCATCTTCTCCATGGCGTCCATCCCCCCTTCGGAAATCACGACTTCGTATCCTGCTGCATCAAGAATCATTCCGGTCAGCTGGGCGGTGAATTCGTCGTCATCAACCACCAGAATAGTTTCAAGTGTGTCACTCATTATATGCTCCTTTATTATCCGATCAGGTTGCGAACGGTTTCTATCAGATTGGATTGATCAAATGCCCCTTTGACGATATAGGCGTTGGCGCCCACCTGTATGCCACGCCGTTTATCCTCGTCCTTCTCGCGCGAGGTGACGATGATGACAGGCACATGCCGGTAACGATCGTCGGCACGCAGCCGTTCGGTAAACGAAAAACCGTCCATGCGCGGCATCTCGACATCGGTAATTACCAGGTCGTACAAGGTCGCACCGATCTTCTCCAGCGCATCCTGGCCGTCCTCGGCCGTATCCACTAAGTAACCATAAGCTTCCAGAATGCTTTTTTCGATCTCTCTTGTGTTAATTGAATCATCAACCACCAGAACCGTTGCCGTGCGATCTTCCTTGACGGCGGGTCTCAGCCGTCCGGGCTCGCCAAATTCCCGGGCCTGCCGGATAAGTTCCGGGACATGAAGGACATTTATGATGCTGTCACGCTCCCCGATAGTGACCCCCGATACCATGGAGAGGTTCTGCAGATGAGGCGGCAGCTGCTTTACCACCATCTCCTCGCGACCGATGATTTCGTCTACCTCCAACCCCAGTTTTTCTTCCCCGTCCCTGATGATGACAATCAACGCCTCATTCGCCTCGGCAGACGTTTCTTTCGAGATTTTGAGGAGAGTTGTCAGCTTCTCTACCGGGATAATCTGTTCCCTGAGACGAATGGCGCGTTTGTTGACGATCTCAATGATCTCCTCACGTTGAACCGAAAGCATTTCGACAAGCGACGTAGCCGGCAAGGCACATGTTCTTCCGTTGGCGCAGATAAGGAACAGAGGAAACACCGCCAGATTGGGGGGGAGCCGCAGAAGAAAGGTAGTGCCGCTCCCTTCCCTGGTTTCGACGAAAATAGTCCCTTTCAACTCATCAACGATGCTTTTCTTGACAACATCCATCCCCACCCCGCGACCTGAAAGATCGGTGATGATGGCGCTCGTGCTGAAACCGGGCATAAATATCAAGTTATGTATCTCCGCACGGGACATCCCGGCTATTGTCTCCGGCTCGAACAGACGTTTTGACAGGGCCTTTTCGCGTATTTTGTCGGCTGATAGCCCTCTGCCATCGTCACCAAGGGAAATGGTGACACAGCCGCTGTCATAAAACGCTGAAAGATTGATGGTCCCCTTGGCCGGTTTTCCAGCCGCCGCCCGCTCTTCCGCGTTTTCCAGGCCATGGTCCAGTGAATTGCGAATCATATGCATCAGAGAATCACCGATACGGTCGATAATCTTCCTGTCCAGCTCGGTATCTCCCCCCTCTACAACGAAATCGATATCTTTGCCCTGTTCGTGGGCAAGATCCCTTACAGTGCGGCGCAGAGGGTCAAATACGGTCGAGAGCGGCTGCATGCGCATCCTGAGCGAGGTCTCCTGCAAATCGCCGACAAGATGATCCTGCATGAGTGACGCGTCAAACATGGCCCGCACCGACTGGCGCAGAGAAAGCTGGATTGCGGCGCAAGCCTTTAAAAGTGGTTCATGTTCATTATCACCGGTACTGAGCTTTCCGGCGACGGCTTTGAGATGTCGCGTCGTTGCTCGCTCAATTTCAGTGAGCCTTCCGATATGCCTCTTGAACCTGCCATGCTCGGAGACGATCTCCCCCATGAGTCTGATCAAGTCATCAAGTTTGGCGGCATTGATGCGCAGATAGTCAACCTGCCGTCCTTTGGGGGCCATTGGCAGTGGTGCGGGCTCTGCAGGAGCAGAAATAGTTTGTTCAACCGGTGGAGCGGCCTGGGCCGATGAGACCGAGAGAAGAGGCGGGGCGGAGGAAGCCGCGACAGGGGCAGCCGGCTGAGCCGGAGCCGCCGGCAATGCACCTTCGGCCGGTATCGTTGCTGCCAGGCTCAACACTTCGCAGAGCGCCTCCGGCGCTTCCACGGACGTATCTCCCGCTGTTATCCGATCCAGCATTGCCAAAAGAGCATCTACTCCCCGAAAGAGGGCATCGGAGACTGATGAGGTCAACGGGATGTTACCACTGCGGACCGCGTCAAGTACATCCTCCATCTTATGGGCAAGTTCGGTGACGCCGGAAAGTTTCATCATCCGGGACGATCCCTTAATCGTGTGTGCTGAACGGAACAGACCGTTAATCATCTCGGCATCGCCGGGCAGTTTTTCCAGATTGAGCAGCCCTTCGCTTATCCGCGAGCAATGTTCGCGCGCCTCTTCGACGAAACGCGCAAGAAATTTGGAGTGATCGAAGGCCATGTTTATCTATTCTCCAAGAGAGATATTTTATGTCGGCATATTACGATAAACTGTTCCGCGTTGAACGAAAGAGGGAAAAATTTCTGCCCCTGCTCTTTCAGAGCCCCTTTACCAAGAATATTGAGCACCGCTTCATAGCCGCTTTGCGCACGTTTCGCATCCAATTGCACGAACAGTATTTCGGCGGTATAAAAATGGGCAAGCCAACAAGAGGAGTCCAGATAGATGGCCTCTCGGAAACGCTTGATAGCATCATCAATCTCCCCATTCTGCCGCGCCACCATCCCGAGCATCAGATACGCCTCCAGACAGAGCGGGTCTCGTCCCAAAATGGCTTCACAGACGGTGCGGGCCTCATCGAAACGCGATGCGCTCAAAAGCAGGCTCCCCTTGAGGCAGTACGCTTTCTCAAAGGTTCCATCCTGTTCGATGATGGCATCGAGAATCGCAAGCGCTTTGTCGTGCTGTTTATTTTGGGCCAGCACAATGGCCTCGTCAAAACTGCCCTTGATATCAATCGGCACCGGTGAGTGAGACTGTTTACGCGGACGTTCATGAACAGGCCTCTCAGGCGGTCGATTCTGGTGAACCTCCGGCCTGGCCGTATAAGTTGGAGCTGATGTGTGTAAAGCCACGCTCCGTAGCCGCTCGGGAGTAAATGAATGACGGCTGGACGTGCGGCGTTCTTCAAAAACAAGCGGCGGTAATTTGCGATAGAAAAAGAGCGACTTCTGCTTTACAAGCGAAAGAATGCCTATGTCATGGTGAATAGTTTCCGACGCACCGACAAGCAGGCACCCGCCATCGGTGAGAAGCTCGGCAAGTTTGCCGAATATTTCCCGCTGCACCTTTCCGGGGAAATAGATCGATACGTTCCGGTACAAGATTATGTCGGGCAACAGCATCCTTTGAGGATAAGAAGTGCCCAGCAGGTTTACCACCTCGAAGCCGACCTGATTTCTGATCGAGGCGCTGACCCGGAACTTCCCCTGTTCGTGCGGTTCGAAGTAGCGTTCAAGCAGGGTCTGGTCCATACCACGAAACGAGCTTTTTCCATAGGCACCCACTCTTGCCGTTGCAATAGCGGTGGAATCAATATCAACGCCGGTAATGGCAAACAGCCGCTCACTCTCGGCTCCAAACCGTTCCCGCAGCATTATGGCAATTGAATAAGGTTCCTCCCCGGTGGAGCAGCCGGCACTCAAAATCCTGATCGGCCTCAGGTCACGAACAGCCATGAACTCCGGCACCAGCATATCGACCAAAAGGTTCAGGTGTTCAGGTTCACGAAAAAAATAAGTTTCATTGACCGTCAGCAGTTCAGTCAACCGCAGCAACTCATCCTGGTCGCGCAGCAACAGGGCGAGATAAGCTTCAGAGGAATCGATCTTCAGCGCCGCCATCCGTCGCCACAAACTCGCGATAAGCGCCTGTTCCCGTTCCTTTTCGAAGCTGTGTCCGCACGTACGCAGCATCAGCTCTTTAAATGGAGCAAGGTCGACAGCCTCGCCCATTTTATGAGACCGTGCGGTGGCCGTCATAGTCAGACTCCGGCCCGCTGCATCAGTTCAGCCGGAATATCCGCGAGCGCCAGCACCTTGTCTATGCAGCCTCGTTCCACCGCCATCCGGTTCATACCGAAAATCACGGAACTCGTAGCATCCTGCGCAAGAGTAGCTCCACCGGCTTTCCTGATTGCCTGCATACCTGAAGCTCCGTCATCCCCCATACCGCTGAGGATCAACCCGGTAGCCCGTTCACGATAAGCCGAGGCAACCGAAGTAAGGAGCGTGTTGCAGGATGGGTGGTAGACCTGACGTGCTTCCTTTTCACCGAGAATAATCATGCCATGCTCGGTGATCCTCATCGAATGTTCGGCCGGGTTGACATAGACGTTACCCGCGGCAAGTTGGTCGCCATGTCTCGCCACTCGTACCTTGAGTGGTGTTACCGTACTCAGCCAGTCCACCATTCCCTGGGTAAACCCTTCGGCGATATGCTGTGTTATTACGATCGGAACCGGGAATTGGGCAGGCAGACGCGACAGAATTGAGTGAATGGCCTGCGGGCCGCCGGTGGAGGCAGCGATGACAATGATTCCCCCTTTCGAAAAACACTTCTTGATCGCCACTCCGCCTGCATCCACGGTTCCGGATTGCCTCCTCATCGTCAGTAGATGGGCCGGAACATCGACTTTTGCCAGGAGACGGATCTTACTGATAAGATTACGTACATTTTCCAGACTGATATCCGGTTTTTCAATGACGTCCAGTGCGCCTTTGGATACCGCGGCAAAGGCGGTGCGCACCCCGGTCAAAGCGGTTACCACCAGAATCGGCACCGGATGCTCGGCAATGATCCTCTCTATGGCTTCAAGCCCTCCGACGACCGGCATCTCGATATCCATGGTCACAATATCCGGTTTGAGCGAGGCGACCATATTAACAGCCTCGGCGCCGTCCGCGGCCTCTCCAGCCACGACGATACCCGGCTCGGACTCAAGGATGGCACGAATCATGTCGCGGACCAGTGCACTGTCGTCAACAACCAAAACCCGAATGATACTTTTTGAATTTGCCATGAGTTAGAGGGTCTCCGGAGCCGGCGAACTCCCCTGTTCACTGCTGAGATTATCAGCTTTAAAGGTGTGAACCAATGTCCTCAACTGTTCGGAGAGTCCCAGCAGTTCGTCGGTCGCGCTGTTTGTTTCATGAATGGAATCGGTAGCAAAGCGAACGCCCTGATCGATATCCTTAAGAGCCAGGACCACCTGACTGCTGGCTATCTGCTGCTGCTGGGTAGAAAGGGAAATCTGCCGGGCGGCGCTGGCGGTTTCATCCACGCCGTCCACGCTTTCAATCAGCATCGCCACCGTGTGAGAGGCATATTCCTGACCTTCCTGAATGAGAAGAAAACTCTTTTCCGAAGACATTACCAATCGGTTGACCGAATCAAGGATCTCCGTTATTTTCCCCTCGATTTCGGAGGTTGATTCTACCACACTGTCCGCCAGACGCCGGATCTCTACCGCCACCACACCGAAGCGTTTTCCCGATTCTCCCGCGCTGGCCGCCTCAAGTGCAGCGTTGAATGCAATCAGCTTGGTCTGGTTGGCAATGTTATTGATTATCTCCATAACCTTGTTGATCTCTTTCGACTTTCTACCCAGTTCGACTATTTCGCCCAAATTTGTCTGTATGTTGTGGCTTATGTCATTGATCTTGAAGTTAAGGTTTTCGACTTCGGCAGCGCCTATTTTGGTGTCGTCCAGCGTCTTGTCGGCCCTTTCCACCACACTCTGGCTGTGCTGGGCTATCTGGCTTGCCGTGGAGGAAAACTCTTCCATGGTTGACGATATTTCCACCACCGAGCTGGAAAGCTGGGTGGAAAATCCGGATTGCTGGTCCATGGTTAACGCAATGGCACCGGCATGCGAGCAGATCCTTTCGGTAATACAGGAAACTTTCCCGATAACCTGATTCAGCCCTTTGATATGTTCATTGAACCAGCTGGCAAGTTCGCCCACTTCATCGTTACTGGTCACCGATACCGCTACCGTCAGATCGTTTTTGAAGTTTTTAAGTGTATTTGAAATCTCTTCAATCGGCCCGGAAATAAACCGTTTGACCATCAGAAATGCCGCTGCCTGCAGGAGCGCCAGCAGGGCGAGCGTTATAGCGACATACTGTATGATGCTTTTGGAAACCTCCCGTTTGATCGCGTTCTGCTCCTTGACAACCGCGGTATTGATATCGTCCATGTAAACACCGGTACCGATGATCCAGTTCCTGGAAGGAATAGCCTTGGCATAGGATATCTTCGGCTTCATCTCCTCCTGCCCCGGCATCTTCCACATGTAGTCCACATATCCTTCACCCTTTTCACGGCAGATTCTGGTGATTTCCCGCAAGATATAAACACCGTTGGGGTCGCGAAGGTCACTCTGGTCTTTCCCCTCCAGGCGTGGATCGGGGTGACTGATCATGATGTTCTTGAAATCGTTGATCCAAAGGTAACCGGTTTGGCCGTAGCGCATGTTTTTTGATACCTTGATGGCCTCATCAGGCGGCATCTTCTCCAGCACCCTCACCGCCATGTCCACATACCCTTTGATCTGTTGCCTCCTTTCAGAGACAAGTGTTGCTCGATATGCTGATATCCGTTCATCACCACGAGAGATGATATTCACGATGGAAATGACCGAAATGACCGTAGCTATCGAGAAAATGCAGACAAGCGTTAATCCCAATACCTTTTTACGCAACGTAATTCTCATTATTCCCCCCTTATCAAACATTTTTCCTTTAATAAACGTATAAAATCCACAAGCAGCACCATACGTCCGTTACGAGGCAAAATCCCCCACACACCCCTTCTGATGGTAAACGGCTCCAACAGTGCTGGAAACAGACTGATATCATTCTGGCTGAATTCGGCAATATCTTCCATTGTGTCGATGATTACCCGATACGGCCGTATGTCGTCTGTCCTGATGGTAACGACAGTCGGCGAAAAATATACAGAGTTTCCGGCGCCAAATCCAAGCTCGTCGTGAAACCAGAACAGGTCATCACTCTGTTCGCCGTCATAGTTTGCGATTCCGGCTACCTGTGCGGCATCGATACCGAAATGGACGCCGCAGGCCGAAAAAAGCAGCAGGTCGAGCCTTATATCGCACTTGTCATTCATAGCGCGACGAGTGCCGACAGCTTGCCGACCTCAAGCAATGAAATGGTTTTGCCCTTATATTCGACTTCACCAATTACCAGATCCCGGGCAGCGCCATTCAGTGTTGCCAGCGGCGGATGGATCGTAGTCAGCGGAATATCGATCACATCTTCTATCGAATCGATAAGTATGCCGGAATGAAAATCGCCATGCACGGCCATTGCAATCAGCCATTTTCCGGCGGCACCTTTTTCCTCTCCCAGAAAATGGCTAATATCGACAACCGATTCAATATCGCCACGAACGTTTATGAGGCCGGGAAGATAGTCGGGAAGACAGGGAACCCAGGATATATCGCATGACGGGAGTATTTCCCTGATGTCGCTGCCGTAAAACGCATAAAGGTTTGTGCCGCACAAGAAGATGACGACCTTGACCCGCTCCTCGTCTACATCGACGACCTCTTTCGCACGCTGACGTCTTTTGAGCTCGTCCATGATCAGTTCGCTTTTCAGTTGTATGTTTGATGATTCCATTGCCGATTGCTCCGCTGACTATGTGATTAGTAGGAAATATTAAATAGTATCCGGTAAAATATCCCGATCTACGGCATCTGTGGCCTTCGGCAACGTGAAACAAAACACACTTCCCTTTCCAAGATCGGATTCCACCCAGATTCTCCCGCCGTGCCGCTCTATAATTTCTTTGCAGATGGAAAGCCCAAGTCCGGTGCCTTTGGGCTTGTCGGTCAGAGTATCGCCAATCTGATGAAATTTCTCGAACACCTTGTCGCGGTTTTCCGGTGCGATACCTATGCCGGTATCTGCAACCGATACCAGAAGGTTCTCACTTTCCAGGCGTATACCGATAGTAATTCCGCCATGCTCCGAAAACTTGACGGCATTTGAGGCCAGATTGATCAGCACCTGAACCAGTCGGTCACGATCACCCTGGATAAGCGGCAGGTCGTTTTCCACGGACAGATTCAGATAGAGCTGCCTGGCTTCCGTCAAAGGCCTGATAGTCGCCGCCACATGTTCAATAATACCCGCCAGATCGACATCGCCAAAATGCCATTCAACCCGGCCGGCCTCTAGCTTTGCAAGATCGAGAACATTATTAATCAGACTGGTCAGCCGTTCGCCTTCGGATACTATCACATCAAGATCAGCATTGATCTGCTGAACCGAACGCATCACCTTGGCATCGTTCAAATCCAGCAACGGGATTATATCCTGCACCATTTTTTTCTTGATTACCTTGGCAAAACCGTACACCGAGGTCATGGGAGTGCGCAATTCATGAGATACGGATGAAAGAAATTCACCCTTGGCCTGGCTGGCGGCATCCGCCAACTCTTTCAAATACCGGTTTTGATGACTTAGACGAATTGCATTAGTCATGGTGTCGTGGCTGCGCCGCGAATTTAACAGCAGGATTAACGAAAAGAGCATCCCGAAGAACGCCAGGCCGTATCCAAGCCTGGTGCCGGGCATTATATTGACAACTAGAAACGGCAGCATGACCGGAAATAGGAAAGCCGGAAATGTGCGGGGCAGAATCGATGTGGTGGCGGAACTTATCCCGCACACGGCCGGCAAGGTACATGCGACCAGTACCTTGTATTCAACATCTATTTCCTGATAGAGAATTATATTACCGGCACCCCACCCCATCCCTGCCAGAAAAACGCCCCATCGCAATCGGCATTGCCACTTTGCAACGTTTGTTCGTCCGACCGGACGATTAAAAAACGTCCTGACAATCCTGAAACGGAAAAGGTTGACCGAAAGTTGAAACAGCATCCAGAGCAGCAGCCCCGGTGAATACACCTGTCCCCAGAAAAAATACGTCAACCCCACGGATATCAGTGACGACGACATCAGGGACGGCAATAAATCCCGGCAATGGAGATCGATCTGGTCTACCCCTACTTTTTCCTTCAGCGCGGCATCATTTTCGATCAGCACGTTATTTTGTGTATCGTGATTATTCATATTCCTTCTGCAGTCGCAACGGCAGTACAAAGGAGAAAGTACTCCCTTTGCCAAGTTCAGACTCCACCCATATCTTTCCCCCGTGATGCTCAACGATCTGTTTGCATATCGGAAGTCCCAAACCGGTTCCTTTCGGGCGATCGGTCAGGGTGTCCCCCACCTGTTTGAATTTATCGAAGACATTATTTTGATCTTTTTCGGCAATCCCTATTCCTGTGTCAATAATTGCAACCTTGACAAGACACTCTCCATTTTCCGCATGATTGTCATCCTCCGAAATCCTTTGAGCCGTTACCGTAACGGAACCGCCATCGGTGAACTTCAGCGCATTGGAAAGAAGATTGATCACCACCTGGACTATTCTGTCCCTGTCGCAGAATACGGAGGGAAGTCCCGCATCAATATCCTTGATGATAATTATCCCTTTATTTTCAAATAACGGTGCAATTGCGGCAATTGCCTGTTCCAGGATTTCCAGGATCGGCACCGATTCCACTCGCCACTCGATTTTCCCGGCTTCCATCTTTGAAAGATCAAGGACGTCATTGATCAGTGCGGTAAGACGTTCACCTTCGGAAATAATGATCCCGACGTTCTCGTTTATCTGCTGCACCGTTCGGTCGGTTTTGACGTCACCTGATGGCAGCTGGGGAAAAACTACCTCCTCCAGCTTTTTCCTGATTACCTTCGTGAAACCTAAGACCGAGGTCAAGGGGGTCCTGAGTTCATGGGAAACGGTGGAGAGAAAATCATCCTTCATCCGCTCGACTTCCTTCTCGGACGTGACATCCCGCACAATCACCAGATTGCCGATAAATTCATCCGCCTTGCCGGAGAAGGCCTGTTTTTTACGGATTACAGCAGCTACGGCCGAGCCGGTCCTCCCCCCCTCCAACTCCATCTGGACGGCAACAGGGTTATCGGATTGCATGCGGATCATTTCAAACAGCGGCGCCAGATTCCCATTGAATACATCCTGACAACCCTTGCCTACCAAATCTGCTTCCCTCACACCAAACATCTTCCCAAGGGCGGGATTAGCGAGGGTTATGCGGGTTTGGGCATTGGCAACCAGCAGGCCGTCCGGCATATTGTTGATGATGGCGGTCATGTAGGAAAGCGTATCTTCCTGTTCGGACGTCTTGGCTGCCAGATCGGCAACAAGCTGGAGATTCTGCAGTTTGAGCTGATGCTTCGCCAAAGCTCTTTTGACGGTAATATTGATTGTCTCTTCTATCCCCTCGTCTTTGAGAACATAGTCGATGGCGCCGCTGCTCAAGGCATCGACCGCAACCGAGATACTGCTCACGCCGGTTACCATGATAATCGGCACATCAAGACCCTGTTTTCTAATCGCCTTGATCAGCTGGATGCCATCCATTTCCGGCATATTTACATCGGAAACAATCAAATCGATGGTCGAGTCGGCGATGCATTTTTCAAGCGCTTGCAGACCGTTTTCAGCCATTACCACATTGTATCCGCTGGTTTCAAGGATTGACGAGAGCATTTCCCGTACAAAGACATCATCATCGACGATCAGTATTTTAGTACCCGGAATGTTCATGCTTCCAGATCCTCCTCGACCGGCAGCACAATGGTGAAGACACTACCCTTGCCCGGTTCGCTATCGACTCCTATTTTTCCACCATGATACTCCACAATCAGCCGGCATATCGAGAGTCCGAGTCCGACCCCCTTCGGCTTGTCGGTGAGGGCATCGCCGATCTGGCTGAATTTTTCAAAGACCAACCCGTGCCGCGAAGCGAGGATGCCCCGGCCGGTATCGGCAATACTGACCACTATCTCATTGTTGACCTTATTGGCGCTGCATGTCACCCGCCCCTGGTCGGTAAATGCGACAGCATTTGAGAGCAAATGATTAATAACCTGAAAAATCCTGTTTCTGTCTCCCTTGATCATGGGCAAATCATCCTCGATCATTAATACGAATTCAAGCTCCTTTTCTTCGATAATCGGGGAAAACGCCGTAGCGGCATTTTCGATGACGCCACGCAATGAGAGCGGTTCCCAGCGCCATTCCGCCGTACCCGCCTCCATCGCGGTCAGGTCGAGGATGCTTTCAATCAGCTCGGAAAGCCTCTCGGACTCCGAGACAAGAATCCCCAAATTCTCTTCGACTTCCTTGATTTTGTTGACTGTTTCCGGAGCATTGTCGGCAATCACGGGAATAAGTTTCGCGAGCTTTTTCCTGCTTATCTCCGCATATCCGATGATTGAAGTGAGAGGGGTCCGTAATTCATGAGAGACTGAAGAAAGAAATGCCGTCTTTGCCTGGTCCAGCTCCTTAAGTTTCTCATACGCCTGTTTCAGAACCGCCGACTTCTCAATATTTATCTCCAGGCTCTTGACCTCACGCTCAAGCATTGCCTTTTCGATAGCGCGTCTGAGCGTCATCATGATCCTGCTTATTTGCGGCGGCTTCTCGACGAAATCATAGGCGCCGAGCTTGATCGCCTCTACCGCGGTAGCTATGTCACCAAAGGCGGTAACCATGATTACCGGAATATCGGGATCTTGTTTCCGCAGTTCCTTGAGTGTTTCAATACCGTCCATACCGGGCATTTTTAGATCGAGAAGCACCGCGTCAAACGCCGTGTCGCGAAAGAGTTTTACAGCACTCTGTCCATCGGTGGCTGCAATAGACGTAAAACCGGACTCTTGGAGTTTCTCCGTCAGTACATACCTAACCATCTCATCATCATCAACAACCAGGATGTTCATACGCTCTCTCCATCCGCAGTCAATTGCGCCATTATTTTTCCTGAATCGTTCTAAAAGAGCGCTAGTCGTAAAAACCATTCCGGACGGCATCCGGTATGCGTAGCAGCGTAGACCAGTCTGGTGAAGATGGCTGGCAGATTGAACCGGCGGTTAAACCGATACTGGCACTCACCAA
>CAIYDX010000174.1 GCA_903925005.1 uncultured Geobacteraceae bacterium
TGAACCCGGATTTGAACCGGTGTCGTAATCAGGATTTGAATCTGTGTCGTTAATAAGTTCGAAGTGCGTTTGCCAGGGGACGCCAAATCTCAAAAAGGCCGCTTTTCTCAGGAAAGGTGGCCTTTTCGCTTTTGTAGTCAACGTTGGAAACCGCAATTATATCAAAAGGTTTATTGAAGTTTGGCGTTAGCACACCGCCTGCCCAAGTCGAGTTCGAGTAAGCGCTTACCGCTGTCAATACTTTTATCGTTTTTCTCTGCCAACTGCTCCATTCTATACTTCAGATCAGCCACCTCGCCTCTGAATTTTTTGCTCAGCCTCATATACTCGTCGTCACCGACAACGTCGTCAAGCTCGTCCAGTGAAGAAATGATGAACAGAGCAGATAGCGCCATGTACAATGCAAAAAGCTCCTGCAGAAACTCATATCAAGACTATCGTGATTTATTAAACATCCCCACTACTGACGGCCCCGTCCTCCTTAACAGCTGAGCGACCTCCTATCCGTTAAATATAACAGTTGCGTTAGAAATGACGGATCAAACTGACGTTTTTCCCTTCAACACGTAGTTAACTTCTAATTTTACCCTGTTTAAACAGACTGTTGCAGCCTCGCTTTTCGATGTTCTCCTCCGGCACGATAGTTGCCATTACAAATCACAACGGAGGCTCAACCAGATGAATAAAAATATTGCCGCAGTATCTTTCGCGAGCAACCAAACAATAGAACACACCACCGGGAAGAGGAGTTGGCTTCCGGCCATTTTGTGCATAGTAATAGTTGCATGTACGACATTCCAGTGCGCCGTGCGGGGTACGCCGACCGCTTGTTTCCTTAAGGGAACTCTCACAGGAGAACTGTTTCTGTACGCAGTCTTAATTCTTCTGGCACTTTCCTGTTCGGAGCTTCTCTGGCGGGCAGTTTTGGTATTCAGATACAAACCTGTTCAGGGGTGTGAAGATGAACATCTTCCAGACTGTGCAGTTGTCGTTCCGGCATTCAATGAGGGGAAACATGTATTGACAACCCTTCGAAGTCTTGCCGACAGCAATTATCCGAAGGATAAATTGAAATTTATCGCTATTGATGATGGTAGTGTTGACGATACCTGGAAATGGATTCAGAAGGCCAAAGAAATCATTGGTGACCGTTTAATCATCATCAAGCAACCCTACAACAAAGGGAAACGTCATGCCCTCCATGCCGGATTCCAGCAGAGCACGGCAGAAGTTCTGGTAACTGTCGACAGCGACTCCATTGTCGAAGCCGATACCTTGAGGAACCTCGTCATGCCTTTTGTGCTTGATGAAAAAGTCGGAGCCGTTGCCGGTAATGTGAGGGTCCTCAACAGGGACAGCGGATTGATCCCCAGGATGCTTGACGTGGCGTTCGTATATAGTTTTGACTTTATCCGCGCAAGCCAGAGTATGGTCAAGGCGGTTATGTGTACACCAGGGGCATTGTCAGCCTACCGCAGGAGCGTTGTCATGAATATACTGCCAGAATGGCTGTTCCAGACGTTCCGAGGTCAGGCTGCCAACATCGGAGAAGATCGTGCCATAACCAACCTGATTCTCAGAGAAGGATATCATGTTCTCTTTCAGCAGAACTCCAGAGTGCATACCGAAGTTCCAGTCACATATGCCAACCTTTGCAAGATGTATCTGCGATGGGTACGGAGCGATGTCCGCGAAAATATAGCCATGACACGCTTCATATTCAAACCGTTCCGCGATGAATCAAAGCTTGGTGCAAGAATCAACTTGGTATCCAGCTGGGTTTCCATTACGAAAATCCCGATACTTCTCGTGATTACCTGCGGACTGATTATCGTTCACCCGGCAGTATTCGGAGTCAATACGGCTCTCGGCATAGTTATCACTTCAAGTCTGGCAGCAATCATATACGCGTGGAAGTTTAGAACGTTTGCTTCCCTCTGGGCCTTTATGTACGGTTTTTTCTTCTTCATCGCTTTGTCATGGATCGGACCATATGCACTGATAACGCTCCATAAATCGGGGTGGCTGACACGCCAAATCAAAACCAAATCGTTAGTTCTTCAGGAAATAGCGACACTTACCGGGAGCGAATTATTCCTTCAAGATGCCGAAAATGCCGACGGCAGATATTTTGATGTAGCATAGGCAACAACTACTTAATAGAGTTACACAATCTCATCTCCTCCGATTGATTGCCTTCTATATAGTTTCCGTCAGGAAAGGGTTCTTTTCCGCCCTGGTGGCGTCAATCTGCGCGATTGCTTGTGCGGCGTACAGTAGTACGCCTCCGCGCAATCCCTTGATTCCCTTGCCAGGGCAAAAAATCTGCCCTTTCCAAATCGGAAACCAACAGTTTCTCATCCGGACTTTCCGGATGGAAACTATATAATTGGTGAAAGTACGTTCACCAAATGGAAATAAGCTGACACTTTATAAGCTCACTACATGCTTGTGAATTTATATTGCAAATAATCTGCGGCTGGCGTACGCTGGAATCAAAGGACAAAAAAGGTCTTGTTAGGGGTTATGCTCCACACGTAGAAGGATGTAACCTGAATAAATTATTACAGGAGATTAAAATGAGAGCTCATAAATCGTTTGCCAGAGTTATCGCACTCTTCGTCATAACGGTATTAGCTGTTCTTGTCACATATTCAGAAAGCAATGCCGCTACTGCCACCGCCAATGCAACGGCCAATGTTGTGACACCCATAGCCATTTCTAAAAATTTAGATATGTTATTTGGCAAATTTATAGCGGGCACGGGTGGCACTGTTGTGCTGAGTACGGCCGGCAGCCGAGCCGCAACCGGCGGCGTTACGCTCTTCACTCAGGGTTCTACCCAGAACGCAGCATCTTTTGCAGTAAGTGGTGAGGGGAGCTACACCTACGGCATCACACTGCCGGCAAGCAGCGTGTCTTTGAGCGATGGTGCAGCGCATACCATGACGGTTGGCAGCTTCGTCAGCAACCCCTCTGGTACCGGCATTCTTACCGCTGGTGCGCAGACACTTCTGGTCGGCGGAACTCTCACGGTCAGCAGTGCGCAGGCTCCCGGAAACTACACTGGCAGCTTCAGTGTGTCGGTTGACTATAACTAAGTCGAATGGATTCTCAGTTTACGAGTCCGCGCCACACCGGGATTCTCCATTTTTGCGGGGTGCGTATCAGCATGGACGGTAAAGGCAGAGCACTTGATAACATATTTGTGGAACGACTCTGGAGTTCAGTCAAATACGAAGAAATATATCTCCATGACTATGAATCTGTGCAACAAGCCAGAGACGGAATCAAGCGCTACTTCGACTACTACAACAATGAACGGCAACATCAGTCACTTGGTTATATGACCCCAGCTGAAGTCTACTTCAAAGGGATTCTTGAACAAACAGACCTGAAAAAACAGGCTGAAAACTGAGCTGAGCAAACTTAAATTCTTCAATTCGCTGTCTTGACAACCGGTAGTAGCTTATATTTCGCGCCGCGTGAACTTAATTCGTTGCACAAGAGTTGGCGGTGATCCCCCCCCCCTTTTTTTCGAATAAAATCTATCAATGTTTTTCCTGAATCGTTCTAAAAGAGCGCTAGTCGTAAAAACCATTCCGGACGGCATCCGGTATGCGTAGCAGCGTAGACCAGTCTGGTGAAGATGGCTGGCAGATTGAACCGGCGGTTAAACCGATACTGGCACTCACCAA
>CAIYDX010000175.1 GCA_903925005.1 uncultured Geobacteraceae bacterium
ATGGTGCCATGAATGGTTCCATTTTGGTAACCAGGATTTAAGTATCCATTATTGGGTACGGTTTCCAGTCCATAATTGTCGCCATAATTGGTATTTTTTTTGCCTTATCACCAAAAATTGCACCATTTTTGGTGCCCATCCACCTTACCCCCTTCGTGATTCTTTATACAGGGGGATTGAATCTCCCATTTTCTGCACCAAAAAGGAGATTTTCATGGATGTGCTGGTTTGTGATCTCGGTTTCTCATCGGCAAAGTGGATCTACGGCGAACGACAGGGAAGGATAGTTTCCGCCTTCAGCTACAATGGCGAGAATCTGCTGATAGGGGAGGAAGCGCTGTTGTCTTCCGGTTCTTCCTACCTGAAAACAATGGAAGAGCTGGTCAGGTACTACCCGGTTTTCGTCGAACATTGCCAAAAGGTCGCGGTAACTGCAGGAGACTTACTCCTTGCCGTTGGACTGCCTTATTCCTTCTGGCAAGAGCAGCATAAGCCAGGAGGGGCGGTTCCCACGCTGGCAAAGTCGTTGACCGGTGGCACGGTGAAGGAAGTCGCCATATTCCCACAAGGCCTCGGCGGACTCAGGGACTACCTTGACTCGTTGCCTGAACGTCCAACGGGAAACGTGCTCGGCATCGATATCGGATTCAACACTATCATCTTTACGTTGTTCTCTCCCCAAAAGAAACAGATCATCTACGGCAAGACCCTTAACAAACGCGGGGTCTATCAGATGGCAACGAGTTTTCTGCTGCCACGCATCAAAAGCCTTGCTCCATCAGGCACCTTCACTCCTGTCGAAATTGCCTTCCTGATCGAAAAGGGCTTCCTCCAGTATGGCTTCGAGCGGCATGATGTCACCAAAGAGATCCACGAAGCCGGTGTTGCGTATATCGAGCATATCATCAGGGATGTTCAGGGGGAATTGCAGGCACACGTTGGGATGCATGCTGATTTTGATCGAGTGCTGCTGTTCGGCGGTGGCGCTGCTCTGCTCAAGGATGGATTCCCGGCCAAAAACATTGAAGTCGTTATCCTGCCCGAGCCTGAATTTGCCAATGCAAGGGGTTTTCTGTCACTTGCCGGTGGAAAGTGAGCTTGATATGCCCCAGTACACCATCAAGCTCAACACATACGATCCGGCCATCGTAGAGGTTTTTGAGCGATTACGGAAAAGCAGGAAGCAGGCGGCATTCACCCATGAGGCGCTTAAGTATTTCCTTGCATCGGAGAAGGGGGTACAGGTGCTCGACCTCATGAGCCTAGACAATGTGTCATCTTTACAGCCAGCACACAAAGCCAATCCGGTTGAGTACCCCCAGGATTCAGTTCTCAAAGCACGGCGCGATTTTCCATCACCTACCTCCAATCTGGCAAAAGACTCTTGCTGTGATGTTATGGAAAAAATTCTGAAGTAGTCCCGGGAGAAATCTGATGACGGATGGTAACTGTCTCGAGAAAAGAAATGATGGCTCCATATTGGTCCCCAAAATGGCTAACCAAAATATACCCGGAAAAACATCCAAAAATGGATCAACTCGGAAGCGAATCGGCCGGGAATTTCTCTATATACATTTATGAAATAAATGTGATCTATAACAGACTTTAGGAAGGCTCGCACCATGCCATCAAAGAACGCTATCATTGCTTATCGCTTCCATGTTCTATCCGGACATCAGCAACTATTCGATCAGGTCGAGGATCGTATCTGCACAGCTTACCGAAAGGGGTTCTCCGTTGTTGAAATCACCAGAATCATCGGTTCAAAAAAGGCTGATTACGCCCACGCTGTTCTCGTAAAACACCGGGTAATCAACCAGGGGAAACGGGGCCGACCGGCAAAGGATTCCGTACCTCCTGTTCTGGCCACCTACCTTTCCAGACGATCACTCTCCTTTGCCAAATGGTGCGCCGGTTGGGTGTTCGACATTTGGGACGCGGGACATGCTATCAGAGAAAACGCTGATGGTCCGGTGCTGGATGCCGTACGGCGGGACTTTCCAGGATGCTATGTGAGGATGCTCAAGCTCAAGGAATACCCTGACTATGTCCACCCGCCACAATGTCCATCGAACAAACTGGAAGCCAACGTCATCTGGGATGATGAGGATCTCTGCTACCGCGCCGAAAAGATTGAGAACCGCACCGTGAGGGGATACGGGTTAAGCATGGAAGACGCGATCAGGAATCTCAAGGTGAGTCACAACTTTGGGTTGATGCTGGTTCGGTTGGAGGCAGGGTGTGGGCTATCGTGCTCCTGAAGTAATTAGCGTAGTCCTATTACAGACTGGAAATCGATCGAGTTAAAAAGAAGGCGGTTGACGGGTGCTATATGGTCCACATATCTCCACTGCAGTTCTCTGAAATCAGGTCGAGCCATCTGTCGGGGCATTGAAGTCTCCGTAAGGTTTGCCGTATTCGGATCGCGAGTGCAATCGCCCTTCGAGAAAATCAAGTGTCTGCACCAGTTGATGGTCCTCGAACAAAGAAAACCCAACGTAGTTCCCGGTGTCAAATAATACAGTTTCCGCGAACCATACTTCATTCACCTGTTCGAGATCCGGAAACTTCTGCCTGCGTCCTTCAATTTCATCAAGGATGCTCGACTCGCTGAGGCTGAATTGGTCGCGCTCCAGGAGAAGGATCCGCTTGTCTGCCTCAGTCCTGACCAGTTTGGGAAGTTTCGCTGCCATGGCTTTTTCAACGGCCCCGCCTATATCTGTTTCGCCGTATCTCCGGATTAGAATCCCTCCCTGAAACCCTGGGGACAGAACGACTCGTACCTGAAGGGCAAGGGTAATGAGCACATTGCCCTCTAGTTCGTTGATGGGACATATATGTCGAGAGCGCCCCTCCGGGAAAGTGAGGATCTTGGCCTTCAACCACTCATGGACCGCAGTGACAATAGTGTCCCAAGAATAGCCTTTTGGGAGAGCCCCTTTCGGCATGTCTGCGTAAATTATGCGATCGGGAACGGCCATTGATGCATCATCTTCAATGAGTAAGAAACGCTTGAAATGCACATAGTCTTCTTTTTCCCCTACGAAGATTTCGATAAGGGTGTGCTCAAGAGCTAACGTCTTTCCGTCGGATCTTGTCGCGAGGACTTCAACGGCACCATCTTTTTTTTCATCCAACCAATCGAGATGGCAATTTGCCCAGGAGTTGTGCTCGTAGGAAGAGAGAAAGTACCGAATCAAGGTTTTTTCTCGTTCGCGGGGTTTGGTAGGCATGGATGGTAACCTCAAAATCCTTAATAGCGGGCACAGTTGGTTCTCAAATAAAGACTGGATCGATCGGAGGTCGGACGTCCCAATGGAGGAGCCGGACAGCCTGGTTCTGGTGCCAAAAGTGTGTACCGATATCAAAGACCATCAGGGACAGAAGGGTCAAAGTACCGCATTACGTCATAGTTCCACACAAAAAAGGCCGACACAATATCACCCATAGTGGCCGTATCGATCGGGTGGTCAGTACGAAACACCTTAATTCTTCGTCCCATTTTCCCGGCATTACGGACGTGCAGCCGGGCCCGACTTTCGAGCTCAGAAGATGTATAGGCGCGAATAGCTCCATCAAGGTGGGAGAGACAGTTACTCTGCTTATCGAAGACGGCATGAAGGTAGCGGGCTCCACGGCTTTCTACTTCGAGCAAGGGTGGCAATTCTTCACAGATGAAGTCCACCTCGTTTGCATGCGGATTCCAAACATAATCGGTAAACAGGCTTTTCCTGCTAAGATTTCCTGGCGTCCATTTCCCATGCTCCTGGTCTCTTAGGGAACGAATCCGATCCCAATCCAGAGGTCTGCCATAAACATCCATTCTGTAGAAACGACCAGCCAACTCAGTCTCAGGTCCATGGAGCAGCGGGTCAAGACGGACGCTAACGGCATTTACTAGACCTAGACGTTGAATGTTCTGCAGGAGCCAGTAATTTGAGTTGAAGGCGGGTATCGCCGGCAAGACAAAGAAAGCATGGCCTTTGCAACACAAAGCGTCTCCGTCAATTTTGAATTCGGAGAGAGGTACGAGCCCCTCCGCATCGACTGTGACATCAAGCAAAGATAAGTGGTCATACGGCTTAGGGCGACTATTGGTACCGTTACTGATCTCTGCCAATCGTCTTTGGTGGAGTTCTTGTTCAACAATGCGACTCAAGACGTGGAGTTTAGCTCTCTCGTCCCGGTCCCTGCTAAGAAACGTGTGCTCTAGCATCGAATGTATATTCTCGTCCAGCTGACCGACCGCAGTAGCCGGAATTGCCTCAAGTGCTGCAACAAGAGCAGCCCTGACCTCGGCATCGCCGGATTTTTGGAGCTTCTCGATGATCCAGTGTGGAGGATCGTAGGATTGAGAGAATGCGTTGAAGAGTTCTTGGCTTAGTATTGACATACGACCTTTACCTGAGTCCCACATAGTTGGCCCCGGAATCGTCAGGCTCCTTATCGCCGTCCCGGATCGACCCTTCGGCCATCTTCGTTTGATACTCTTCCTGCCTGTATTCCTCCAAACGCACGATATCTAGTTGTATTTTTGAATCTTTTCCGTAAAACGGATGCAAAAACGGAAACAACGTAGACAAGTAGATATATGCGAGGCCGGTCGTGCAACTCTTAGAGTCAATGCTCCCGGCCTTTTTCAGCTGAATAGAAATAGAATCCTTCCGGTGCCATCCGTGTGGGGCCGGCCTTTCTGCAGGAATGGGGTTTCAAAAAAATTCAGGATGGCGCACATTTTTTCTGGGTGTTTTTTTCGCCAAACGGAAACATAAACGGAAACAAAAGCCTCAAAGGCAAGAAAAAAGGACTTAACCATGATGGCTAAGTCCTTGAATTCTTTGGAGCGGGAAACGGGATTCGAACCCGCGACTTCAACCTTGGCAAGGTTGCACTCTACCACTGAGTTATTCCCGCTTGCGAGACCAGATGTATAGCAAATCGAATTATCCCTGTCAATATTTTTTAGCACCCGGCGCTCATTTTTAACAAAAAACGGCCTCCGGCGACTAGACCGACAACGACCGGTAAACGGACTCCAGCTGCCGTGATCTGGCACTCCACGAATGCATGTTGATCGCTCTTTCTCTGACCCGCTGTGAAAGCGGAATCATCCGCTCACTGTCATTGAGCGTCGCAATAATAGTGTCTGCCAGCAACTCAGTATTGCCGTGCTCGACATAGATCCCTTCATCACCAAGAATCTCCCGGTTGATCGGATTATCGAACACCACCGTCGGCAGGCCGCAGGCCATATAATTGAACAACTTGCCATTGGCCTCGGTCAGCGCCAGCTTCGGCGACACCGCCAGGTCACCGGCGCTCAAGTACAGCGGAGCGCGATCATACGGCACCCGGCCGGTGAACGTGATCATATCGGCAATCCCCATCTCACTGGCCTTCCGCTGGTACTCCTCGTCGGGAAAGCCCATCAACAGAAACCGAACGTCCGGGGCTGCGGTTTTGACGAGAGCAATGACATCCAGCAACAGATCAACGCCCTGATACCGGCTAAACAGGCCGAGATAGACAACCAGTTTCACATGATCCGGAATGCCAAGCTCGCGGCGTGCTTCGCTTCGCGAGCAGGGGCAAAAAATTTCTGTATCGACGCCATCGATGATATTGGTTACTTTCCGAGGCGCTATGTCCCAATCCTGCAGCAGTTCCTGCCGCCCGCCGTCGGAACTGGTAATTATAAGATCGGCGCGGCGGTCGATAAAACCCTCCAACCCTTTGAACAGCTTCATCAGCAACGATCTGTCCTTGAAAAAGCCGTGATTAAGGGACTCGCCGCTCAGACTCCCCTGATAATCGAACAGCAATGGTATGCGGAAAAGACGCTTCAAGACCGAGCCGATCAGGGCTCCTTCGTGCAGATGGGCGTGAATCAGGTGGGGACGGAAAGAACGGATTTCGGAGAGAGCTTTCCAGAGCAGCAGCATGTCAAGGTACGGCTTATGCCAGGACGGGCCCGCTTCCAGCTTGCCGTACCACGGAATGCGCGGGGTGCGTACCACGCGCACCCCCGGCATATCGCGTCCCAGGTGGTACGTGACAATGGAGACCTCGTGACCAAGCTTTGTCAGCGCCCGCGCTTCTTCATATATCCTGACATGACACCCCCTGTCGGCAAAATAAGGGGTCGGGGCGATCATCAGTACGCGGAGAGCGTCTTCAGTCAAGGTTAATCCTGTCTTTGACGGTATATATCGGCTTTCCTTGCGACTCAAAATAGGTTCTGGCATTCAGCTCGCCAAGCAGCCCCAGCACGATAAACTGAACCCCCATAAACAGCAGGAATGCCGTCAGGATCAGGAGCGGATTGCGATTCATGCTGAGATGTTCAAACACCTTCATATACAGGGTCATAGCCCCGGTGCAAAAACCGGCCATGATCGTATAGACCCCCCAGCGTCCGAACAGCTGAATCGGCCTGGTTGAATAGGTCATCAGGAACTTGACCGTCATCAGATCGAGAACGACGCGCAGGGTGCGGGAGATGCCGTATTTACTGACGCCATGCAGACGCGGAAAGTGATTGACCGGCAGCTCCGTGACCTTGGCCCCATACTGTGATGCCAGCGCCGGTACAAAGCGATGCATTTCGCCGTACAGGTTGATGCCGTCCAGAACTTCGCGGCGATAGGCCTTGAGCGTGCAGCCGTAATCATGCAGATGAACACCGGTCTGGCGCGAGATCAGGGCATTGGCCAGCATCGATGGAATCTTGCGGGAAATAAACGTGTCTTTGCGGTCACGGCGCCAGCCGGAAACGACGTCATACCCTTCGTGAATTTTTTCAACCAGGCGGTGGATATCGGCGGGGTCGTTCTGAAGATCTCCATCCATAGGGATAATGATATCCCCCTTGGCATGATCAAAGCCGGCCGACATGGCCGCGGTCTGGCCGAAGTTCCTCCGGAATCGGATGACCTTGAGAGCGGCATCCGCCGCCGCAAGTCTGGCCAGCGCGGCATATGACCCGTCAGACGAACCGTCATCGACCATAACAATCTCATACGAGCAGTCCATGCCCCGCAGTGCGGACGAAATCGCGGAATATACGGCTTCGACATTATCCTGTTCGTTGTATATCGGTACTACAATGCTTATATCCACGTTTTTTCTCCATCAGAAATTACCGTTTTTTGCATCTAAACTATTATTCTATCAATCAGCCAACTGCTCCTGTTCGGCAAATGTCTCCCCTAACCTTTTCAATCTCCGTATCCGTATGGAGCCGTCATGAACCGGGCCCGGCTTACCGTTCAGCAGCCCCCAGAACAAACCGGCGCCGTTGACACAATGCATGAGCGGATAAATACCAAGCAGGAGCAGAGAGGACAGACTGCCGGTCTGACGCAGCACCCAGAGCGAGCTGACTAAAGCCGCCGCCAGATATATCATGAGAGGCACGAGCAGTAAAACATGCTTTATACCTATCAATGCCAGGAGCAGATACGCGGCAAAAAACAGCGGAATGAAACTTGTCAGCGAATATGATTGCGTGATCAGGGTTTGCTGCGCCCTGCCGCGTCCATAATTGAACATCTGATGGATAAAGGCCTTCAGGGTATGACGCTGACGGCGGGACACACTCATGGATGGGACATGAAGCAGCGTGTATCCGGCCGACACGACCCTCTCCAGAAATTCATTTTCTTCGTTCGGATACAGACATTCGTTAAAGCCGTCGAATTTCATAAAAACCGAGCGGCGCACGGCAAGGTTGCAGAGAATCAGCTCTTTATCCGTAGTCTCTCGGATTTTACCATGGGCGCGATAACGGTTATGTACTGCGCCGGAACCAAACGGCGAAGCAAGCGCATACCCGAACAGCTTTTGCAGCCGGCTGTCTCCTGCGGGCGTAAGCGAGGGGCCTCCGACAACGGCTACCGACGGGTCACTCATGCCGCTGCAGCAAAGATCCAGGTTCTCCGGATTTATAAGTGAATCATCGTCAAGGAAGTACAGTATGTCGCCGCCGGCCTCTTTAGCCGCCCGGTTTCTCTGCAGGCTCGGCGCACTCCCTTCGGCAATGAATATTTCAAACCGCGGGTCATCGGGCATGTTTTTTTTGAGATGCTCGAAAGCAGCCACATAACCGCCAGGTTTTACTGGAATAATTATGGAGAAAGTATTCACTCGGCACCTTCGATACGGCACGATAGATTATAATAAAGGCGGGTGAACACTTACAGCATCCACCCGCCTGAGAAGACCGCAAAAAGGATCCACATTAATCTACAAATCTATTTCTGTTCCCTTGCTACTTTGCGCCGCCGCCGTAACTATGCAGACCGGAGAGGAGCAGATTGACGCCCAGATAGCAGAAGATCGTGGCGGCAAAACCGATAACCGAAAGCCAGGCGGCGCGTTTTCCGACCCACCCTTTCGTAATGCGGGCGTGCAGAAAAGCGGCGTAGACAAACCAGACTATCAGCGACCAAGTTTCCTTGGGATCCCAGCTCCAGTAAGTTCCCCAGGCATAGTTGGCCCAGGCGGCGCCGGTGATGATGCCGAGCGTCAAGAGCGGAAACCCGATCATGATCGCGCGGTAGTTAAGGTCATCCAGCACCTTCAGTGGTGGGAACATCGACATCAGCCCGCCGGCCGGTGTTGACGAATCGGCGCTTTCAACTGAAGTTTTGATCAGATACATGATTGAAATGCCGCAAGCGACGGCAAAAGCGGCGTAGCCAAGGAAGCAGGTAATGACATGATACAGCAGCCAGTTGCTCTGCAGCGCCGGCACCAAAGGTTCGATTCCGGTTTTCATGCCAAGCTGTGCCCACGCCATCCCGAGCAGCGCAAACGGCACGACAAAAGCTCCGACAACCCGATATTTATAGCGAATGTCGATATATGCAAAGAGCAGAATGATCGTCCAGGAGAAAAAAACAATCGATTCATACAGGTTTGACATCGGAGCATGTCCGACACCCATGTCATAGGATTCTTTCCAGCGAAGCCCGATGGCCACCGTTTGCACGACAAGACCGGCATACGCGGTGAAACTGCCGGCAATGCCGAGCGCTTTGTTTTTGCCGGCCAGGAAGGCAAAGAAAATGACCATCGAGATCAGGTATGCAAAAGTTGTAATGTTAAAAAGCATGGAGCTGGTCATAAGAAGTGAACCTCCGCTAAATTTTTATTTCCTTGAATTTATCAGCGATGTCTTCGAACTGCATCTGAAACGCCGCCTGATTTTTACTGGCATTGCCATACATGCGGGCATGCCCCTTCGACACGACCACCCAGATCCGTTTGTGCGACATGAAAAACGCGACGCCGATGCCGATCACCATCAGGAAACACCCAAGCCAGACTACCCAGACGCCCGGATCTTTTGCGACCTGCAAGCCGGTGTACTGTTTGGCGTTAGTCCCTTCATAGCCGAAAATCAAAGCATCTCCCCGCTGAGCGTTTACATCTGGAAAATCCTTGAACGCGATAAAGATTTGCGGTTCAGCCCCTTTCCGGGTCACTTCTATGCGAGCGGCCGGGCCGGAAAATCCGGGAGCAAACTGGCGAACTTCCTGCGTCGCCTCCAGCAGTTTCAAAACCGTACCGTCCTTCAGGGTAACCCCAGCCCCCTCACGAACGACCAGTTTTTCCGGTTTTCCGCCGCTTCGCGGCGTCACGGAGATGTAGTGTTCCCCACCCTCGCTAGCCTGACCGTAACTGGACTGATAAAATGTTATCCCCTTATAAGTCAGCGGCTCATTGACAATAACCTTAATCTTTGAATAGCCGGGAACCGGCTTGCCGTTTTCCAGAATCGTCAGTATGCTTCTGAATTCCTTCGGAGCCCCTGTGCTGTAGAATTCAACGTCGAACTTTTCGCAGAGGACTTCAAATCCGAGCGGCATCTGCTGACCGGTGCGATTTTCAAAAGAGCTGATACTGGTCCCTTCGACAATCGCGACAAAGCCTTTGTATCCGGCAAGAGAGCCGATAATTGCCCCGATAAAGATCACCAGAATGCTGGCATGAACAACATAGACGCCCAGACGGCACCACGCGGCTTTCTGCGCGAAAAGATGGTATTCGCCATTATGCTCGGTGACCACCGGCGTAGAAAACTCTTTCCCAAGAAATTGGACCAGTCGTTCTTTAGCTTTTTCGGCAGCTCCGGAAAACGATAACTCTTTCTTTAACGAAAATGAGTTGCGCGCCCCTTCCCCCAGTACCAGAGTCGGCTCGCTGATGAACTTGAATACGTGAGGCAAACGCTTGATTGAGCAACAGACAAGATTCAGGCTGAAAACATACAGCAGGGTAACAAACCACCAGGAGTGGTACAT
>CAIYDX010000176.1 GCA_903925005.1 uncultured Geobacteraceae bacterium
CAGGTCTACACGACGCTTGAAAACCGGATGAAATGCGGCCTGGGCAAATGCGGCCGCTGCAACGTGGGGAATGTCTACGTCTGCAAGGACGGCCCGGTCTTTACCGCCAAGCAGGTTAAGGCGATGCCGATGGAGTTCTGAAATGGCCGCTGTCAAAAAGAAAAGAAAGAAAAATACCTCAAAACGCAGTATAAAAGCATCCAAGACTCTGACGTCAAATATCGTGACCGTGCGAATCTCCGACGAAGAGAAAGTGCGTATTGAAAATGTCATGACGAATCTGGCAATTACGCGCTATTCCGATGTCATGAGAATGGCCCTGCAGATGATGGAGCCGGATATGGAACATACCCAGGTGAACATGCCGTGAAAAATAAACAACGCACAAATCGCGATTCCGATACGAGTTTATCCAGCGTCGGATTGCGTGATTTTCCCACGAAGCTGTTTGTCGAAACGACGACCCGCTGCAACCTCAACTGCATCATGTGCGTCAAACAAAACAGTGGGAGCGAAGTCTGCGAAGGCGATTTTTCGCCGGAACTTTTCCAGCGCCTTGAAACGGCATTGCCGCATATTGAAGCGCTCATTCTTAACGGCATAGGCGAACCGCTGCTTAATCCCAACCTCGAAACGTTCATACGGAGCGCAAAAAAGCTGATGCCGGCTACCGGGTGGATCGGCTTCCAGTCCAACGGTGTCCTTGTGACGCGCAATCGGGCTCTGTCTCTGATTGACGCGGGACTCGACAAGATCTGTATCTCGGTTGATGCGATCGCTCCCGAGCAGTTCAAAAAGCTGCGCGAGGGGGGGGATGTTGATGCTGTTGACATGGCTTTATCGGCATTGAATGAAGCCAAACGGCTCTGCAACAGGCCTGAAGTAACGATTGGCATCGAGTTCGTGGCAATGAGAAGCAATATCAGCGAGCTTCCGGCAACACTCGACTGGGCGGCCAGTCGCGGGGCCAGCTTTGCCATTGTCACCCATGTACTCCCCTACGATGAACTGCACGCCCATGAGGCGGTGTTCTGTAACATTACCGACCAGGCTCTCGCGCTGTATAATTTATGGCGGCGAAAAGCTATTGCGGCCGGCATTGATATTCAACGTTACTCTGAAGTGCGCTGGAAATATACACGCACCCCGGAGGAACAGGCCGTTGTGGATATGGTTGAAGCGATGAAAGCGGATGCGGAAAAACAGGATATCATGCTCGACATGAAGAAGCTTCTTCAGTTGGAGCACCAAAGAGTGGATGAGATAACTGAAATTTTTGCCGCGGCAGAAGCTATGGCCACCAGGACCGGACTGGACCTTCGTTTGCCAGAGATTGCTCTCAAGGAACAGCGAAAGTGCAGTTTTGTAGAGGAGGGAAGCGCATTCGTGTCGTGGAATGGCGATGTTTCTCCCTGTTATTTTCTGTGGCATCGTTACGAATGCTTTGCGAGCGGCTGGACACAGACGGTAACCCCCAAGGTGTTCGGCAATCTGGCCGGGCAGGATATGATGCAAATCTGGAATAATCCAGAATTCAGTTCGTTTCGCCGGGACGTACTCGCCTACGATTATCCGTCATGTGCGAGCTGTGGTCTGGCGCCGTGCGACTATGTGCAGACCGATGAATTCCAGCAGGACTGCCATATCAGAAACGTGCCGTGCGGTTCATGCCTCTGGTGCATGGGGGTGTTTCAGTGTTTGCGGTAGCATAAAGATGAATAAGTAAACGTAGAACTGATCTGTCCAACTTCTCTGCAACATTGTAACATCCCGCTGGACATCACTTCCCCCCCTCTGATAAAGTAGCTCCCCCATGAAAATCAAGCGCCTGGAAATATCGGGGTTCAAATCCTTCGCAGACAAGGTTGTGCTGGACTTCCAGCAGAACGTGACGGGCGTGGTCGGCCCGAACGGCTGCGGCAAGTCGAACATTGTCGATGCCATCCGCTGGTGCATGGGGGAACAGTCCGCCAAGAACCTGCGCGGCAAGGCGATGGAAGATGTGATTTTTGTCGGCAGCGACAACCGCAAACCGCTCGGTGTGGCCGAGGTCTCGCTGGTATTCTCCACCGAGGATGGTCGTGCTCCGGCCAAGTATCTGGATTATGCCGAGATCCAGCTCACCCGCCGCCTCTACCGTGATGGCGACAGCGATTACCTGATCAACAAGACCCCCTGCCGTCTGCTGGATATAACCGAACTATTCATGGATACCGGCGTCGGCACCCGCGCCTATTCGATAATCGAGCAGGGGAAAATAGGCCAGATCCTTCATTCGCGCCCGGAAGAACGCCGTTTTCTGATCGAGGAGGCGGCCGGAGTAACCAAATTCAAGTCACGCAAACAGCTGGCGCTCAAAAAAATCGAGGGGACCCGCCAGAATCTGGCCCGTCTGGCGGATGTGCTGGGGGAGATCCGGCGCCAGTTGACCTCCTTGCAGCGCCAGGCAAAAAAGGCGGAAAAGTTCCGTGAGTATCGCGATGAACTTCGTGAAATAGAACTGCTCTTTACAGCGCGCGACTATTGCGAGACGCAGCGTCAGCGCGGCGTGGCGGAGAAGGAGCTGGCGGCGCTCAACGAGCGGATCCGCGAGGTCTTTGCCGCCTCTGCGGTCGGAGAATCGCAGGCCGAGGAGGCCCGCGTAACGTTGCTGGAGGCGGAAAAACAGCTGACGGTTGCGCAGGAGGAGATCTTCCGCGTCAGGAGCGAGTTCAGTACGACCGGGAGCGGGCTGGAGTTTCAGCGCAAGGAACTGGCCGGGCTGGATGGCCGGATGACACGGTTGGCCGCCGAGTCGGCCGAGCTGGATATACGGCTGAAGGAGTGTAATGGACAGCGGGAGCTGCTTGAGCTGCGCCGCGACACGGGGTCTGTCGATGCCGCCGGCATGCAGGCGGAGCTGGAGCTGGCCGAAAAGGCTCTGGCAGGACACCAGCGGGCCGAAGAAGAACTGAACCGGAATCTGGAGCTTCGCCGCCGCGAACTCTTTACCGCATTGGCCGAAGCGGCCCAATTCAAAAGCCGCTTCGAGAACGCCCAGAAACGCCTGGCCGCGCTTCGCGAAAGGCTCGATCGCCATTTCCGCGAAGCTATGCAGCTGGGCGAACGACGGGAAGAGATACGACTCCGGACTGACGCGCTGGAAAAAGAAATCGCCGTTGTACAGATTGAACAGGAGACGCTGAAGGTTCACATTTCATCTCTGCGCGGTCAGGAAGATGACCTGAAAAAACGGCTTCCGGAGGTCGAGAAGGGGTGGCAGTCGTGCCGGGATGAGCTGAATCGCGGCTCTTCGCGTCTCCATTCGCTTAAAGAGCTGGAAGCCCAGTTTGCCGGTTTTGGTCAGGGAGTGCGCATGCTAATGCAGGATGCCGCTCACCGCACTCGTTTCAGCGGTGTGCTGGCCGATGCGATCCAAGCCCCTCCCGAGCTGGAGCCGGCGCTTGAAGCGGCTCTGGCAGAGCGTCTGCAGTGCATCCTCTGCAGCGACGACCGTGATGCCATGCAGGCGATGGAATTTTTGAAAGCGAAGAATGGCGGACGGGCCGGAATAGCCCTGCCGCTGAATCTCTCGGCCAAAGTCCCACCCATTGCCCCGCCAAAGGTTGCGGGAGCCGCTCCTCTCGCGGCGCAGGTGCGGGCAGACGGACCGTTTGCCGGATTGATCATGAACCTGCTGGCTACGGTCATGCTGGTCGATGACATTGACGCTGCGCTCAAGCTGGCTCGTAAACACCCGGAGCTGACTTTTGTCACCCGATCCGGTGACATGGTGGCCTTGGGAGGGGTCGTCAGCGGCGGTTCGGGTGAACAGGTGGACAACGGCTTGATCCAGAAGAAACGCGAAATCAGGGAGCTGGAGCTGGTTGTTGCCCGTCTGGACGAGGAAACGGCGGCTCTCGGCAAACAGCGCGACGATCTGCGCCGCCGGAGCCAGGAGTTGGCCGAGGAGCTTAAGAGCGGCGGAGTGAGTCTGCACCAGGCGGAGTTGAAATTGACCGGGCTGCTTAAGGATCGCCAGCAGGCTCATGATGAAAGCGCCCGCATTGGCGAACGGATGGAGGTCCAAGCGCTGGAGGCGGAAAATCTCAATGAGGAGCAGGCTGCCCTTGAGACCGAATTGAAGCTGGCCGGGGAACAGATCGTGCTGTCAGGCGACTCTTCAAAGGGGCTGGAGCAGGAAACCGCCCGTCTGAAAGCAGATCTTGGTACCCGGCGCACGCAGCTGGATGCCGTCCGCGAAAGTGTGACCGCGATCCGGGTACAGACCGCCACGATCAAGGAACAGCATGATGCCGGTCTGCGTGCCCTGGCGGATTTGCAACGTCAGACGGAAGAGATCGTGCGGCGTATGGCGACCGACCGCCAGGAGATTGAATCGGGCGATGCCGCACGGCTGCAGCTGCAGACGGAGATAGTCAAAGCGACAGAGCGGCTGGAAAGTCTCGTCAGGGAACAGGCGGATTCCGAAAGCCGTTTAACCGTTATCCGGAACCGTTTTGAGGAGGCGGGCGCCGCCCTGAACGTGATCGAGGCGCAGTTGAAGAAAGCCCGTGAAGAGGGGGACGGCGTCAGGCAGGCGCAGGCCGATCTGAATCTGCGCTTTTCAACGCTGACCATGCAGGCAGAACATCTGGAGCGGGGAGTCCAGGAGAAGAGTCGCATCGCGATGGCCGATGCCGTTACGAAGCTGGAGTCAACCGAATTTGACGAAGCGGCCAGGCGGCTCCGGCAGGTCGAACTGCAGCGGCTTCTGGACGAAATGGGCGAGGTTAATCTGATGGCGATCGAGGAGTGCGCCGGCATGGAGGAACGCTTCGTTTTCCTGAACAGTCAGAAGGATGATCTGGAAGAGTCGCTGCGTGGTCTGCAGCAGGCCATACAACGGATCAACCGTACTACCCGCCAGCGCTTTCTGGAAACCTACAACCTGATCAACGCCAAATTTCAGGAGGTCTTCCCGCGCCTGTTCTGCGGTGGACGGGCCGAGTTGCGCCTGACCGACGAAGAGGATCTGCTGGAGACCGGTATCGACATCATCGTGCAGCCACCGGGCAAGAAGTTGCAGAACGTGACGCTTCTCTCCGGGGGGGAAAAGGCGCTGACCGCAGTGGCGCTGATTTTTTCGATCTTCCTGATCAAACCGACCCCCTTCTGTCTGCTGGATGAAGTAGATGCGCCGCTGGACGACGCCAATATCGGCCGTTTCAACGAGATGGTCAGGGAGATGAGCGCGATTTCGCAATTCATCATCATAACCCATAACAAGGCCACCATGCAGGTAGCCGACACTCTTTACGGCATAACGATGGAGGAGCCGGGAACGTCGCGGGTTGTGTCGGTGCGGCTGCATTAATCTGTAGAAGTTGCTTACTCCACGAATTACTCGCATTATCTGATTAATGGCTAAAAAACGGCACAAGCGGGATGATCTGCTGATAATCGGCATAGATCAAAGAGCTTTGCCAATGCCCGCTCACCATTCCTACCCCGATCCCTCCCAAAAAAATGAACAGTGCTGCCGAAGGAAAGACCAATGCTGGTAGTTGACGTTTCCAAAAGGCTGGTCGCATGCTGAGGACATCTCGCTCCGGGCAGTGCGCTACACAAGTTAGACATCCCGTGCACTCAGGTGATGAAACTGCTGTTAAGGAGTGCACGGCAAGGCCGGATGGGCAGACGGAGGAGCAGCGCTGACAGCCGGTGCAGTATTCCGAATTCCGCCTGATTTTAAAGGGGCTGATGATGCTTGCCAGGCCGAGCAACGCTCCATACGGGCAGAGATAACGGCACCAGAACATCTTGAAGAATAGCGATAAAATAGTCAGAACGGCCAGAACCCCCATCGTGGTAACCGACATGCGGGTGAAAAAATGGAGCATTTTGACGTCGCTGGCGGCCCAATAGGGGGCATCCAGAAACCGGCCAACGGTTTCGTACGACATGTCCAGGAGGATGAGCTTCACGAAAAGAAGCAACAGCAGATATTTGATGCCGCGCAACATGACGTCAAGCCATGGCCAGATGCGGAAATTCCGGCCGAACAAGCGTCGGCCCTGCTTATATGTTGCTTCGGAGACGGTGCCGATCGGGCAGAGCCATGAGCAGAAAGATTTCTTCGCAAACAGGCTCATGAGCAGGATTGTTATGAAAATAACCAGCGCCGCGGGATGAACCGGGTGGATTGTTCCGGATAACAGCCAGTACTTGAGGCTGGTCAGCGCTCCGATAGGCAAAAAACCTTCGATTCCGGGCGGGCGGGAAGCCATGTTGGCGCTTGCGCCGCTCTCAACGGCGGTGACAAACATGCCGAAACGGATGCCAATACCGACCACCCAAAACATAAAGCACCACTGCACAATGCTGCGTAAGATGCCGACTGGTCTTTTCGAAGGTTCACTCATGCAATCGATCCTTATTCGCAAACAATAACTATCTTGAATTTATGATATGCCAAAGTTTCCCGGATTGTAGTTGACCCAAATCAACAAATATTAAAAAAGTGCTTTCGGGTTAGTTAAACAAATGATATTGATTCATCGCGATTGTGATAGAGGTTTCCATGCTGATATAATCGCGAATCCGGGGTATATCATGCCATTCGAGGCGATTTTAAAGAATCTTGTGGAGCGGGTGCCGCAGGCGGTCGGCGCTATCCTGATGGACTGGGAAGGCGAAGCGGTCACGGAACAGTGCCACTGCGATCCGTATGATATCCGCTTTATTGCCGCGCACAAAGGCATTATTCTGGCGCGTCTCACAGAGATGCGGAGCGCCGCGCAAACAGGCGATGTCGAGGATGTCGTTGTTACCTCCAGCAAGGGGCATCTGATCATCGGCCGTGTCAATCAGGAATATTCGCTTGTTATGAATATAGAACGCAGTTGCCCGGTAGCGCCGGCGCTGTTTCATTTTCGCCGGGCAATTACTGAACTAAAAAGGGAGATTTGATGGAAGTGCAAGAGAAAAAAGGCTTTTTACGTGGCCTGATCGATAAGGTTGCGGGGGTGAAGTCATCAGAAACCCCGCTCGAAGCGCCGGAAAAATCAGTTTCCGAAGCAACTGCGCCCCAGGCGTCGGGGCTGTATGAAACGACCGAGAAACCGAGTTTTTTTGAGCGTCTGAAGTCCGGCCTGAAAAAGACCAAGGATGGCCTTGTTGGTCGGATCGACGCGCTGGTGCTGGGTAAAAAAACGATCGATGCCGATACGCTGGAGGAGTTGGAAGAGATCCTGATTACGTCGGATATCGGTGTCAAAACTACGGTCGAATTGATCCGCACCCTGGAACAGCGCTTGGGGCGCAACGAGTTGAAAGATGGCGAGGCGTTGAGAGCGGCGCTCAAGGATGAAATTCTGGCCCGTCTGGTTGCTCACCATTCTCCTCTCGAAATCGGCAGCCGTAAGCCGTTTGTGCTGCTGGTGATAGGCGTCAACGGCGTTGGCAAGACCACGACCATCGGCAAGCTGGCCTCGCGCTTCTCGGGTTCCGGCAAGAAAGTGCTGCTGGCTGCCGCCGATACCTTCAGGGCCGCCGCGGCCGAACAGCTGACCGCGTGGGGCGCCCGTTCCGGAGTTGATGTCATTCGGCACAAGGAGGGGGCCGATCCGTCGGCGGTTGTCTTTGATGCCTGCAAGGCAGCCATGGCGCGTGATGTCGACATTCTGATCATTGATACAGCCGGTCGTTTGCATACCAAGGTCAACTTGATGGAGGAGATGAAAAAAATCCGTCGCGTGATCGACCGCGAGATCCACGGCGCACCACATGAAACGCTGTTGGTTCTGGATGCCGCAACCGGCCAGAATGCGGTTTCCCAGGCACGGCTCTTTAAAGAGGCTGCCGGTGTCAGCGGATTGGCTCTGACCAAATTGGACGGTACCGCCAAGGGGGGCATTGTGGTGGCCGTCAGCCATGAATTTGCCCTGCCGGTTCGCTATATCGGTGTCGGCGAATCCATTGAAGATCTGCGCGATTTTGACCCGCAGGAGTTCACGGATGCCCTCTTTCAAACCTGAAAAAACAGGCCGCCAAAAGGGAAAGGTCGTCACGGAACTCTGCGATTTCAATCAATTAGGGCTTGACTTTGTGCCCACCCCTTCGTATAGTGTGCCACCTCGAAAGGAAACAGAACTGATGAACCCTGAACTCATGGAAACACTCGAAGTTAAAATCGGCGAACTCGTCGAAAAGTATAAGGCCTTGAAAGTGGAAAACACGCGTCTGAATGAAGAGATAGAACGGCTCGCAAACGGGCGTGAGGGAATTAAATCCCGTATTGATGCCATACTTGAAAAGTTGGACGGGATTTAAGAGATGACGGCGGTCATTGTATGAAAACAAGCCATGCAGTGACAATCCTTGGTCGCGAACTTTCGGTACGGAGTTCCGCTCCCGAAGTGAAAGTGAAGGCGGTCGAAGCCTTTGTAAATGGAAAACTTCAAGAGATCGGCAGTGCTTTAAGAAGCGGTGATGCACAACTGATACTGACGTTGGCTCTGCTCAATACCTCGGAAGAGCTGCTTGATCTTCGCTCCCGGCTTAAGCAGGATTCTGAAGTTGACAGCAGGATCAATACGATAATCGCATCGCTGGAAACGGTCTGATTTTACATGGTCTCTCAGGGAGACTTGATCATATATTCGCATAAATGCATTACCGGTCGGGTTCGTCAAACGCTGTAATTCACACGCTTGATTGAGATAATATAACGCCCGTTGAATATATCCTCACTGAAAGGAAAGAACGCTTCAGAGCAGCGTGATCGTAATCAGCATATTTACCTGACAGCACTCAAGCTTTCTTTCCTCTTCAGCCTCCCTGGTCGACCTTCCCGATACCACTTCGGGGCCACTCCGTACGTGCAGTAACGAAAGTTTTATATATGAAGCGTTCGCTCCGTTCACAGCTGCTGGCTCAGCGCCGCGCGCTCAGCCATGATTCGTGGTGTGCCTACAGCCACTCGGCACAACTCAATCTGCTCTCTCTCCATGAGTATGCTCAAGCGGAATGTATCGCGTTGTATGCTCCAGCCCATAACGAAACCGATACGGCATTGATTCTCGAAGCTGCATTTCAGACGGGGAAACGGGTGCTGTATCCGGCTGTCTGCGGGCACCGGATGGTGTTTCGTCGCGTCGAGCGGGTTGAAGAATTGCTGGAAGGTGCGTTCGGAATTCTCGAACCATGCCCGACCGGCACCGATCATCAGGCTGACGAAGCCGACCTGATTGTTGTTCCGGGAGTCGCTTTTGACCTGTCAGGGCATAGGATCGGCTATGGTAAAGGCTTTTATGACCGTTTTTTGCACCACCCCGGCCGCAGGGCGCATCTGGTCGGGCTGTGCCATGATTTTCAGCTGACAGAGGGAGCGATTCCGGCGGACATTCACGATATTCCTATGGAAATTATAGTTTCCGATAAGCGGATTATTCGTATCCTGCATTAGTCAGAGAAGTACCGGAGCTCGCCAGGCGGCCCGGATTTATATACAGGAGGTTGATAGAATGGAAGTTATTGTCAGCGTTGTCATTACACTGATCGTCGCCGCCGGAGCATATTTTGCCGGCAACAAGCTCAACAAAAAAGATTCCGGATCAATTCTGAAACAGGCTGAAGAGCTTGCCGGAAAAGTGCTCGACGATGCCCGCCGTGAAGCGGATACGATCACCAAGGAAGCTCAGCTCAAGGCCAAGGACGCGGCTATTCAGGCCAAAGAAGAGTATGAACGAAAAACTAACGAAAAAAACAAGGATCTTCAAGCGCTTGAAAAAAGACTGACTCAGAAGGAAGAAAATCTTGATAAAAAAGCCGGTCTGATCGACCAGAAAGAGATGGATGTTCTCAAAAAGGAGCAGACTGTTTCTCAAAAAGAGCAGGCCCTGGACCTGCGGGATACGGAGTTGAAAAAAGCTGTGGATGTCCAAAATGCCCGACTTGAACAGATTTCCGGGATGTCGGCCGCCGAAGCCAAAAAAGAGCTGATGAACGCTATGGAGAGTGAAGCAAAGCATGACGCCGCCAAGATCATTAGGACAATCGAAGATGAAGCCCGTGAAACAGGTGACAAAAAAGCCAAGGAAATAATGGCGCTTGCCATTCAGCGTTATGCCGGCGAGTACGTTGCCGAGCGCACCGTCTCTGTCGTGCCGCTTCCGTCCGACGAAATGAAGGGGCGCATTATCGGTCGCGAAGGACGTAACATTCGCGCCCTGGAGGCAGCCACCGGTATCGACCTGATTATTGACGATACACCCGAAGCGGTAATTCTGTCCGGGTTTAATCCGGTACGCCGCGAAGTAGCACGCTTGTCGCTCGAAAAACTCCTGGCCGACGGTCGTATCCATCCCGGTCGCATCGAAGAGGTCGTCGCCAAGTCAACCGAAGAGGTTGAGCTTTCAATTAAGGATGCGGGCGAGCAGGCCGCCTTTGACCTGGGAGTGCATGGTATCCACCCGGAAATTCTCAAATTGATCGGCCGCCTCAAATACCGTACCTCCTACACCCAGAATGTCTATCTCCACTCGCTGGAGGTCGCGTTCCTCTGCGGCATTATGGCCGCCGAACTGGGGATTAACGTCAAACAGGCCAAACGTGCCGGTCTGCTGCATGACCTTGGCAAAGCGGTAGACCATGAAGTCGAAGGTTCGCACGCGGTAATCGGAGCCGAACTGGCTCGTAAATACGGTGAAACGCCAAAAATTGTTCATGCCATCATGGCGCATCACGAAGACGAAAAACCGAACTCGGTGCTGGCGATTCTGGTGCAGGCCGCCGATGCTCTTTCCGGAGCGCGTCCCGGCGCACGCCGTGAGATGATGGAAACGTACGTCAAGCGTCTGGGTGATCTGGAGCGCATCGCCACTTCATTCAGCGGTGTCCAGTCGTCATTTGCGATCCAGGCCGGTCGCGAGATCCGCGTCATGGTTTCCAGCGACCAGGTCAGCGATGATCAGTCGGTGGTGATGGCCCGCGATATTGCGAAGAAAATTGAAGCGGAAATGACCTATCCGGGACAAATTAAAGTTAATGTTATTCGTGAGACCAGATCCGTAGAATATGCCCGTTAAAATATTATTCATAGGCGATATTATAGGCAAACCGGGGCGCCAGGCGCTGTCGCGCGAGCTGCATCGCCTGGTGGACCGGCATACGATCGATATTATTATCGCCAATGGTGAAAATGCCGCCGGCGGCTTCGGACTGACGGTCGAGGTTGCCAAGGAGCTGTTCGGTCACGGTATTCATCTGCTGACAGGCGGTAACCATATCTGGGATAAGAAAGAGCAGGTGCCGCTGATTTTTGCCGACCGGCGAATTCTTCGTCCCGCCAACTACCCGGAAGGTGCCCTCGGAAACGGAAGCACGGTCCTGACGACCCCCGGAGGGGTCAAGGTCGCGGTTCTCAATCTGGAGGGGCGCGTATTCATGAAAACCCTGGAGTGTCCGTTCCTGGTCGCCGATCGCGAAATCAAGCGCCTGAAACAGGAAACGCCAATTGTGTTTGTCGATTTTCACGCCGAGGCCACTTCGGAGAAATCGGCGTTAGGGTGGTATCTCGATGGACGGGTCAGCGCCCTGATCGGCACTCATACCCATGTGCAGACCGCTGACGAACGCATCCTGCCGCAAGGAACGGCCTTTCTGACCGATGCCGGCATGACCGGCAGCTTTGATTCTGTTATCGGTATGGGGAAGGAAGAAACTATCCACCGCTTTCTGACCCAGCTGCCGGCCAAGTTTGAAGTGGCCAAGAAGGACATCCGCCTGAATGCGGTTGTGGTCGGTGTCGATGAACAGAGCGGCAAGGCTGTGAGTATTGAGAGAATAAATATTTCCTGCTGATATATTATTGAAACACAGAGCAACTGAGCAACAGAGAAAACTGATGTATCGTTTTTGATTGTAGGGGCGAAGCAAGTTTCATCTGCTTCGCCCGCCTTTGATCTCCGTGGCAAAAGGGCGAAGCAGGTTAGGCTTTTGCTTCGCCCCTACATGGATAAACGGTATATCAGTAATTGCAATATCCCTTATTGTCAATCAGGCAAACAACCCTGCGTCTTTTGAGATTATAGCGAGAATTGTTTGTTATTGTTTCTCTCAGTTGCTTTGTTGCTCTGTGTTATTAGATTTTAGGAGCGTAGTATTATGTCCGTATCCGAACAGATGGCCGTCATCAAGCGCGGCACCGTTGAAGTGCTGATCGAAAAAGAGCTGGAAGAGAAGCTGACAAAGTCCATCTCTTCCGGCGTTCCATTGGTAATAAAGGCGGGCTTCGATCCGACCGCGCCCGATCTGCATCTGGGGCACACCGTGCTGATCCAGAAACTGCGGCAGTTCCAGCAGTTGGGCCACGAGGTCAATTTTTTGATCGGCGATTTTACCGGCATGATCGGCGATCCGACCGGTAAATCCGAGACCCGTAAAGTGCTGACCCGCGAAGATGTGCTCAGAAACGCCGAAACCTATAAGGAGCAGGTTTTCAAGATCCTCGATCCGGAGAAGACCAAGGTTGTCTTCAACTCCAGCTGGTTGAACGAACTGGGGTCAAGCGGCATGATAGCTCTGGCCTCCAAGTGTACCATGGCTCGCATGCTGGAGCGGGACGACTTCTCCAAGCGCTTTACCAATCAACAGCCGATTGCGATTCATGAATTCCTTTATCCTCTGATCCAGGGGTATGATTCGGTGGCGATGAAAGCCGATGTCGAGCTGGGCGGTACCGACCAGAAATTCAACCTGCTGATGGGGCGCGAGCTGCAGCGGGAATGGGGGCAGTCACCGCAGTGCGTTCTGACCATGCCGCTTCTGGAGGGGTTGGACGGCGTCAACAAAATGTCCAAGTCGCTCGGCAACTATATCGGCATTAACGAACCGGCCGACGAGATCTTCGGCAAGGTGATGTCGATCTCGGACGATCTGATGCTCCGCTACTACGAACTCCTCTCCGATCTAACTCTTGCAGAGATTGAGGCGATGAAGCGCGATCTCAAGGATCATTCGCTACATCCAATGGCCGCAAAAAAACGGTTGGGATGCGAGATCGTTTCCCGCTTCCATGGCGCCGGCGCCGGGGAGATCGCGGAAGAAAACTTCGTAAAACGTTTCAAGGATAATGAAATCCCGGAAGATATGCCGCAGGTGAGTTTTACGATGACCGACGGTGTGGTACTGCTGGCGAGAGCCATGACCGAAGCAGGTCTGACCAAGTCCAACGGCGAAGGGCGCCGCGCGATCGATCAGGGTGGGGTCAAGCTGAACGGCGAGAAGATCAGCGATACAAATCTGGAATTAACGGCGACAGGCGAGTACATCGTCCAGATCGGCAAGCGGAGGTTCGCGCGGATCATGGTTTTGTAGCCCAGGTTATCAACCTAAAGGCAACATTTGAAAAGAACTGCCGCTTTTAGGATGAACTGATTTTTATAGGATTGATGTTAAAACAAAAGAGGGACAGGCTCTATAGCTTGTCCCTCTTTGTATTTGTTGTCTTCAGTTCCCGCTACATCTCCATAATTACCGGCAGGATAACCGGCCTGCGCTCTATGGTCTTCTTGCAGAATCGACGCAGCGCCTGGCGCACCGCAGTCTTTACCTCTTCGGCGTCACAGCGCATTTCGACGTTGATCTCCTCCAGTGCAAACGCCACTACCTTGCGGGCATCCTCCAGATATTCCTGACTTTCATCCTCGAAGACAAAACCGCGGGAGACGATGTCGGGGCCGTAAATAATGTCCCCTGTAGACATATTCATGCCGATGATGACGACGATCATGCCATCCTCTGAAAGGTGCTTACGGTCTCTCAGAACCATCCTGCCGACGTCGCCCACCCCTTTGCCGTCAACGAAAACCCTGCCGGACTCGATATGCTCAACTATTGCGGCGGTATCGGAATAAAAGGAAACCACTTCGCCGTTGGTCGCCAGAATGCAGCGCTCCTCCGGAATGCCGACCTTATGAGCCAGCTGTATATGTTTGACCAGGTGACGATATTCACCGTGGATCGGAATAAAGAAACGGGGGCGCACGGTATTGAGCATCAGCTTGAGCTCTTCCTGGCTGGCGTGACCGGAGACATGCACCTCGGACACCTTTTCGTGAAAGACTTCGGCGCCCCGGCGGTAGAGATGGTTGATCAACTCCGAAATGGTGCGCTCGTTGCCGGGAATAACGCGAGAGGAGAGGATGACGGTATCGCCCCACTCCAGCTTGATCTGCTTATGATCGTCCATCGCGATGCGGGTCAGGGCGCTCATCGGCTCCCCCTGGCTGCCGGTGGAGATGATACAGACCTGCCCCGGCGGGAGGTGCGGGAGCGCCTTCAAATCCATCAGCTGATCATCGGCGATCGTCAGATAACCAAGATCGCGGGCGATCTGCACGTTTTTGACCATTGAACGGCCATTCAACAGGATTTTGCGGCCACACTGCGTGGCAACATCGACGACCTGCTGAACGCGGTGGATACTGCTGGAAAATGCCGCCACGATAATCCGGCCGGTGCATTTAGGGAATATGTCGGCAAAGGCTTCCCCGACATATTTTTCAGAAAGTGTGTACCCTTCGCGTTCCACGTTGGTTGAATCCGACAGCAGCGCCAGCACTCCCGCTTCACCGTAGCGCGACAGGGAGGCGAGGTCGGTCAGTTGGCCGTCAACCGGGGTGTGATCGATTTTGAAATCACCGGTATGAATCACCACCCCCTCCGGAGTAGTTATCGCCAGCGCGCAGCCATCAACGATCGAGTGGGCCACACGCAGGAACTCGATCTGAAAACAGCCGATCTCCACGGTCTGTCTGGGGCGTACGGTAACCAGCTCAACCGTGCCGTCCAACTTGTACTCCTCCAGTTTTGCGGTAACCAGGCCGAGGGTCAGCGCCGTGCCGTAGACCGGGACACTCAGCTCCTGCAGTACAAAGGGGAGGGCGCCGATGTGGTCCTCGTGCCCGTGGGTCAGGCAGATGGCCCGGACATGCTCGGCCCGTTCTCGAAGCCAACTGATATCAGGGATTACATAGTCGATCCCGAGCATATCGGGGGAGGGAAACATCAAGCCACAATCGACGATGACAATGTCATCGCCATGCTGGTAGGCCATCATGTTCATGCCGATTTCGCCCAGACCGCCGAGGGCGACGATCTGCAGGGCCGAATGTGATTCTACAACTTCCATAGGCTATCTTTCATGTTGCAAAGGTATCAGCGCCGTAATCTTCTTGTCACATTTCTCAATCCAGGCGATGCCGGGAGTAACCAGCCAGTGGTCGGCGTAAAACGAACTGCGCAGGGAACGGTAAGCGATCAAAGCGCGGTTGACATCTCCCTGACGTTCATTGGTTTCACCGATCTGCCATAGCTTCTCGGCCGCTTTTTCGATTGTCGGATTGAAGGGGATATACATATGCAGAGATGCTTCAAAGCCGGCGACCGCACCGGGAAAATCTCCTCTGCTGAGCGCCGCTTCCCCCTGGTTGAATTGGTTGTTCATTCGCCACCAGGTTCCGGCAACAAACAGCAGCAGACTTATTAAAATAATGACGGTGCCGTTGACTATTATGCTTTTTACCTGTTCGTTCATCGGACCGCCTGCCCTGAAAAAAAGGATAAGTATGTTAGAAGCTGTTTTTGCCGAAAACGCAAAAACAGCTTCTAGCACACTAAAAAAAGCCTGGTATAAATGTTAATAAAATGCCCATCGCAAAAAAGATAACTCCGCACAGAACGGCAATCGCCGCACAGATATCGAACGGTTTTTTCAGTCGGTGTGCCGCTGGCAATCCCCAAGCAATACCCGATAGTCCGGCAATAATCAGCAGTATATATCCATAACCGATCTTCATCTTAATGCTCCAGGACGGATTCAATCCGGTCACGTACAGTTTCCATCATCCATGCTTCGGCCTCGCTTCGGCGAAGTTCGGAAGGGGTTACAACCGGAGGATGCAGGGTGATGCGGATATCGCCGCTATAAAGTCTGATCAGACCCGCCGGGTTGATTTCGCCGCTGCCGTTGATGGTGACCGGAATTACCGGAACCATGGCCTTGCGGGCCAGAATGAATCCGCCCCGTTTAAACGGAAGAAGATTGCCGTCAGTAGTTCTCGTCCCTTCGGGAAACAGGACGACACTCTTGCCCTGATTTATCGTCGCTGCCGCCTCATCCATGCTCTGCAGCGCCTTGCGGCCATCACCGCGATCCAGAGGAATATAGCCGCCGCGCCGCATGGAGGGGCCGAAGACCGGAATTTCGAAGAGTTCCTTCTTTGCGATCCAGTGAATACGACGCGGTATGATGGCTAATAACGACAAAATATCGAAGTTGCTCTGGTGATTGCTCATGAAGATGACCGGGCCGTCAGGAATATGCTCCGCTCCGGCAAGCGTTACGGATACGCCGTTCAGCCCCAGTCCCAACCGGGCCCAAAGTCGGGCATGCCAGGCATACGCCCGTCCGCTTGAGTCAAACAACGTCGATATAAAGGCGCTGACGGAAAAAATAAATGTCAGCGGAATAAAAGCCACCAGATAAAGGTACGCGCGAACCATTACTGTCTCCAAGTATAAACTCAGACAAATTACAGTGTTATCAAAGTTGAGTCAAACGAATTCTGGATGGATGGAAACTAACTAATCAAGAGTTGTGCGCAACCGTTTTTTCTCGGAGATGATCTTTTTGCCGGCAAGCCTAACTTCCTTGGTCCGCTTCGGCACCCGCGTGGAGATCCGCTTCTTGACCTTGCGCTCGCGTCTCTCCAGCGCGGCCCGCAAGCGCTCCATGGCAATCTCGCGATTTTGAAATTGAGAGCGATGTTCAGATGCCTGGGCAACGATTCCGGTCGGCAGATGACGAATGCGTACGGCAGAATCTGTTGTATTGCGATGTTGTCCACCAGGGCCGGAGGCGCGGTAGAATTCGATCTTTATGTCGGTGTCCTTTATTTCGATCACTGTCTTGCCTTAGGGACTCGGAAATTATTAAAATACCATTTTTACTTGTAGGGGCTAAGCAAGCTTCATCTGCTTCGCCCGCCTTTGAATCGGTGCCAACAAGGGTTAAGCAGGTTAAGCGTTTGCTTTACCCCTACGTTTAAAAACGGTAAATCGGTATTTTCTGCATCCCTTAAATCAGACTTGATCCGCGTCTATTGCCTTTGTTTGCGGGTTTAGTTTCTCAGAAACGGTCTCGCAGTTTGACAAGCAGGTAGAAACAGCCGGCTCCACCGGCAGCCATCACCATGTCGCGTCCCCACGGAACCGGCAGATCCATCATGGAATAGAGCAACGGGTCGAGCAGGGCTGTGGTCAAAAGGCCGACAGCTCCCCAGGTGAGCAGTTTTTTCATCGAACACCGCTCTTTGTCATATTGCCTGCCTTTACACAAACAGCATATTTAAGATAGCGCCCCTCGGGAAAGGTCACCGGATAGGGGAAATCTTCCGGCTGTCCGAGCAGCGAGATC
>CAIYDX010000177.1 GCA_903925005.1 uncultured Geobacteraceae bacterium
CATCCACCTATCGGAACTGGGATCGGCCAGATGTAGTCACTCTCAATCACACCAGAAAGAACAAAGAGCAAGCGATTCTGGAATTGAAAGAAGCGGCTTAACAATCTAGACAAAGGCGACAACTCCCTTGACAACGACCGTGGACCTGACAAACAAAAGTGTGTAAATGATATTTTTTTACAATTTATCCATCAGACTTGCGTTCAACATGAAGTACTTTTATTTATTGCATTGCCATAATTTAACACGTATACAGATTCTTAATTATATTGCCTAACGCTTTTATGACAAGGAGTGGATTAATGAATAAATTATTTTATTTAGTTGCGGCCACAGTTCTTTGTTTAGCAGCCGGATGTGCCACCGTTTCACAAGCACCGGTTGTTGTTGAATCAAATATTCCAAAACCTCAGCTTCAACAGGCACAGATTTTAATCCAACAGCCTGTTGTTAAGAGGTACAAAAGGAAAATTGCCATTGCCAGATTTAGCAACGAGTCAAACTACGGTCGTGCATTGATGGCAGATCAGGACTATGATCGAATTGGAAAACAGGCATCGGATATGTTAGCCAGCAAATTGATTAAATCGAATAATTTTATAGTTTTCGAACGCACTGATATTAATAAAGTGCTAAAGGAACAGACGATTACCGGCGATGTCGGCCTAATTGGCGTAGATGCATTGATAATTGGTTCGGTTACCGAATTTGGCAGATCAATAACTGGCAAGTCAGGCTTTTTAAGCAGTACTAAAGTTCAGACTGCCAAGGCAAAAGTAGATACAAGAATTGTTGATGTAAAAACAGGGCAGGCGTTTTTTTCAGCAACTGGAGCTGGCGAAGCAAATACCGAGTCAGGTGAGATCGCAGGGTATGGTAGCCATTCAGAATATGATGCAACTCTTAATGATAGAGCGATATCTGCTGCTATCTCTGACATGATCGACAAGCTTGTTTCCTCCTTGGATGAGCGTCCTTGGAAAACGGATGTACTGGAGACTCAAGGAAACCAGATATTTATTAGTGGCGGCCAGAGACAGGGGCTGAAGATCGGTGACACACTTCAAGTAATGGCGCCTGGACAGAAAATGAAAAGCCGTCAGACTGGCTTCGACATAAATCTCCCTTCGACAAAAATTGCCACGATCAAGGTTACTGCTTTCTTTGGAGAAAATGAAAACAATGAAGGGTCTGTATGTTCGGTTGTCGCCGGATCAATTGATCCATCATTGGTCAAGGCCATTTATGTAGAGGAGGTTAAATAATGCGAAGATCACTGATTATTCTATTATCTATATTGTCACTTACAAGTTGTGCAATGCCCGTAACCACAGTGCGATCAGTTGATAGCAGGCCAAGCATTTCCATGAGTGGAGCAAATGATATGGCTGATCTTTTTGTGGATGGACTCAAGGTCGGTAGGGCAGCTGATTTTACGGAACCGAACCAATTAAAACTTGAAGCCGGTACTCACAAAATTTCGCTTGTAGAAGCAGGTATGAAAACTTTTGAACAAACAATATTCGTTGAAAGTGAACATAAGACTATATTTGTCAAATAAGGGGTTATCATGTCGATATGCAAATTACTTTTGGTTACATGTTCCATATTTCTAATCACCAGTTGTGCCAAAACGACTCGCTATACCTGGAATGAATATGACAACAAGTTGTATCAGCACTACAAAAATCCTGCTGAAAATGATCAGTTTATAGACCACCTCAAGCAGGTGATTGAACGAGGGGAAGATTCGCAAAAAGTTCCACCAGGAATCTATGCAGAATATGGTTATGCTCTTTATGAAAAAGGGAGCCTCCAGGAGGCAGAAAAATACTTCAAGCTTGAGAATGACAAATGGCCAGAATCCAGGGTTTTGATGGCTAAAATGATACTTAACGCGCAAACTAGAGGTAAACAAGCCAAAAAACCGGATCAGGGCGTTCCTGTGAATTCTGTTTCTGTGTCTAGCACCGCCGCGGAAACAAAGGAGGATAAATAAATGAAAAAAATGTTAATATTATGTTTGCTCTTATCGACGTTTTTGTCTGCATGCGTACACGCACGAACACCCAAAGATATGACTAAATTCAATGAAGTTAAGCCGTCTTCTATCTTGGTCGTACCAGTAGTTAATGAGTCTGTAGAAGTTACTGCCCCTGATTTTTTTCTTTCAACAGTTTCAATACCACTTGCAGAGAGAGGTTACTACGTATTTCCAGTGAATCTAGTGAAACGGATTCTTGAAGATGAAGGATTGTCTGACGCATCTTTGGTTAAATCTGCGCCTTCCGGAAAAATATGTAAGCTTTTTGGCGCAGATTCTGTACTTTATGTGACAATAAAGGACTGGAATGCCCAGTACATGGTTCTTTCAACAACCGTTAACGTAAAGTTGAATTATATTATCAAGGATTGCAAATCGGGTGAGATTTTATGGGAGCATGATCAAGCTATGAAGTACGTTCCTCAAAATACGAACACTGGAAACATTATTGGAAATCTAGTTGTAATGGCTGTGAATGCTGCGATGACAAAGGCAGCGCCGAATTACGTACCTTTGGCTCGTCAGGCAAATGCGCTTGCATTTTATCCTGTTGGAGTGGGTATTCCTTTAGGACCGTATGCAACTCCAGTAAATTAATAACAACTACAAAGCTGATACCTGGCTGGAAATTGCACCAATCAGGTATCAACTATCTACTCGCCATTTTTTTAGACCAAAATCACAGAATCTCTATTAGTTCTGCAATAGCAGATACTTTCCATACTATTCCCAGATCAGATTCGCGGTTAATACGGCCGCTATAAATGCCAAGAAATTTTGTAACTTGTCCAGTGAATATCGCAGGGTTACCGTCTTTCATTCCAAATGATCCGTTACGGTGTGCAATGACTGCTGAGCCAGATTGGCCTTGGCGACTTCTGCAATCGATCAGAAAGATTGGGAGATTGTTCACATCAATATCTAGCTCTGACGCAATAAATCCTGTCGCCCAAATTGCTAACGAGCCGCCAGTGTTAGTTCCCGGATTATTTTGACTTGATGGGGGGTTTGATTTTCAGAATAGATTGACAAGAGTCCGTAGTTTGTCGGATTATTTGGACTCGGTTGGAAGGCCGGTTTTTTAAATTAATTTGGGCGGTGAGTTTTCGCGA
>CAIYDX010000178.1 GCA_903925005.1 uncultured Geobacteraceae bacterium
ATGAAAATCTGAAAAAATTCTGTGCCCGCAACATCAAACTGATCGAAGCTTATGCTCCGGATGGCCTGGATGACCTGCCGGACCCGGATCGCGTCTTCATTGGCGGGGCCGGCGGTAAGCTGGATGAGATCATTGACATTATTTCACTCCGTCTGAAGCCGGATGGAGTTGTAGTCATCAATGCCGTGACCCTCGATACCCTTACCAGAGCGGTGGAGTTTCTTGAAGACCACGGTTTTACCGTTGAGGCGGTTTGCATCAATGTTGCCAAAACCCGTAATCTGACCGAATACAAGATGTTTGAAGCCCAGAACCCGGTGTATGTGATTTCAGCCCGTAAGGGCGGTGAATAATGGCGACTGTTTATGCTGTCGGAGTCGGTCCGGGGGATCCCGAACTATTAACCCGCAAGGCCGAACGGATCTTGCGGAGTGTTGATGTCATCCTGGCTCCGGTTTCGAATCCGGCCGAAGCGAGTGTGGCGCTGGCAACGATTCGTGAGTTCGTTGATGAGAGCCGTCAGGAAATCATTGTTCACCAGTTTCCGATGACTTCCGATAGATCAAGACTGGTTCCGGCGTGGCAGGAAGCGGCTACCATGATCGCCGCACATGCGGAGGCGGGGCGTTCGGTGGTGTTTATCACGATTGGGGACCCGCTGTTCTATTCCACCTTTATCTACCTGTTGCGCATTCTGCGCGAGCAGTGGCCGCAGCTTCCGATCGAAATCGTCCCCGGCATATCCAGCATCAATGCCGCAGCTTCCGAAGCGGCTTTTCCGCTGGTGGAGGGGGATGAAAAGATGGTTGTGATCCCCGCCACAGCCGGAATAGAGCAGATAAAGACAGCTCTGGAAACCTACGAAACGGTAGTGCTTCTGAAGGTCAAACCGCTTTATTCCGCAATTATGGAGCTTCTTCGTACAACCGGCCGGGAACAGCGCACCGTTTTTGTCGAGCGGGTCGGCAGCTCCCGTCAGATAGTGCTGACCGACTTCAATCAGATAGTCGCCCATTCCCCTGATTACCTGTCGTTGCTGATTATCAAGTAAAACTGAATTCTTGATCTGTTGCTCTTGGTTATATGAATATGCGTGGAGGCCGGAAGAGTTCATCAACAAGATGTCTCAACCGGCCTCCGGTTATTGGTCAGATGTATCGAAAATCAGATTCCGGTCCCGCTGTCATCGGGTATCCTGTTTCCGCTTCGTGTGCCCCGCTTGAAGAGCAGTATGCTTACCCCTCCAGCCGTGCGGTCAAATTCAAACGACAGGGTCTGCTCGTAAGCCATGAGCGCCACGGCTTGCAGCTGTCCCAAATCCCGTAATCGGAAGAGAATCCGGTTGCCCTTGCCGAGATAACCCAGGAAGCTATCTGTCACATCGAATCCAACTTCTCCCGCTTCCCCGGTCAGGTCTACCACACTTACCCCGGTGCCGCCTACGGTGGCTTCACTCAGGCTGATTCGCCGGGTAATGCCGTCACCTGTGCCTGACAGGCCTGCAACCTGCGCCGTCTCCGGCTCAAGTGGCGCTGCCGTTATTACCATGCCTGCCGCCACGGTGGCGTTGGTGAAACGGTCGATGATAATGAAGCTGCCGGTATGCCGGTTCTGCCGGTAGGGGTCGAATGAAATCGGGCGGTCCAGTTCCAGGCGGGCAACGCCGATTTCGTTCAGTCCCAGTGTCGGCACCTGTTTCTGCTCCAGGGTATTGACGTCCACCGCGTACTGCACGGCGGTGATCCGGCCTGGGGTCACTGCCGTAGCGGTCTTGATCAGGTACATCTGACCCGGTTGCAGCGGTTCGTCGTGCATCCATACCAGATAAGCTTCCGGGTGTCGGGCATGGATCGGCGGAGCATCGGGCGCGGACAGCATGTCCCCCCGGCTGATATCTACCTCATCCGCAAGGGTCAGCGTCACCGATTGGCCGGCGACAGCCTCATTTAGATCGCCATCCATCGTAACGATCCGCGTCACCTTGCTGGTGCGCCCGGAAGATGCGACCAGCAGTTCGTCACCAGGCCGGATTACGCCCGAGGCGATGGTGCCGCAGAAACCGCGGAAGTCGAGATGGGGGCGGTTTACCCACTGGACCGGCATCCGGAAAGGCTTTTCCCGATCCTCTCCTTCAATCTGAACGGTCTCCAGATAGTTCATCAGGGTTGGGCCTTTGTACCAGGGAGTATTGGTGCTCGGTTCGATCATGTTGTCGCCGCCAAGGGCTGAGAGCGGGATGGCCGTGATATCGCCAAAGCCGAGTGATGCGGCAAACTGCTCGTAATCGCTCCGAATCGCCTCAAACTGTTTCTCATCAAAATCTATCAGATCCATCTTGTTGACCGCGAGCACGATATGTCGGATGCCGACCAGCGAGACCAGAAAGCTGTGACGCCTGGTCTGGGTCAGGAGCCCCTTGCGGGCATCCACCAGAATCACCGCAACCTGGGCGGTGGATGCTCCGGTAACCATGTTGCGGGTATACTGCTCATGTCCGGGGGTGTCGGCGACAATGAACTTGCGCCGGTCAGTGGAGAAGTAACGGTATGCAACGTCAATGGTAATCCCCTGCTCACGTTCCGCCTGAAGCCCATCAAGCAGCAAAGCATAGTCGATGGCTCCCCCCTGGGTGCCGACCTTTTTGCTGTCCGCTTCCAGAGAGGCCAACTGATCTTCGAACACCATCTTCGAGTCCCAGAGCAGGCGCCCAATCAGGGTACTCTTGCCGTCATCGACGCTGCCGCAGGTGATAAAGCGGAGCAGAGATTTTTCTTCATGGCTTTTGAGATACGCGAGGATATCGTTTTCTATTAATTCAGACTGGTGTGCCATTAGAAATACCCCTCTTGCTTTTTCTTCTCCATCGAACCGGCCGAGTCATGGTCGATCAGGCGCCCCTGGCGCTCCGAGGTGCGGGTCAGCAGCATCTCCTGGATGATCTGGGGCAGGGTGGTCGCTTCCGATTCGACGGCGGCGGTCAGCGGGTAACACCCCAGGGTGCGGAAACGGACCGATTTGTACTGTACCGTTTCCCCCGGTTTGAGTTCCAACCGGTCATCATCAACCATGATCAGCATGCCGTCCCGCTCTACTACCGGCCTGACGGCGGCATAATAGAGCGGCACGATCGGTATCTGCTCCAGGTGGATGTACTGCCAGACATCAAGTTCAGTCCAGTTGGAGATCGGAAATACGCGGATGCTCTCACCCGGCTTAATCCTGGTGTTGTACAGGTCCCAGAGTTCCGGGCGCTGCATCTTGGGATCCCAGCGGTGGTTGGTGCTGCGGAAGGAGAAAATCCGCTCCTTGGCCCGTGACTTTTCCTCGTCCCTGCGGGCGCCGCCGAAAGCAGCATCGAATTTGTAACGGTCGAGCGCCTGCTTCAACCCTTCGGTCTTCATGATATCGGTATAGAGCGACGAACCATGGGTAAAGGGGGAAATCCCCTGGCGCACCCCCTCCTCGTTTACATGCACGATCAGGTCAAGACCGCATTCGGCCGCCATCCGGTCCCGGAACTGGATCATCTCACGGAACTTCCAGGTGGTGTCAACATGTATCAGCGGGAAGGGGGGAGGCGCCGGGTAAAAGGCCTTGCGGGCGAGGTGCAGCATGACAGCCGAATCCTTACCGATTGAATAAAGCATCACCGGGTTGCCGAATTCGGCGACCACTTCGCGGATGATGTGGATGCTTTCGGCTTCCAGCTGCTGTAAGTGTGTTAAATCCATTTGAGATATCTCCGTATTACGAATGTGGCTTTTCCGCCAGAGCTGCGTAAGTCTTCGGGCTGGATCGTGCGACGTAGCGTTGCTACGTCTCCTCACCATCCCTTGACAGCCTTGCTCTGACGAAAAATCCGCATCCGTTAGGTAAATTCTGTTTTATCGTCGGTGCAGCCCGCATTCCTTGTTCTCCGGATTCTCCCACCACCATCTACCCGCTCTGGCATCCTCGCCCGGCTGTACCGCCCTGGTACAGGGGGCGCAGCCGATGGAACGGTACCCTTGGCTGTAGAGGCGGTTCTTCGGCAGGCGTTCTGCTTCGGTGTAGCTGAGGAGTTGTTCCTCGTTCCAGTCGAGCAACGGGTTTATTTTTATGATACCACCATTCAGCGTATCATGCTCTATCGCTTTCAGGTCGCCGCGGGTAACGCTCTGCTCACGGCGCATGCCTGTTACCCACCCGTTCAACTCACCGAGTGCCCTTGAGAGTGGTTCCACCTTGCGGATATGGCAGCAGTTGTGGCGCTTGTCCAGCGATTCACGGAAGGAAAAAAGTCCCTCGGCACGTTCCAGCTTTTCAACCTCTTCATGACGCGGGAAAAACCAGTCGATTTTCAGGCGATAACGCTCCACCAAAGCATCGGCAACTTCGTAGGTCTCTTCGTTCAAACGTCCGGTATCCAGGGCGAAAACACCCAGGGCGATCCCCGCCTTACTGGCAATATCGATGATGGCCATATCCTCCAGCGAAAAGGAGCATGCCAGGGAGACCGGGCCGTTGGCGGCAGCTATACCGACTTGCAGAATCTCTTGAGGGGTGGCGTTCGGTGAAATTTCCGGAATGACTGTGTTCATATTATTTCCTCTATTTAAGTTACAGGGTGAGTCCGATCAACGGCCATACAAAGTGGGCGGAAGCCAGGAACAGCAGCCAAGAGATCGCCATAATCAGCGCGCCGGGTAAAATAATCTCGCGGCTGCTTAAATGCCCCGATCCATAGACGATTGCGGTGGCCGGAGTTCCCATTGGCAGGCAGTACGCCAGGCCGGCCGGCAGGGCTATGGCCAGGGTCATGACCTTTGGGTCTATGCCCAACCCCTGTGACAGGCCAAGTCCGATCGGCATCAAGATGGCGACAACCGCCGCATGGCTGATGCACTCGGTTAAAATAATCGCTACGAATGAAATGACCGCAATTACCACGAAAGGCGCCGGTGCAAAGGCGCCGAGCCCTTTTTTTACGATCCAGAGTGCGGCGCCGGTCTTTTCCAGGGCGCTCGCCAAGGCGATTGAACCGCCGTACATCAGGACAATTCCCCAGTTGACATACTCTTCAATTTTTTCCCAGGAGACGACCCGAAAGGTGAACAGGGCCGCCGTGGCCAGCAACGCGATATTTGCCAGCCCCAATTCTCTGCCGTAAAGCATCCAGGCGCCGAAGGTCAGGATCATGACGATGGCGGTGATTATTTCGTTGATACTGGGCTTGCCTGTTTCCAGACGTTTGCGATTGAGCAGCCGGAGCCCCCCCTCAACGTTGGAGATGTCGATCGGAAAGAAGCGTTCCAAAACCAGGTAACCTATCACAAGGAGCGGTGCGACAATGGTGATTGAGGCCAGCGTCCAATCGAGAAAAGAGAATTCCAGCCCGCTGTTTTCGCGCAGAAGTTGTACGGCAAGCGGGGCTCTGGCACCACCCAGAAACGTGGCAATACCGCCGATGATACAGCCCCAGGCAATTGCCATAAACAGGAGGCGTGAATAGCTGCTCTTACCGGCTTTGAGAGAGAGGCTCTCGGTGATTTCAGCAACCACCGGAAAAAGCATGGCCGCCACGGCATGTTCACTCATGCAGAATGAGAGTCCGGCTGCCAGCAGATACACGGTCAGCGCCAGCCGTCTGGGGGTTCTGCCGAAGCGGGCCAGCATGGCACGGGCCAGACGGGCGGACAGTCCGGTACCGGTCATGGCGGCGGCCAGAATAAAGGCGCCCAGAATAAAAAATACCGCTTCGTTGCCAAATAGCGCATAGGTCTGTTTGGCCGGCATGATTCCCGTTAGTGGCAGCATAACCATCGACAGCAGGGCGGTCACTGCAATCGGCAGTAGACCGGATACCCAGAGGACAATAGTAACGCCGAACAGTACCAAGGAATGATATCCGCTCGTCGATAACCCGGCTGGCGGTGACAACTGGTATGCAATGATTGTCAGCAGGATCAGACCGGCCAGCAGTTGATACCGCAGGGTGCGATCCATTAAGATCAGCCAGATGGGGCGTGTGTCGATTTTGAGCGGTTTGTCGAACGATATCGGTTCCATTTACAATCCCGCCGATTCGAAGGAGGCTTCGGCGCCGCTGGTCCGTAGATGCCGCCGTATATCCGATGTTGCCAAAATATGGCGATCATGGAGCTTGTCGATGACTTCGCGCAGAAAACCGGGCGATCCGGCAAAAACGTAGGGGGTGGTCAAGCGGAGGAGCGGCATGACCGGCTTGAGTGGAACCCGGTGCCTGTGCCATTCAGCAGCGAGGAAGCGTGACAGACCACCAGCTTCTTCAACACTCCACCCGCTGCTCTCCTCGGCAAATGTCAGCAACGGTATGATTCCGTTATCAAGCAGCTCTTTGATGTTCTCCTTGACCGCTTGCGGTGTTGTTTGCCCCGCAATGATCGATGACGCCACCGACCAGCGCGTAAAGGCGGCCGTTGCGGAGCTGAATGCGGTCGTCCATTGATCGCGGTCGCCAGCATCATGTGGAAAGTCCAGAATATCCAGGCCGGCCAGATAGACCCGCTCAACCTGCGAGACCGATAACGGATAGCTGATCTGCCCCATCAGCCGGATTGAAAAATTGCGTTTGATCTGGCGGACCATCTCAATATTTCGCCCAAATTCTGCTGCCGTACCGAAGGTAACATGAAACAGCTCGCTCGATTCCAGGCAATAGCTCTCATACATAGTTTCAAGGGTATTGTAGATCGGCAGATTGCAGCCGATAAAAAAGACCTTGCCGTCTCGTCGCAAAACGTCGGGGCTTGCGTAGTTGCATGCCGTGTCGCGCAAAATGTTCAGCTTATGTTCATCAATTTTCTGAATCATTTTATTGCTCGACTCGCCGAACCAAACCCCTCCAAACCTCCTCTTGTCAAGGGAGGCTTTAAGGCTTCCCCCTGATAAGGGGGGATTGAGGGGGGTTGAATTTAAGGTATTATTCAGTTCCAGTATTATGAAGTCTTGGTTTTTGTTGAAATAATTCCGTACTCGGCAGGAACTCAGCCGATCTCCCGCACTCTGCTACATAGTTCATCCAGAGTCAGTGACCGCTCAGCCAAGGTTCCCAGTCCCTCGGCACCCAAACGGTACAGATCGAAGCGGGGGGTGCGCTCACCGTTTTCCCCCTTCACCAGGGCTGAACTGACAATTCCCACATCGGCCAGCTGTGGCTGGGTGCAGGAATTATGACAGCCCGACAGGGCCCAGGTCAGCTTATTTCCCTGCTCGCCGATCTGTGCCAGAAGTTTGCCGGCTATATCGCGCGTTGCCGTAAGCCCCATCTTACATTCATGGTTACCGGGGCAGACGCGAAGTGTCGGTGTTGAGGTTGTTGAAACAAGGCCGGTCAATTGTTGCAACCTGTTCAGTTCCTTATCGGCATCTACTCCCGGCGCCAGCTGCATGGCGATATTCTGATTTGCGGTTACCATCAGCACACTATCAGCGTTTTGGTCGGCACTATCGGCAATAATGGAAAGCTGCTCTGCCGTCAGTTTGCCGGCAAACACCGGCAGTTCCAGGCGTTGTTGACCGTCTGCTGTCGTGGCAAAGTTTTCCGGTAGTCCGCTGGTAGCCGGTATTTCTTCGCCATAAGAGGCTTCGGCTTCAATCAGTTGGCAAAGTTTAGTTTGCCGAATTCTTTAGCCAAAAACTTGAGACGTTTTGGTGGCGGCGCATGGGCGGCGTAAACCCTGAGGATCGCCTCTATGATCAGAATAATTCGCTCTTCGGGCATCCGTTCCAAAAACAGAAATCCGGACTGCGGCTCTTTGCCGAGCCCGCCGGCGATCCAGATGTCAAACAGGGAAATATTGTTATCGCTCTTGGCCAGCACCAGTCCCACATCCTGGATCAAATGCCTGCGGCCGGTCAGGTCAGCTTCGATGCCGATCTTGAACTTTTTGGGGAGGCGCTCAAAGCGCGGGTTCCCGGCAAAATGACGTTGCAGGCGCCGGGCAAGCGATTCGAGCGCCGGGAATCCCTGAACACCCTGACTGCCGCAGGTGATGCCGCGGACTGCGCCGCCGCAGGCTCCGCGGGAGGTCAAGCCGGCTTTGGCCAGTTCACGTTTGATCTGCGGCAGATCTTTTTCCTTCAGCCAATGGATTTCCATGCTGCCGCGGGTGGTCAGGTGAACTGTTCCCTGTCCGAAGCGCGTCGAGACCGTTGCAACTGTGCGGGCCTGTCCGGCGGAGATAACCCCCGCCGGGAGTTTGACCCGCTGCATGAAGAAGTCGTCCTGGCGCTGTTTGTAGATGCCGTCTAGGCGATAATCGGGTGCGGCTGTGCTCATTGATCAGATCCCCTCGAAGAGTGCAGTTGAAAGATAGCGTTCCGCGCCGTCCGGCAGGATCACTACAATGGTTTTTCCGGCAAATTCATCCAGCTGGCCGAGTCGCACCGCAGCGGCCACGGCTGCGCCGCAAGAGATGCCGACCAACAGCCCCTCTTCTTTCGCCAGACGTTTGGCAAATTCAATCGCCTCGACACTGTCTACCTGCTCGACGCGATCAACGATGGTGAGATCGAGAGTGTCCGGGATGAATCCGGCGCCGATCCCCTGAATCTTGTGCGGGGCGGGCTGAAGCGGCTGTCCGGCCAGTTTCTGGCTGATGACCGGGCTCTCTTTCGGCTCGACCGCGACAGAAATTATTTTCTTGCCCATGGTGTTTTTGATATAGCGCGAAATCCCGGTGATGGTGCCGCCGGTACCGACCCCTGAGACCAATACATCAATGCCACCATCGGTGTCATTCCAGATTTCAGGGCCGGTAGTTTTTTCATGGATTTCGGGATTTGCCGGATTTTTAAACTGTTGCGGGAGGAAATATTTTTCCGGCTCGGCAGCGGCAATTTCCTCGGCGCGGCTGATAGCTCCCTTCATACCTTCGGCGCCGGGGGTCAGAATCAGGTTGGCCCCAAGTGCGGCCAGCACGCGCCGCCGCTCAATGCTCATCGTTTCCGGCATGGTCAGTGTCAGCTTGTAGCCACGAGCGGCTGCCACGTACGCCAAGGCAATGCCGGTATTACCGCTGGTCGGCTCGATGATCTCGACACCCGGCTTGAGAATCCCCCGCTTTTCGGCGTCCCAGATCATGTTGGCGCCAATGCGGCATTTGACTGAATATGCCGGGTTACGTGCCTCGACTTTAGCCAAAATTGTTGCTTTAGAGTTGCCGACGATGTGGTTTAATTTTACCAGGGGAGTGTTGCCAATCGATTGTGAGTTGTCTACGTAAACTTTGCTCATGATTTTTTCTCCTTTCAGGTATACCTATCCCTATAGGGCAGATAGGTATTTATGGCAAAAATTTAGATACTGAAATCCATTATTTGCGACTTCTGCTGTCTTGCTACATCACTTCTTTCAACCATGTCCGACAAAGTCGTGGATTCGAGGACTGAATCTATAGCTATTTTTACGTCACTCATCACCAAGCGAATACCGCAACAAGCAGGATCGCCGCACTCTTCACATACGACCTTTACATTGTCGTTAAGGCACTCCACAAGGGCAAAACCACCCTCCAGTATGCCAACAACCTTGCCGATGGTAATTGCGGCAGGGGGCAGGGCCAGCATATAGCCACCCCCCTTGCCGATCTTGCTCTTCAGTACCCCCCCCTTTCTCAGGGCAACGAGGATCGCTTCAAGAAACTTCCGGGGGATATTTTCTTCTTTCGCGAGTTCGGAAATAAGAATCGGATCGCCGGTGGAATGTTCAGCAAGATAGCCGAGCGCTTTAAGCGCGTATTTTGTTTTTTTAGATATCATAGTCTACTAGAACTATAGTTATTATAAATAAGAGTTATTGTCAAGAATATATTTCTCGTCAACAGATTCAAAATATTCCGGCCAGCATCGGTTCGATCTTGGCGGTGACGAATATGTTCTGGCGCAGTCGCGTCCAGACCGGGCGGTGTTTACAGGTTTATTCTGGGTTTCTCTCAGTTTCTTGCGAATACCGGTCAGTGTTACTTTTTGTGCATACTCTGGAGTTATGTCTGTTCCTCTTCTTTCAGCGGGTTGGAATAAAAAAAGAGGCCAGACATGGACGGGTGAAATAATCAGTTCTGCATCTGGCCTCCATTTATGGTCAGCACAGAATGTTTGGTAAGAAATCAGATCCCGCTGCCGTCGATGTGCCCGGTTCGATTGATGCGGATTTTCTCGTTCTTCTCCATCTGAATAACCCTGCCGTCCTGGATGACAAGGGTAACCGTTCCGAATCGGATCGACTGCAATGCTTCACGAAGTAAACGTTCTAGTTCATCGCTCCATAGATCAGTACTCTGTCTGCTCATTCTGAGTTTCCCCGGGATTGCTTATGGCCCATTGAGCTTTCTGCGGCATAACCGGCAATTTGAGAGTGGGTTTGTTTTGCCGGAAGTGCATAGCCTAGTAAAACTATAGATATTATAAGTTGCAACGATTGTCAAGAATGTTTTCAACGCACATGAAATGGATAACGACATTTACAACAAAGGCTGCTGAACCGGAAAAAATGCCGGTTGAATGGTCTTTTTGTTTATTGGGTTATGCGTAATCCAATATGGCAATTGTCTTGATCTTTGTTCACAAAAAAGAAGTGTTCACGGAAAATGAACAGAGACGTAGAGTGATCTATATGCTCTAAGCGCAAACCGACTGAATTTGTCCAATCCGCATAATTAGATACATAATTTTTCTAAAAGGTATAGACGAACAGGGCATTTACAAAATTTACTGTATCCGAACCGCACAGCAAATGAACAAGAATTGCTTATATCATCAGAACACTCAACTATGTCAATCGGCTTTGAAAATTGACCCACCATCGGCGTCCAAAATTGACCCACCTCAGGTAGTAGTTTTTAGCTATTGATCCTTGATTTTATTCTCCAACTTTCATTACCGGTTTCTATTATTTCACAGTGATGCGTGACC
>CAIYDX010000179.1 GCA_903925005.1 uncultured Geobacteraceae bacterium
AGTTTCCGAAGCCAAACGCCTGAAACAGCTTGAGGACGAGAACAAGAAGCTGAAGCAAATGCTGGCAGATACCATGCTTGAAAACAGAGCTATCAAGGACGTTCTTTCAAAAAAGTGGTAACGCCTGCTGCCCGACGGAACTGGGTATCCCGATGAATCCGATCGATTGAACTGACGTGATGCCGACCGCCGTTCCGCTGGAAAGGCGACCGGCGTTCCGTTGAAGGCGACCGGTTGATTGTGAGGTCGCGAGGTTTATTTCTTTACTCTGTCACAGGTTTGGTTTTCTGGTCAAGTGTTGTTCTTTTTCTTCTCATTGAATCAGTACCATCCAATTCGATCTTGTAGGCATTGTGTACCAACCTATCCAGGATGGCATCCGCCAGGGTCGGGTCCTGCATGGCATCGTGCCATGCCTTGACTGGAAGCTGACTGGTGACGATGGTTGCCTTCCGGTCATAACGTTCCTCAACTATTTCAAGAAGCTCTTTCTGCTCTTCCCGCGAAAGCGGCGAGATGAGCAGGTCATCAAGTATCAGGACTTCGCACTTAACGACTTGATTCATGAGCTTGTTGTAGCGACCGTCATGCCTTGACACCCCGATATCCTGAAGTAGTCGCGGTACTCTTTGATAAAAAGCAGAGTGGCCATCCCGACAGGCTTTCTGCGCCAGTGCACAGGCCAGGTAACTTTTGCCGGCACCGGTCTTACCGGTAACCAGTATATTGTGATGGCTCTTCACCCACTGATTTCCGGCAAGGGACATAACGGTTGAGCGATCCATGCCGCGGCTCTGCTTGAAGTCCAGATCCTCAATGCAGGCAGACAGTCGCAGTTTTGCATTCTTAAGCCGGTTCTGCATTCGCCGGTTTTCCAGATCTGTCATCTGGTAATCCACGATCAGCCCGAAGCGCTCCTCAAAGGAGAGCTGTGTCATATCCGGACATTGCATCTGGCTCGCAAAGGCTTTTGCCATGGCGGTGAGCTTCATGGAGTGTAACTTCTCGATGGTCGGTTGTGTCAGCATACAGATTTCCTTTCGTCGTCGTAGTAATCCGTGCCCCTGAGGTTCTCATGGGCAACTGGAAGTAGTTCTTGCTGCTGGGGTGGTAGTGGTTTCTGATCCAGCTTGTTTTCAAGTATTGACTTGATGCTCTTGTAGTTGACGCCCTTGATGTACAGCGCCCGTTCACAGGCGGATTCCAGCCGTTCTTTGCTAAATCGTTTACCAAGGGAAATGACCCCCATGCAGGAGCGGAAGCCATGTTCGGCATATGCCTTTCTGGAAAGAATGGACTCCACCACCTTAGCTGTAGCCTTGCCGGTCCCCGCAGCCCAGGAAACTATGCGCTCTGGTGTCCACTCGGCATGCTCCCGGTGAGACGTGGGCATATGTTCCGGCGTGGTAGTAAATCCGCCCTGCACCGCTGATTTTGGATGAGAAGCTACACGGTTTCCCTTATAAAGGCATTCGACCGTCGCCGCTGTGTAACGGGCATCCAATTGCTCCCGCACCAGACGATGGGGAACACTGTAGAAGTGCCCTTCCAGCTCGATGTGGTAATCGATATGCACCCTGACTTTCTTGAACTGGCTGTATTGGTAATCGGTTTCCGGTAAAGGCAGCATGGCTGGTCGGTCTAACTCTTCGAAGCGACTCGTGCGGGTGCCCGGCAGTTTTCTGAAGGGACGGTTGTTCAGAAGGATAAGACGCTCTCTGATGGCGGCATTGGCCTCGGCCAGGGTGAAGAAGGTGCGTTTACGCAGTCCGGCAAGAATAAAGCGCTGGACGATCTGCACTCCGACTTCTGCCTTTGATTTGTCTTTTGGTCTTCTGACGCGAGCAGGGATAACGGCAACGCCATAGTGGGCGGCCAGCGCAGCATAGGTTGGATTTATATCGGGTTCATAACGGCAGGTTTTAGTCACAGCGGACAGTAAATTGTCTGGGACGACGCATTTTGGCAGGCAACCAAGAAAGGAAAATGATCTGACATGTGAGCCGGTCCAGTCAGGAAGCGACTGCGACCAAGTGGCTTCGGCGTACGTGTAGTTGCTTGCACCCATGACCGCCACGAATACTTGGGCATCCCGGATCTCACCGGTTGATGCATCGACAATCGGGACGGTTTGTCCGCAGTAGTCAACAAACAACTTCTCCCCGGCGCGGTGTTCCTGACGCATGGAAAGGTCAAGTTTCTTCTTCCATTTGCGAAACAGTTCACAAAACTGGCTGTATTGATAGCCGGAAGGGTCAACCTCTTTGTACTCCTGCCATAGGAGCATGAGCGTGAGGTTTTTGTGGGTAACAAATTCCGAGTTCAGGGCATGCCAGTCGGGCAGAGTCAATTTGCGGGGAGATGAATTGGGCCTGATTGGATAGAGAAGGGTTTCCAGCCCCTCATCGTCCAAAGCAAAGGGTAAGGGCCAAGACAGATTGGCGGCTGAAGCCCGGTAAAGGGTGTCGGTGACAGTAGTCTTTCCGATGCCGCAACTGGTGGCAATGGTTTGTCTGCTCTGGTTACATGACCAGGCTAAACGGAGGATGTCTCGGATCTTTCGCATGGTAACTCTCGCTTGTGGCATCGTTTCCCCCTCAAATAGAATGAGGGGAAAGATACCTGTTGAGTTACCTCGCGACTACATCATAAACAACCGGTCGGCTTGCACCGGAACAGCGGTCGGCTTCCTACCGGAATGCCGATCGCCATCAAAGCGGATTGCCGATCGGCATCCCGCCGGAATCGCGGTCGGCATGACCCGGAATACCCAATGGCAAACAGAATTATGCAGGGATTCCAGGAAAAACTGATTGAACTTGCCGTGGTGGAACTGATCCCCACCAAAAACATTTCCATTACGGTAAAACATCGCAGAAAATATTCTCAGGTACTTTCTTCCATACGTGAAGTTGGACTTATTGAGGCTCCAGTGATCGCTCAGTTTAAAAAGGAAAAAGGATATCTCCTGCTAGATGGGCATTTGCGGATCATGGCTCTAAAGGAATTGAGAATTGAGCGAGTCTTCTGCCTGATCTCTACTGATGATGAGACCTATACCTACAATAAATACATCAATCGACTTACAGCAATTCAGGAACATCGCATGATTGTGAAGGCTGTTCAGTCAGGCGTTTCAGAAGAAAAGCTTGCTCGTGCTTTGAATCTTGATATCGGAACAATCAGAAACAAGAGAAATCTGCTTGAAGGTATTTGCCCGGAGGCGGTCGAATTGCTGAAGGATAAGGTTGTACCGGAACCGGTTTTCAAAGCGTTGAAAAGAATGAACGCGCCCAGGCAAATTATCGCCGCCAGGCTGATGAATGACCAGAATAAGTTCAACTCAAACTACGCCAAGGCACTTCTGGAAGCAACACCATCACATCAGCTTGTTAATAAAGGCAAGCCCAGAAAAGAAACACCGGCAATTTTGGCTCGACAGGCTCGTCTCGAAGAAGAGAGTCTTGCCTTGTCCAGCGATATAGGCTCATTGAAGGAGCAGTATGGCACAGCAATGATCGACATGACATCTATGCAGGCATATTTGAAAAGATTGATCGGTAACGAAGCGGTTGTAAAATATCTGCGTGAATTCAATGAGTCGTTCTATGATAAATTCAAGGAAATTGCTGAACTTGACTTTTTCAGATTGAAAAAGATGGAGTGAGAAAGTTATTGTGTTCACTGTAACCATGAAGCGGTACTGGCTCTTAGTATGGAGGCATGCTTGTTTTTTTGGGCTATGACCATACGTGTTGACCAAAATCGCCTTGTTGACTTCATGGGACATGCTTTAAAATAGATGATTTACGAAGTTTCCGGGAAGTATACGAAAGGGCTGGAGCATGTCCGGCTGGCAATCTTCAGGTACTTCGGCAGGGACTTTAAAAAATGGGCATAAAAAGCAATAGCCCCGGCTACCTGCGGAACTTACTGCGAAGGCTGGGGCTTTATGCCCGTAACTACATAAGTAGTTATGTAATTTTGGAGCGGGAAACTGGATTCGAATCAGGCGGAACAAATATCCTGCTTCCATTCAATAGCATAAAAGCATAATAATATCAGTTAACTGAAACTGAATCCCTTGTGGTGTCCGTCCAAATAAATACATCGATTTCAGTTTGAGTCCAGCCCTACCTGCGAAAGTTTTGCGAAAGATGGCCCATCCCATTCAAGTCCTTGTTGCCAAAAGCGCGAACAAATCTTTTGTCAGTCTCCCCCGTTAATTCAACGTGGAACAGCCCCTTTGTTGATGTCCAAACATGTCATGTCCCATTTATATATTCAAGGCATTTCGTTGCCAGCCAGACAATTGCTTTTGCCACTTCGTCAGTAATGGCTTTTGCAGAAATCGGCCTGATATCCACTACTACAAATTACAAAGAAGTTCGTCAAACCATTGCCTGAATGCCCTTGCGGTCAAGGATGTTCAATAGTTTTTGTGAAGGGCCACCGGGATGCTTTTCACCAATTTCCCATTTCTGAATCGTAGACAGACTCGTGTTTAGTATAGACGCCATGACGGCTTGACTAATTCGGTATCGCTCTCTCAGCGATTTTATCTGGTCTGGTGAATAGTCGGGTACCGGCGGGACGCATATGGCGTCATAACGTTCCATCGATTGCTTGCTGACAATGCCAAGACGGCAAAGGTCGGACGCCGTTTCATGTACCGCATCAAGGATACTGCTAGCTTGTTTTTTCATAGATTCTCCATGTGAGCGGAAACCCCTGACTTCAGTCGGGGGAGGAAGCTCACGGTTTTGTAGTTGTACCCATCGGCGCGCTGGATCCCCGTGACTTTTTTGAAATTGATGCCATGGACAACTGGATTAGAACCTTTGACTTCAACCTTGCCAAGGTTTAAAAATAGTATTTAACTAAATTATTATATTTCACTGATAATACATAATATCAGAGGGTTAGCATCTCTATTTAACTAATATTTGTTTCAATACTTACTTGTTAAGTCCTATAAAATGTGTTGATACAAGTCGATCTAAGGCGTAGAACTCTTAAAGAAAATATAAATATTTGATCATTACCCTATCTGTTATCACAACAGAGAAAGCAATTTTTTTGTTATTTATTATTCCATAACAATCCTTCGCCTTTCATTCATCCACCTCATCCACCTCATCCACCTCATCCACCTCATCCACCTCATCCACCTCATCCACCTCATCCACCTCATCCACCTCAACTGCATCAACTGCATCAACTGCATCAACTGGTGCAATAAATCTATCATCCAGACAACGTTATCTACCTTGACCTTTTGATATGTTTTTTTTAGGCAAGAGATGTGGTAGATATTCGGATATAAGTTGATTAACTATTTTTGCCTGTAGTGCATCTTTAGGTTTTTTGAGAATATTGCGGTTTGACTTTTCAGACAACATTTTTTTCAGCTTCACAAATTCTATTGGCGAAATTGTGTGTATCCTTGCCATAGAACCGGATGCAGATACGATTATGCTTGTGAATTTATGACTATCTATCAATTTACCAGATTCGTTTATTTGTACAGCATAGAATTCATCTTCGGCGGCATCGGTTAATCGAAGTGGATGCGGATCGCCTTTGCTGGCATCCCTCCTGATAATATCCACCTCAAATCCACTGCTATTGACGGCTGTAAATTTTTGGTCGTCCCTGATTTCAAACGTCTTATCAACTTTCTGCAACAAACCTATCATCGAAGAATTAATATTATTCATCTGTGTAATGAATTTAAGGCGCTTGCGTGTGTTCCATAGCAGATCAACGTCCTGAGTCGCAAGAGCGTCTGTTCGCAGAATTCGTATACCTGCCGCCGATTCGTAAGCGTAAAGGGCATTTGTTCCTATTACTCTAAAATGTTCGGCAATCCCTACACGGGCGAACACATCAAGGATATTGACAAGTATCTGAGGAGCGCGGCCCACAAACAATGCCCGATTCATTCGCTTGTGACGCTCCAACGTTTCTTGTAGCTCCTTGATCCGTGATTCAATTGTCGCCTTTGTGGTGGTGAATTTATGGTATATTTCTTCGGTTTCTGGGGAGCGCGGCCCTAAACTTTTTTGGCTGTTATCCGTTTGCGTCCGCAACAGGTAATCCGTCTTTTCGGTCTTTTTCCAGATCATGCCACCCCTGTATTGAGCACCCTTTTTCCTGGCTTCTTCAAGCGCGGTAAACACCGATTGAGCGTCTATATACTGCCGTCGTGCATCATCGCCAATATCCGTGAATTTGAATTCTGTATCCATTCACCCCTCCTTTTCAGTATAATACGACAATATACGATTTTATACTGAAAAACAATGTCTGTTTGTACGTGGGTTTCTCGTGCTGACAGGTTAAATAGTTTCCATCCGGAAACGTAACATTCTGGATTTGTGCATATATCTTGCATAAATTGATTTTATTTTAGTTCTGTTTGTGATATCCTGCAAAGCATAACAGCCTGTAGCTGTTACATATTATGGTTTCAGGGGTACTCCGGATGCGCCAAAAACTGACACGACAGATGAGCATTTTTTCCGTTACGATGCGCCATGGCATCGGCAAGGAACTGGCCGCGTTTTCCGAGATACTCGACGCCACTCCAAAAATGCTTGATCTCGTGTATGCAGACCTGACGCGAGTAGCCCGCAAGGATACCGGTCGTGAAGGAATGACCGCTGAACAGGTACTGCGTTGTGTTGCACTGAAACAGTTCCGCAACCTTTCCTATGAGGAGCTTGCGTTTCATCTTGAAGATTTAAAATCCTTTCGAGCCTTTGCCCGTATGGAAATGTGGCAGTATCCCTCGTCATCTTCTCTTCAGGAAAGCATCAAGCCGCTTTCCGAAGAGACCTGCGAAGCAGTCCATGTATTCCTCACCACTGTCTGTGCTGCAGCAAGACTATCACCGTGGAGATGGCCAATGCAGAAATATTCCATGCCAATGGTCCGGGCAAGATATTGGGCAAGTGATCTGAAAAAATGGCTATTTGCGAAACAAGGTTGGAAACACGTTTTAATGTATCCAACAGGTCGTAGTATGTTCTGGCTCGAAACATACTGAAGGATATGGTTCTACTATTCCGATACGCCTTTGGTTTTTAGGGTATCCGCATTCTATAGTTGATTCACTGCCTTGACATTACGCTTACCATGGCATAATGTAGTGTTTAACACTACTAAGGAGGAATTATGCAAACTATACGCGCTGTTGATGCAAATCGGCATTTTTCTAATGTGTTGAAACAAGTATCACAGGGTGAAGAATTTATTGTCATTTCAAGAGGTAAACCTGTAGCGACAATTCTCCCTGCTAAAAAGGCTGATAGTTCTCATCATGCTGCTCGTGAATTGCTATTTAGGCGCCTGACCAGCCAAGAAGTAACGGGCACCCGCTCATGGACTCGTGATGAGTTGTACGCGCCATGAGAATTGCAATTGATACCAATATACTTGCGTATGCTGAAGGCATTGGAGACATTACAAGGCGTGACGCCAGTCTTTCAATACTGGAAAGGTTGCCTGCGGAAGACGTAATACTTCCTGCCCAGGTAATGGGCGAACTCTTTCGTGTTTTAACCGACAAAGGTGGCTGTTCGCCAGATAATGCCCGTGGTCGTGTGCTTCAATGGACCGACAGTTTTGAGGTAGCTAACTCTACCTGGTCAGCCTTTCAATCGGGATTTGATCTAACCGTTGACCATAAACTCCAAATATGGGATGCACTAATCCTTTCAATAGCAGCAGAAAGTCGGTGCCGAATCCTGCTTTCTGAAGATATGCAAGAAGGCTTTACCTGTCGTGGTGTAACGGTAGTGAATCCATATAGCACTCCAATTAGCCCATTGCTTTTGCCGCTGATGTATCTAAAACAATCATAAAATGCGGACACCAGGACTTCCCGGACAAATCCAGACAGTGTCTGCGGATTTACTAAATCCTTGGTGGTACCAACCTTATTTTGCACAGAACAGACATATTATTACCGATCATCGGACAAAGGTTTCCAACCTCAGGTTGCACATAGCCGAAAAAACTTCGCCGGTGGATGGAGACCCACCGTGCAGAATAATAAAAGAGTTTCCTCGTGCAGATTCTGCTCGGTTATATCGTATCCCGCTGCCTGGTATTCTATCAGATCACCATCAGCAGAAAATATGCCCGCAGTCGTAACTCTCCTCTTGGTGTTATGATGCGGTGAGAGTACTCTACCACCGGATTATCGCGGTTGATTCCCGCCAGGCATTTGTTAATCATGGACATATCCGGCTCGGGAACATTAGAAATATATTTTTTGTCGATTAATTCTTCCTCGTTTCTGCCGTAATACCAGGCATAATCGATGCACTGCAAAATCAAGGTTATCTACAACAACTGCAGACCCAGTGCGTTTTAAGTCTGGGTTTCCGGATGGACTCTGAATAGGTATAGTAATAGGTATAAAATGCAACCATGTATTTTACATCTATATGATATTAAAGATAAATTTTTTTATTTGCCGTCCAGCAGCAGGACTACAAAAAACATCTGACAATCTTTCTAATAACAGTATGTTGAACTAAGCCGCTGCGCGGTAACATAAATGCGAAGTGCGCGTCCATCGAATTAAGAGTTTATGCTGCGCGCAGCCGTCGCATACCGGCAGCTTTTTTACATGCCTCGGTCGAACCAGGTCAAAAATGTTCCATGTAAGTTTGAGAGTAGTTTCATAGAAGAACTTTATTCCGTACAGGTAGATAGTGACGGTACTTTTTTGCTAATTTACGTTCGTTGATCAGGTACAGGAAGAAGCGTCTGACTTCCTCCTCGGTCAATAAGACGGGGATCTGTTGTAATACCTGGCCAATCTCTGCACTGCGTCAACGTAACTCTTCTAGGTCTTCAGCGCGTACCCGGCAAGTTGCAAATCTTCATACATTCTTCGTTTCAGCTCGTACACGAACTTTCTCCTCTTCATGGATTTGGGCCAAGGGCTATGAAGAGGGTATGGGAAAGAACTCGCCAATTGAAGAGACGAAAAAGGCACCTCCTGGGAGCAAGCAGATCGGATAAGGTGTTGAAAAATGAAGATTGACATAAAGTATAATGTAATTTACAATAAGTCTAATTATATGTGTTATTGTAAATTACAAGTTACTTTATTGGATAATTATGTCTACTATTGATGAAAAACTTAAAAGTCTCGGCATCCGGCTACTTTCCGAACGATTGAGAAGGAATGAGTCTCGGGAAATATTCGCCGCCAGAATAGGTGTGAGTAGACCTACCATCCGGAAAATGGAATCAGGAGATTCTAAAGTTTTAATAGGCCACTGGGTTGCGGCGTTAGACATACTTAACCATGTCGATGATTTGGATGCCATACTTGCTCTTCCAGAAGATTTATTCATAAAATACGATTTGTCTAAAAGTTCTCAGACTCGTCAACGCGCCAGAAGGAGGAGTTAGTGATTTACCACCTTATGGTTTGGGAAAAAACAGCAGGGACCAACCGGATTGTTGGCGAAATGATTAGTGAGGTTTCAGATGGAGGCCGAACAAAAAGCGCTTTCCGGTATGATCGCGAATATTTGGAACATGATTATTCATTCGCTCTGGACCCAGTCTCTCTTCCTTTAAAGCCAGACCATTTTTCAACAGACCGGTCAGGTGTTTTTGGTGTTTTCGAAGATAGTCTTCCTGATGACTGGGGGCGTAAGCTCCTCGTTCGCAAACTCCAAATACCTCGACATGATCAGAATCTACCTAATCTGCTCTTAGTTCTTGGCAATGCGGGGTTGGGTGCTTTGTCTTTTTCCAGCCAAGGCGCACCTGCCCCACCGCCATCCGAAACCTCAATCACATTTCTCTCTGATCTTGTCATAGCCGCAGAGGCATTTGAATATGGGGAAATACAGGAAAGTGAATTAGCTCTTCTTTTCAGAGCTGGCAGCTCCCCTGGCGGTGCTCGGCCTAAAGCAGTGGTGTATGATAAAGAGAACGACATTCACTATATAGCAAAATTCCCGAGCATTAAGGATCAGGTTGATGTAGTGAAAATAGAGGCAGCCACTATGTTGGTGGCTGCCGGGGCCGGCCTCGATGTGCCCGATACCAGGCTTATCCAGTGTGCCAAGAAGAGTATTCTCCTTGTCCGCAGGTTTGATGTTATTCCTACCGGCAGGCGGCATATGATTAGTTTCCATACTTTGTTAAAAGCAGCCGGATATTACCAAGCTCGCTACCAGGAACTGCTGCTTGTAATCCGAAAACACAGCAGCAACCCGTTGGTTGACTCGGAGAGGTTATACCGTCAGATGGTTTTTAACGCAGTTATGGGAAATACTGATGACCATCTGAAAAACTTCTGGATGATATATGATCGAGAGCAGGGATGGAGGCTTTCGCCGGCCTTTGACCTTGTTCCTGACATCGGACAGAATGGAGAACATGTGCTGTTGTTCGACATAGGATCTTATAATCCAGGTCGTAGCAAGCTGGAAAATATTGGTCGGCAATGGGGAATTCGAAACGCTGATGTTGTAGTGTCACAGGTCTTTGACGCCGTGGGTGACTGGAAAGATAAATTTGCAAGTACTGGCGTTTCTGACAATAACATAAAGTTTTTTAAAGAAATTGATCGAAATCTTGTAGCACCGTGACTGGAAACATCTGTAACTTCACAGAGTAGATTTTTCAACACCTTATCCGACCGGCTTGCTCCGGGGAGATGCCTCTGGTTTGATGCTTTTTGGTTTGGTTTTATGTTACCGCGCAGCGGTTTAGTTCAACAACATTACATTCCTACACTTTCAGGTCACCGGTGGCAACTCCAGGAAGGTGCTTCGTTATCTAGGCCGCTGTCCATAGCATCGCTATTGCGAACAGCCAAATCGTGTCAATGTATAACCTAAGCAATGACTGATCTGATAGAGCGGAAAATTCAGAATGTGTCTTAGTGAAGGCATCCATATTAGCAAACTCACTTAGAACTGCTTTTTTTTGTCGTTTGCTTAACTGTTTGCGTTAACAACCACTCGGCTATGGATTCTTCGGACCACCGCGGGCTCGTACCCATGTATATGGAGGGTGCCATCCCCTCTGCAATGAGTTCGTACAATTTACTGCGAGAAATTCTTAGTTGCTTTTGCAGATCTGCTGTAGTAAAATATTGCGTCATTTTTGTCTTCCTATACCTAATGAGTTTGCCAATAAAACATCGGCCTACAGTTTAGATCAGAAAGGTGTCCGGTAATTTTTGAAAGAATGTCGAGAGCTATGGAAATTGTTCCATTTTACGCGGTGTTAGCGCCAAGTTAATCCCCCCCCCGAGTCCCAAATTCTTTCAGTTTGGCTTTAAACTCCGCCAAAGAGACTTTCCAGTTATGCAATCAGCGGTTTCCATCTAAAGTTGTGTGGATTATCCTTTCAGGAGACCTCATGGCATGAAGGAGCGTACCGATGATCGAAATATATCAAATAATTTATCAATGGCAGCGGGATCGCAATAAATCAAGATTACCGAAAGTCTGGCCATTACAGTGCGTAATCATATGAGTCAGGCGCTGTAAGGGGTCCACTATAACTAATTGAATCAGGTAGAAACGGAATTACTTTCGCCGCCCTCCCACACCACCGCGCATACCGTACCGTATTCGCCACGCGCTGCGCCTGGCGCACTAAACAGAGGCACATCAGGGGAGCAAGCCGGTCGGATAAGGTGTAGAAAAAATTAATGCTACTGGAGTTAGTCGGTTGACCTTGATGCCAATACCTGTCCATCTTGGTTTGTAGCCATTATTATTGAGCCATTATGGGAGATCGTTACCACCGACATAATCTGAGGTTTTTTA
>CAIYDX010000180.1 GCA_903925005.1 uncultured Geobacteraceae bacterium
ACCTCCCGATGAAGGGAGAATCATATCGAAAAAGAGGACGGCCTCAACAGGTCGTCACAAACTAACAGGAAGCCCGTTGATCGCTAAACTGGCAAATAAACTTGGCGCAGGCACTGGAAAATAACCCTGGCGCTTGACACTCAGGATGTTTCCTCAGGGGATCTTTCAAAAGAGCTCTATGAACCGATAAATGATGAGGTCGGTGATTTGGCAACAAACCTTAATGCCATGGTGTTGGGACTGGGACAACTGGTGGGTAAAATCTATACTGCTTCCTTGGAACTTTTCAGAGTATCTCGCACCGTCTCAATGTCATCAGAGCAGGTCTCAAACGAAACCCAGATACAGATGAACAGCATTGCGCGCAGTTGTGCCGCAATAAACGAAATCAATCACACAACTCAGAATATCCTTCATGATGTGACAAACCTTTCAAATTCAAACCAGTCAACGCATTCTTCTGTCAACGAGATGGTTGTCTGCATATCTGACATTGTCGGATTTACAGAGCTTCTAACTAATCGGGCTCAGGATGTCTGTAGCTCTATAACATGTATCGATAAGTCGATACTTACCCTCGATAACAGCATCGACAGCCTCACTATAAAAGCCTCTGATACGTCATCTTCTATAACGCTAATGGAAGATTCAGTATCAGAAATACAAAATAAATCATTAATTACTTCGCAGCTTGCTGAACAAGCGAGTAAATACGCCGCATCCGGTCAGGATGCCGTCAATGCTACTATTAATGGCATGAATGAAATCCGCAACTCCACGAAAACCACCTTTGATGTCATAGAAGAACTTTCAAAAAGCGCTGAAGACATCGGCATAATTTTGACCGTTATTGATGACATAAATGCGAGACAGTCATTGCTGGCCCTGAATGCTCAAATCTTGTCTGCTCAGTCTGGGGCGGCGGGCAAGGCTTTCAGTGTTGTCGCAAATGAGTTCAAAACTTTATCGAAACAGACCGCTCATTCTACTCTTGAAATAGTGCAGAAGATAGAGCGGGTCCAGTCACAGACAAAAAGAGCTGTAGAGGCAATCAGGAGGACTGAGTTAGTGGTTGCAGAAGGAGAGGAGTTGTCACGTCTTTCAGGAGAGGCTCTGGGCAGCATCGTTGTTGGAGTTCGCCAAACATCGCAGGAGATGGATGCGATTACCGTTGCCATTGAAAAGCAGCGAAAAGGGAGCAGCCAGATTGCTGAAGCTGTAAAAAACATCTCCACTACAATGCATCATATTGCCAAGTCAAGCCATGAATTAAAGCACGAAAGCAGGCTTATCATCTCTAACTCGGAGCAGATGACGGATATGACCGGGAGTGTCTCGCGAGCCATGAAGGAAAATGAAAGTGCCGCACGGCATATTTCTAGAGCATCTGAAAACATAACCCTTTTGATAGAGCAGATAAAGACCAGTTGCGAAGCAGAAACAGTGGAAAGTAGCCGTGTTCTAAACGCTATGGAAGATATTAAAAATACCTTGTCGAGCAATCTTGCATCTGCACAGTCTGCAAGTCACGCAAGCGGCATCCTTATGCGGCAGGTTGAGTTCCTGATTTCATCTGTCAATCAATTCAAACATAATGACATTGTGAGTGAGAAAAACCAAGTTCATGCAGATTTGCTGGCTGCAATTCCTTTCTATCCGGGAGAAAATTGTTTGTCTCTTTGAACGGATGACAGAGAGTAACTTATACACATCGCTATAATTTCATTAACTTGGAGGATACCATGATTTTGTACATTATGCGGCACGCCGAAGCGGTTGAGGGAAGTGACTCGTTACAAGATGAGTGGCGCTATCTAACCGAAAAGGGAAGATTGGCGGCTAAAAAAGTGAGCTCAACAATTGCCAAACTAGGCCCCAAACCTCGGCTGATCATGTCAAGCCCTCTGGCTCGTGCAGTACAAACAGCCGAGATTGCGGCTGAAAAAGCTTGTCGTAAAAACGTGGTAGTCGTGAGTGGACTTCTTCTGCCTGGAGCAGATGTCAGTAAGTTGGCAACCCACTTAAAAGGGTGCAAAGATCCCAAACGTGTCATGATTGTCGGCCACGAACAGCAGCTTGGTCCATTGGTTGCAACTTTGCTTGGTCGCGAAGATATGTCGGTTTCGATAAATAAAGGCGCCTGTGTAACATTGAAGTTAAATACTTACTTGGATGACAAACCGGCCAGCTTTCTCAGCTATCTTGCCCCCGGCAATAAAAGGACCACGTCTTTCAAAAAAGCATTTCCTCAAACTTAAGGCTGAACCAATGACAGCAAAAGCCGCACGATTATGGCCTGATTCGGCAACCATTCTGGAGCGCTCCAAAGGCGTATTCTTTGCTCAATGGGAAGAGTTGCTCAGATTGAAACGCCTCGCCATGAAGACATCCGATCCGGACGATATTCATGATCTGCGTGTTGCATCGCGCCGTTTCAGGGCTGCATTGGAATTGTTTTACCCACTTGTACCGAAAGGTCCAAAAACGGAACTAAGGAAAAACGTTCGCAATCTTACCCGGAGTTTAGGTGGTCTTCGCAATGTCGATGAGGCGCTGGTTTTCTTTCAGTCCCGAGTCCCAATAAATGTTTCATCCGATTGTAAGCTGACTTTCGAACTTTCCGAACTGCGCAGCAGAGAATTGAAGCGAATAGAGAAGGCGCTGAAAACCTTTCAACATAAACATCTTGACCAGATTGTACGTAAAATGGTTGCAGGAATAAATGAGGCTTCGATCACAGAGCAGAAAAGCATCTCTCTTCTGGCCTATTTCTCTGACGTGTCCATAAGACAGTACATGCCGATACACCAGTTGCTTGCAGGCTCAACCGTTCCGGAACATCGTGCGTCACGCCACGCCCTGCGGATTGCCATTAAAAAATGGCGTTACTTCTTTGAAATTGTCGCGAGAATACTGAATCGTGACTATACCCCGGTGTTGGCACAGCTCAAAGAGTACCAATCAATTCTGGGCCGGATGAATGATATCGCCGAGTTCGAAGTATTGCTCAACAATTTGAAACTGCCGTTGGCTGAACTGAAGTATTTCGAAGACACCCTTTTGGCAGAGGACACAAACTTGCTGAAAAGTTTCACGCAATTATTAGAGCAGAAACCGCTTACCTACACATTCCTGATATGAGGTTCAGCTACATGAAAAATCCGCGCATTGCCGCCATAGATATTGGTACAAATTCCATTCGCTGTATCATTGCCGAAGTCTCCAAAGAGGGCAAATACAAGATTTTGGATGACGAGAAAGCTACGGTACGTCTGGGAGAGCGCATGGCTATGACCGGAATGATTTCTGATGAAGCTTCGAATCGTGCGCTTGAAGCCATCCGCCGTTTTCAAAAACTTGCGACCGGCTTGAATGTTGAAGTAGTCGAGGCGGTTGCCACAAGTGCCGTCAGAACTGCGAAAAACGGCTCTGAGCTGGTTGCAACACTTTCGAAAGAACTGGGACACGAGATCAAGGTCATTTCCGGTGAAGAAGAAGCCGAACTGACGGCTGCTTCCGCCCTGGCCAACTTCGATATGTACGGTAAGCGCTATGCCATGATCGATATCGGCGGAGGAAGCGTCGAAATAGTTACAGCGTATGGAAACCATGTCGAAGAGTTCTATTCACTTGATTTGGGCGCGGTTGTCATGACCGACCGATTTCTGAAGAGTGATCCGATAGACGAAGATGAACTTCGGAAGTTCCAGCGCCATATCAGGGAAAGCCTTAAACGCGCCTTCACCGGCAAAAAAGTCACAGCTGACTCATTGATCGGCTCCGGAGGAACTCTGACAGCACTTGGTTGCATGGCTATGCAGATGCGTAATGACAACTACGTGTCCATACATGGGTCCGAGGTGCTTCATGCAGAAGTTGTCCATCTGCTGGCCATGCTTATCCACAAAGATTTGAAAGGGCGCCGGACTATACCGGGGCTTAACCAGGACCGGGCTGACATCATTGTGGCTGGTGTGGTTGTTGTCGACGAACTGATGCGCTTTTTTAACGCTAACAGGGTCCTGGTAAATGAGCGAGGCATTCGTGAAGGGTTGCTCATCAAGGCGATTAAGCGGCTTGGATTTAACGCTGGAAATAGTACCCCGCCTACGTGGAGAGATTCCGTCATGGAGTTTGCCGCCTCCTGTCACGTTGACGAGCAGCATGCGGCACATGTAGCCAACATGGCTCTCTCAATTTTTGATGTGCTGGAGCTTCCGTTCGGGCTAAAACCGTCGGAAAGAAAACTTCTCGAAGCGGCGGCCATTCTCCACGACAGCGGATACTTCATAAGCTACAGCAGTCATCACAAACACTCCTACCACCTAATTCGCCACGCTGAACTGTTTAGCTTCACCCCTCGCGAACGGGAACTGATTGCTCAAATTGCGCGTTATCACCGGAAATCGACCCCCAAGCGAAAACACGATGCCTTCCAGAGTTTAAGGGAAAAGGATCAGATAATTGTAGCGCGCTTAGGAGGTATTCTGCGGTTGGCCGATGGGCTTGACCGTCGTAGAAACAGTTTGGTTCAGGCTGTTTCCTCTCAGTTCGGCGAAACAACCATAACTATCCATCTGACCGCTGCCGAGGATGTTTCAGTGGAAATTTTTGGTGCTAATGCAAAGAAAGACCTGTTTGAAAAAGCCTTTGGAAGTACGGTTGTCTTTGCGTCACAATAAACAACGTTGCTAACAACTTCTCTATAATATCACCATCAAACCGTCACAATCTATTTGCCTACTTGTAACGCTGTCACACTTCAAATTAGTGTAAAATATCGTCTGCAATCAATATCCCGTCAATGTGCTCTTACATGACGAGATTCTGCAGGAGGTTTTACCGTATGTCTGAAATAACCAGCAGTGTCTCTTTTTCGTTTGATAAGAAGCTTTCCCCGGCCGGAATTGTGCTGTTGTATTCATGTGCCGGTATAGGTTGGATATTGTTTTCAGATGCCGCAACCGCTTGGTTTGTTACTGACCTGAATCAGTTTGAACATATCGCTATATTTAAGGGGATTCTCTTTGTCATCATAACTGCCGGGTTATTGCATCTACTGATCCGCCATTATGCCTTACAGCTCCGCTCGTCTCAGGAAACATTTCATCAGGCCGAGCAGGAGATTAAACAGCTGGCCTATTACGACCGTGAGACCGGCCTGCCGAACCACAACTTGCTGCTGGACCGGTTGAATCAGGTAATCGCGTTCAATAGCCGCAAGATTAAAAATACAGCCGTAATCTACATCAGCCTGACCGGCTTTAAAACTATTGTCGATGCTCGCGGGCATAGCGGCGGATGCGATGCGGTATGCAGCATCGCCGAACGTCTGGTTTCTGCGTTGCGTCAGTATGATACGGTCGCCCGCATTCACCGCGATGAATTTGCACTCGTACTCGGTGGCACCGTACTTGAGGGGGATGTCTCCAAAATTTTGACCAAATTGCAAAAGATATTCTCTGAGCCGCTTCAGTTGGGAGCGGATGAAGCAATAATTCCGGCCTGTTTTGGTGTCGCCTGCTTTCCGGCAGACGGCATTACAAGTGAATTGTTGTTGCAGAACGCCCATATTGCGATGAATCAGGCGCGCCAGAATGGTGACACATTCCAGTATTATTCCGAGGCGCTAAATCAGAAGGCTATCGAGCGCCTGAGTATTGAAACCGGACTCTTGAGAGCCATGGAGGAAAAGGAATTTTATCTCTGCTATCAACCGAAGATGGATATCAACGGCACCGACATCATCGGCATGGAGGCGCTTGTGCGCTGGCTGCGCCCCGGTCACGGCATAATCCCGCCGGACAGTTTTATACCTGCCGCAGAAGTAAACGGTCTGATCGTAAGGCTGGGGACATGGGTGCTGCAGGAGGCCTGCCGCCAGAACAAGGCCTGGCAGGATGCCGGATTACCGAAGCTCAAGGTATCTGTAAATCTCTCCGCTCGTCAGCTGCGCGACAACGCTTTTGTGCCGCTGGTCATGCAAATTCTCGAAGAAACCGGGCTGGACCCGCGTTATCTAGAATTCGAACTGACCGAAAGTGCGTTGATGGCCGATGGTGGTGATACGGTCTGCAAACTCCTGCGCCTGAAGGAACTGGGCATCAGCATCTCTGTCGATGACTTCGGCACTGGTTACTCCTCGCTCTCGTATCTCAAAAACCTTCCGATCGACACGATAAAGATTGACCGCTCGTTCGTTAGCGATATCGTCAATGACCCTGATGATGCGGCGATAGTGGACGCTATTGTTGCCATTGCTCACTCTCTTAAATTGAATGTTATTGCCGAGGGGGTAGAGACCGTCGAACAGCTTGATTTTTTACGGCAGCGCAAATGTCAGCAGGCACAGGGATATTATTTTGCCAGACCTCTTGATACCCAGCAGTTTGAAGCCTTCATTACCCAAGGGATGTCGGCCGGAAATATGACGGTTTCCACCCCCGATATTTCTCCCGTTGCTGTCAGCTTGGGAACACTTACCTGTATGGAAGAATCCTTCCATTCCGATTCCGCCGGCATTTCGGTACCTACAGTTGGCAGTGCGGAGTATATCTGTGATATTTCCATCCAGGTACTGCCGGCAAATCCTGGTGACAACCTTGCCGCGGTTCTCAACCGATTTCAGAAAGATCCGACCCTGCAAGTTTTGCCGGTGGTGAATGAAGGTCGCGCAGTAGGCATTATCAACCGTGCCACTTTTCTGGAAGAGCATGTCATCGGCATGAACGGCTTCGCTTTCCATATCAACCACTCCAAGAAGATGCGCGACCTGATGACTCCGATTACGTTGGTATTTGAAGCAAATGTCAGTATCAGAGACGCTGCCTTAGCCATACAGGCGCAGGATATGGATGTCCGTGTGGAAAACATCTGTGTTACCCGCAACGGCAACTATCAAGGAGTTGTGGATGTCAACCGTTTTATCAGCGCAATTACCGATATCAATCTGACGCTGGCCAAAGGTGCCAACCCGTTGACCGGTCTGCCGGGCAATAACAGCATCCAGCGCGAGATAAACAAGCGACTCCTTTCAGGAGAAGGATTCGACATCGCCTACATCGACATTGATAATTTCAAGCCTTTCAACGATTACTACGGATTTCAGCGGGGTGATGTGGTCATCAAGGCGGTCGGAGAAATAGTCTCCGGTGTGTCGCAGACCATGGGAGATGGGTTCTCATGCTTTTGCGGGCATATTGGCGGCGACGACTTTATCCTCATCACCGGAGCACATCATGCAGAGTACCTTTCAGCACAGGTTATAAACGCGGTTGAACAGCATCTGTCGGTGTTCCATGGGGAAGAGGATTATTCTGCAGGTTGTTACAGCGCCGTAAACCGCAAGGGAGAACAGGAAACTTTCGGACTGCTCTCGGTTTCCATCGGCATTGTCAGCACCCGTTTGACGCCTGTAAGTTCATATGCCCAGCTGGCTTCGATCTCAACCGAGGTAAAGAAGGCCGCCAAGAAACTGCCGGGATCGTCGGTGGTTATTAACCGTAGGATAAGTGGGGAAGAGTGGAAGTAACGGAGTGGATGATTAAACCGTCAAGTGGATATCATCTGTTTTGACTTGCCTTGTTTCATTTTTTTTCGATTCTGCTCCACTCGCTTTTCTGCAGCCACTATCAATTGGCAGTGGCTGTCACTGGATAAATCCGTATCGGCAGGGATTCGCTGTATATAGCTGCCATCCGGCTGCATAACCCACGCTGAACGTGCATCGCTCAGGTGTACATCCAGAATGGAGCGGATCTCACGGGCAATGGCCGGCGTCTCAATTGGGCAGAGTACCTCTACTCGAGCCTCCAGGTTGCGTTTCATCGCATCGGCTGAAGAGATAAAATATTCTTCCGCACCACCGTTTCTGAAATAGTAAATGCGGGAGTGTTCCAGAAAACGGCCGACTATGCTGATGACGCGAATGGTTGCTGACAACCCGGCTATGCCTGGGCGCAAACGGCAGGTGTCACGTACAATCAGGTCGATTACAACTCCGGCCTGGGAAGCTTTGTAGAGAGCTTTGACAATATCACCATCTTCAAGAGCGTTAATTTTAAACTGAATCAAGCCTTCGCCACCTTCACCGTGCAGTGTGATCTCCCGTTCAATTTTTGCCAGCAGCGCCTGTTTGAGAAAACGGGGGGCGGTCAGCAGAATGCCGTATTTCCTGCGTGGTTTAAATCCGGTCGTAAGGTAATTAAACAGTTCCGTTACATCACTTCCAAGTTGTTCGTTACAGCTCATCAAGCCAAGATCGCTGTAGATGCGGGCAGTGTCGGCGTGATAATTGCCGGTACCGATATGGACATACCGCCGAAGTGAATTAAAGTCTTGTCGGACTATCATAATCACCTTGCAATGAGTTTTCAGACCTACAACTCCGTAGGTAACGTGGATACCGGCCTGCTCCATCTGTTCAGCCAGCCTTATATTGGTGGCTTCATCAAAACGCGCTTTCAACTCCACCACAACTGCCACCTGTTTCCCGTTTTGAGCGGCCAGCAGCAGCGCTTCAACGATACGGCTCTGACTGGAGGTGCGATAGAGGGTCATCTTGATGCCATGTACCTTGGGATCTTCCGCTGCAGTACGTAAAAAGCGTTCCACTGAAGACGAAAATGATTCATATGGGTGCTGCAGCAGAATCGAACCGGCGTCACGGATAATATGAAAAATGTTACGCGATGATTCCAATTGTGGATGAACAATCGGATGATGGGGTGGATCATGCAGGTGCGGATAATCGAGCCGGGTAAGTTCAAAAAGATCGCGTACCGCGAGCAGCACGGGCACTTCAAAAACATCCTCATATTCATTGATGTTCAATTCTGCGGCAAGCCTGCCCCGTTGAAACGTTGGGATTCCTTCAAGCACTTCCATCCTCACGATAGGTGCAAAACGGCGCTCCTTCAGCTCTGTTTCAATCATTTCCACCAAATCATCCGCTTCCTCCTCGTCAAGTTCCGTGTTTGCATTACGGGTAACACGAAACAGGTCGCAGCGAACAACTACCATACCGGGAAAAAGCATATCCAAATTACTGCAGAGCAAATCTTCAAGGAGTACGAAACTGCCTGGTTTTCCCGGTAAAGCGACAAAACGTGCAGTGCTCACTCCAACCGGTACCTTGACACGGGCGAGCTGCATGTCGAGTCCGGAGGCACTATTCAAGGTAAGCAGCAGATTGAGTGACAGGTTGGAGACGAATGGAAAAGGGTGGGCAGGATCAATAGACTGGGGTGTCAGCAGTGGATAAATATTGGTAGCAAAATGTTTCCTAAGGTTTTTCCGTTCTCGTGCCGTCAGATCATTTACCTTGGAAATGACAATGCCCTGTTCTTTGAGCAGAACTAATATTTGCTGCAACAGAGTGTATTTTCTACTCTCCAAAATCCGAATAGCTTTGTTGCACTCCTGAATCTGCTGGAGAGGCGTACGTCCATCCAGACTAATTTCGCGCAAACCGGCGCCAACCAGCTGTTTGAGGCCGCCAATGCGCTTCATGAAAAACTCATCCAGATTGGCGCTGACAATAGCGATGAACTTGAGGCGTTCAAGAAGAGGCGTACGCTCGTCTTCGGCCTCGTGCAAAACGCGGCTGTTGAATTCCAGCCAGGTCAGTTCGCGGTTAAGGTACCAGCAGGAGTCTGAAAGATCGATTTCAGTTTTGTTTTTTTTTGCAGTTCGTATATTGAATGCCGCAGTAGATGACATGGGCTACGCTCCTGAATGGGTGAATTCGCTTTCGGTGTCAGTAGCGATTTAGTAGTATCGAAATTAAGCACTAAAAACAAATTTCTACGGTCATGAGCGCAACAACTGGTGAGAAAAGTCGGAAACCCGCTTATAGCGGGTTTCCGATGAAGATTAATCGGGGAATATACCCCTCCGAATTAGGTTAAGCAGTGTAGCTATACTTGGTTCGTACTACTGAATTTAAGGTTAATTCCAGTAGTAGCGAAGGCTCGTAAAGAAAATATTGTTTGTTGCAAGGGGTGCTCCACCTTTGGTTACATTGAAATACTTGTTCTCGGTATAGGAATATTGCAAGCCGGCCTGCATCTTGCCGGCGCTGCCCTGATAGCACTTCCACCATGTGCCAACTGTGCCTTGGGAAACTCTCTGAACGTTCCCGCCAACAGTGCCACCTAATGTCCCTGCTCCGCTGTTATCTATAACAGCTTCACTTCCGTAGCCAGATTTGGTAGCACCATCGGTACCCGTCTTGTCCACGTTTTCTTGCCCGTAATAGGTATAGAAGTTCCAGTCGCTCGTGGGATCGTAAATAAGGCCGGCAAGCAGCTGATAACCTTTAACCGGAATGAGATTGCCGCTCGCGTCGTAAGTGACATCTGGCAACTGGGCGGAACCATAGCGGCCAATCCCTTTGCCATACAAACCGCTCAGCGTGAGGGTCAGCTGTTTCGGAACTATTGGCAGAATAGCGCCACCGCCAATTGCATTAGTGGTGGTCTTTGTAGAATTGACGACGTTAGGAGTGGCCGTGAGATAGGCATCCGACTGAAAGGTGCGAATCAGGTCATAGATCTCGAAATGTCCCCAGCTTGGATCAAACGACGCCTTAACAACGACATCTGGATAGGAGTTAACGGATAAGACGTCGCCCATATTACCTTTTGTTGCGGTACCCTGGTTAATAGTATAATTGGCGCCGGCCGATGAAGAACCGGCTACTGCGGTTTGTGGGTTTTCAACCGAAAGAGCCAACCATAACGTCTTGTCAAAGTCTTTTACGATACGGAACTGGGGTTGACGTGCCCAGGTAAAGCCGGGTACGTACTGTGCTTCGATGCCGAGCGGAGTGACTTCGTTACGCGGGGTAATCCCCTTGTTGTTCAAAGTTGTCAGAGACCATGTCTGGCCGGCTAGAAGGTGCAGACCCATACTGTCCCAATCGGCGGTTGTGTAGAGGTGACGGATTCGCGGGTTATAAGAGTTGCTTTCCTTTTGGTTCGCGGTACCGGCAGCGCCAAGAAAGTCCATCTCATAATATCCGGCGAGGTGGGTTGAGGAGTTGTAATCGCCTTTTGCCAGAATTGAAAGTCTTGATTGACGGGCGCTGAACCGTGTCTCTTCTTGATTATAGCTTGGTGAGTTAGCCAATGGCAGACCAGTATACCCTGTTGCAAGGTCTGAATTCTGATTCTTGGCTCGATAAACACTCGCAGCCTCGATGAAACCGCCGAAGTTGAGGTCTATCCCTTTCATTTTCATGTTCAGACCGCCGGTTGCGGTTTCTTCCGCCAGTGCCGGTGCCGCCAGCATGGTCGATAGTGCGATTACAG
>CAIYDX010000181.1 GCA_903925005.1 uncultured Geobacteraceae bacterium
CAATCACACCAGAAAGAACAAAGAGCAAGCGATTCTGGAATTGAAAGAAGCGGCTTAACAATCTAGACAAAGGCGACAACTCCCTTGACAACGACCGAGGCCATCAAGCAAATCTAAATATGGAGCAAATGTGGATTTAATTCTGCATGGTACATTATCGATTGAAAAATATAATTATGATATATACAATCCTGTTACATGCTGTATATGTAACTCACAAAGGAGAACTGGGAAATGAGAAAAAGTGGCGTTTTATTGTTGTCATTAGTAATTGTATGCTCAATATCCTCTTTCGTATTTGCAGATGTCAACATCAACCCATCGAGTACAAAACTATCTGGACAGGTCATCCTTTCTGAAGATGCACCTGCTCCAGAACCGACTCCTGCACCGGAACCAACGCCAGAGCCCAAATAGTCATCCTCATCGACAAGAGTTAAGATTCATAAATCAGCCGTAAAGCCATGCACGCATGGCTTTACGGCTGATTTATGTTTGTGTTCATATCTTTTTGCTATTTAGACCAATTCTGGCATGTACCGCGGACAATAAAAGGAGATGATATGAAAATTGAGCTTGAGTTTCTAGACAGTACAAAGAGTAGGCTCCATGAAAATGATATTGAATATGATATGGCCATACCGGTTCCAAGCCCAGGCGACTGTGTTTTTTTCGGAGGAGAGGTCTGGCAGGTTGAAAGAAGGGATTTCATATATCTTACTGGTGAAAACGGGTTTTCTGACCTAAAAATCTCAATGTGGTGCCATTTTTTCAGAACCATTGACCCACCTGATCTCCTGATTTTTCAAGAGCATTAACCACCTCGGGTAAAGGGTCTGTATTTTTATCTATACCTGATTCTCGATGTTTTCATCGGTGTTTAGGGTAAATTCCCCGCCCCTCGGGGCGAAACCTGAGTTTTTCAAGCCCTCGATGGGCTGAAAGACTCATAGAACAATGCGGCAGTAGCCCACACTGCCGGTCATACCCCGCCGGCTTGCCGCGGGGTAGTTGATTAGTGTATGGTCCCCCCTGGTGACCGCACTTAGAACTTTTTGTGCTGTTTGATCAACAGCTGATTTACTAACTTTTCAGAATTTGCCAATTGCCATAGTGCCCATTTTAAGGTGGTTATTGCATGCCGATTCACAGCTTGATGGCCTCTTCCAACAACAAACGGATGCAATCACCCAATTTCATTTGTTTGCTATCCGCCAATTTCTGTAATGCTTCTTTCTCCACAGCATTCATGCGCACACTGATTACTTCAGTTTTGCAGTTGCTTCCTAGATTTCTTCTGCCCACCGTCTGCCCCTAGTAAGCATCCCCCACCAGAGGTGGGGGCTTTCAAAACCGTGAACCGCTCGAAGCGGTGTTTTCAAAAGATTATCTGACCACCACGAGTGGTGGTCATTCTTCGGTTAATAGCGTCAGTTGGTCCAATCGTTTGTCTTCGTCTTCCTGACCTCTGATGTAGTTGGCAATCATTTCTTCATCCGCACCAACTGTTGAGCCGCTCCTGGTTCTGGCGGCGGTGTACATCGTGCTGGGAATACTGTATGAGAGCTACGTTCATCCGCTGACCATTCTCTCAACTCTTCCGTCGGCAGGAGTCGGGGCGGTAGCTGCCCTGATGCTTTGCGGCTCGGACCTTAATCTGATCACCATAATCGGCGTTATCCTGCTGATCGGTATCGTCAAGAAAAACGGCATCATGATGGTTGATTTTGCCCTTGCTGTTCAGCGAGGTGAAGGAAAGCAACCAAGAGATGCAATTTACGAGGCGTGCCTGCTTCGGTTTCGCCCCATCATGATGACTACCATGGCGGCTTTGCTCGGCGCATTACCATTGGCTCTGGGCACCGGCGTCGGATCAGAGCTGAGACGGCCGCTCGGGATTCCGATCGTTGGCGGATTGATATTCAGCTAGATGCTGACGCTCTATACCACTCCGGTGGTATATCTTTATCTAGACTGGTTCCGAGCGTGGTTTGAAAGAAGGCGCAAGAGAGGCCGGATTAACAGACAACTTCGACTTAAGCTGGAGGACAAGTGAAAATATCAGGTTTAACTGTACGAATATGGATCTAATTGAACTGCATGACATTTGTAAAACATATTATCTCGGCGAAGTAGCCGTACCGGTATCCCCAAACGGTATCATGTTATTCTGCATTGAAAGTGGCAATGATAGTGCAATTTATGGCTATATAAATGTTTCAGGAGAAACAGTTTTTCGCCATACTGAGACGGGAAAAGAGAACGTCAAGAAGTTAGCTCTGTTTTGTCATTAGTGAGAAAAACTGTCATTGCCAGAATTAATCAGGTGCGGCACATAGTGACCTCCGTATTTCCAACCCATGTCTGACAGATACCAGTTTTGTTCGTAAGTTGTCGGAGCAGTCTTTTTGTGCATAAAACCATACTTAATCCATATTTCGTCCATATTTTTTTGCTATTATCAATCGCTAAAATTGAGTGATGGAGTAAGTATTGAAAAAGGCGACTATTCTTTTAACGGCACTATTTATCTTGATAGGAAATACATTCTCTTTTGCTTCGGAAGATTATTCTTTTTCTATTGGGGTTTTGTCTTGGTACAACAGATTTAACCCCATATCAAGAGTTAGGGGCATGGATGTTCCGCAAAGTACATTTGCCTTGATGACGGGTCCTACTATCAAAGCACAATATAAGGACGTGTTTCTTAACGTCACCTATCTTCTTTCAAACAGTGATTATAATTTGATCAGTCCTAACACTCTGGTAAATGTGCACCGGGCAGACGCCAATTCGTCTGCAACCAGGAAAGATATTGATATCATAATTGGATATATGCTGACCCCCAAATGGAGTGTG
>CAIYDX010000182.1 GCA_903925005.1 uncultured Geobacteraceae bacterium
AGCCATATCCGAAAGGGATCAAGGTGACTGACGAAGAATTTGCGGCAATACGGATATCACGAGACGAGTTCCACGGTGAATGGAACTACTCCATTACGCCCTCTAACAACAAAATGATTATGTAATTATTTTACGAGTCCTAAGACAGACTGGACATCCAGGCGGAAACAGTAAACGTTATTACCGTAGGTGTTTGATCTATTTCAATGCATCAATAAACGGCAACAGATCAAGATACAACGTCCTGAATCCCTCTTGTGGAGGCAATGGCTCATCGGGGTAGGCATACTCAAACCCCCATCGTCTGTAATATTCTGAAACGTCATAGTCGGAATCTGGATCGTAGAGAGCATCAACCGTTACAAATCGTACCCCTAATTTCTGGGCAATCTCGGTAGCGATGAATTCCAACGCCCAATCAATGAGGCAGGCACCAGCGCCTTTAGCTCGTTCGTCGGCTGCCAACAATCCAATTTTGACGGCTGGAAATGTTTCGTACTGAATATTTTCACTTGCCAACAGTGGGCCATCAGAGGCTGACAGTTTATCCGCCAGCAAGGTAATATACCCGGCGAGGGCATCATTGTGACGAATGATCCAGCAGCGACAGACGGAGGCCATGACTTCGCGTTGCACGCGACCTTTACGCCAGAATGTGTTGAATTCAGGCCTTGAACAACGAAACCCCTGTCCAGTCTCCAGTTCAGGGGTTAATTGTTCAACATTTTCTGTTAAAAAGGTGACGCTATCAAATTTCCCGGCACGTGGTGGCACTCGCGGCAACCTTTCTTTTCTCAACGATTCTGTAGATAGTTGCCTGTGCAGCTGCATTCACAATCGGCTTGCAGTCTCTGACAGCCTCAATAATCTTTCTACCGGATTCACCGACGGCAGGCTTAGATTGTGTGTGGAATGGATATTTCATAATTCACTTCCCTATTTTTCAATAACTCTTTCAGCAGTTACATTGATAATTCTAGTTGCGGTTTGGAACGCTGTCAATGTGTATTTGCAACATGTGGTATTTGTAACTTAATTACCTACACAAAAAAGGCATGGTACTTGAATCAGTACCATGCCTTTGCAATTGCAATATTTCAATCGGAGTCAGTCGGTGGTAAGATTACTTTCCTGCCTTGACTTCTGATACCAAACCGCTTTCTGCAGTTATGATCACAGGTGTTTTGTTCTTCATAGATTTATCAAGCAGATCGGCCTTATCCATGTTCTGAGTGCCGCCAGCAGTGTAAATATAAAACTCGCCGTGCTGTGTGTAGAACACCAAACTATCTCCAGATTCAGACATGTCACCAAAACCGGTTACCACAGTTTGTTTGTCTTTCACTGTTTCGTTAACTGTCTTCTGCGAAAATAGCAGCTCCTCATTAATAATTTTGAGGTCGTTACCATCACGCTTAATTTTCATAATTTTACGACCTTTATCGCAGTATTTCAAACTTGTGTAATACTGCATAAACTCAAGCGTAGTGACACCAATTGCTTCATCCGAGCCGGTTACTTTAACATCCTCAGCAATAACAGAAAGAGATTTAGCTTTTTCATACATCTTACTCCTGTCCTGCGCCCACTGTTGGAAATTGTAGTTGGTTATCTTACCGCTGGTAGTGCGTTTTATGCCGGTGAACTCAGTAGCGTACATCGCAAGATAAGCACTTACATCTTTATTCGATTGCAATTCAGCCCATTTTTTCAAAAATGTCTGTGCCTCATCAAGAGATGGCGCTTTACTCTTTTGTGTTTGTTGCGAAGCTTCAGTCCCTTTACTTGGAGTGGAACCAGCTTTCTTCTTGCAAGCAGGTAAAGTCATAAACAGCGCCAGCATCAGAAGCATTATAACAACAAAACCGTACGGACTATTTTTCATAAATTGCTCCCCAATAACTATCAATTAAGTTTTGCAACTACAGCTTAGCCGGTGCTTCGCAGTATTCGCAACGTACTGCCCCCGATGCTGAAACTCCTTCGTTGTTTGCGCCACAGGCAGCACATTTGAACGAGAGCCGCTGGATATTTGCCGAGGACTGCTTCTTTTCCTGTGTGCGTGAACGGCTAATAATCCGCAATTGCCGGTCAACGGAATATCCGCTTAGATGGTTTGTATAAATGGTTTGCTGGATTTCATTCATGACCTGGTTCAGATCACTTAATCCCAATTCGGAAGCGATATTATCTATGGATGACATCTCACGAATGACAATCATTTCAATATATTTTTGTGCCCGTAAAGCGGGCTCTTGCAGCTTTTTACCGTATCGGCTCAAAAAATATCCACCTATGGCAAATGCAATACACGCAATTTCAGTCGCAATTATTGAGCCTATACCATCATTACTATTGTCAGTGAATGGTCCGACAACGGCAGTCAATGCAAATAATCCGCATATCAGCCAGCCAACCACTAATATTAACTTGCCAGTGTTCATTGCATATTTCCTATTCCGACAATCGATGTAGCATACATAGTTCTACTCGGCGGCATTCCCACAGTTGGGGCAGTATTTAACTTCGGGTGATAGTTCCATAGAACATTTGGAACAATTTTTAACAAGAGACTTACCACAATGAGGGCAAAACTTAGTCCCTCCTGCTACATCGTTGCCGCAGTTGCTACATTTAACCGGCAACGCAGCACTGCAATTCAAGCATTTACTGACACCAGCTGGATTATCTTCACCACAAGAAGGGCAGCAGAAAAACGGATCTGCACAATTTGGACAGAACTTTGAACCTTTTGTAGCTTTTGTTCCGCATTTATCACAGGTCATCATACTACTAGAAGCCTGGCCAGCGACAGGCCCACCGCACCCAGAACAGAACTTTGCACCAACCGGATTTTGAGTATGACATTTTTGGCAAGTTTGCACTTGCTGCGTCATGGTCTGCGGCTGCATATTCTGAGTCATGGCTCCCATCATACCGCCAAAAGCGCCACCCATTCCCGCTCCCATGCCAAGCCCCATTCCAGCATTCATCAGAGAGCTTGATGCAGCCCCTTCATTACCAGCGGCAGTCTGAACCGTGTCAAAGGATCGTTCCTGTTGGTAAGTGTAACCAATTATGTTCATTTCGGCTTTTTTCGCCAGAGCCGTCTTAAGCTTTTCTACAGCTGGATCATCTTCCGGAGTATTGATGGAGTTGACGTAGAAATTTACCAGATGCAAGCCAAACTGAACCATGTCACTGTCCATCTCATTTTGCAGTGTACTGGAGATGCTATTCATGGAGGCGGCAATTTCAAGAATAGAAATTTTTTCTTTCACGATATGCCGCGCAATGCAATCTTTAACCCGTGTAAGCATCAGTCCCCTGAAATACGATACCAATTTCTGACGATCAAATGATGGCATAGTGCCTACCATCTTTTTTAGGAACACCTTAGTGTCAGTTATCTGAACGGCAAACTGGCCAAAAGCCCGCACAGGAAGCATAATATCGTATTTTGGGTCTTGCACCTGGATCGGATCAGAAGTACCCCACTTGATGTCAAGTGGTATGGAACGGTTGACAAACCAAACCTCAGCAGTAAAAGGGGACTTACCGCCAAAGGGGAGTTTCATCAGATTGACGAGTACCGGAATATTAGCCGTAGAGAGCGTATGACGACCCGGTCCGAAAGGGCCGTCCATAACGCCACCACTCAGCAGTACCGCTTCCTGGGATTCAGATACGATCAGTTGAGTCCAGGTACTTAATTCTTGAGAAGGAAATTTCCAAGCGTAGGCTTCATCGCCTGCGTCCCATTTTACAACATCAACAAGAGCCATATAAAACCTGTTTTGTTAGTTGTTTGATTTAGTGCTATTTAAACACAACCCCACAGCAAGTAACGTGGAATTTTATCCGTAGTCATTAAAAGGCAATCTTATTAAATTCTTGATAATTATATTCTTTTGCACGCGAACCTGCAGTAAAGACATCGATAAGTGCCCATACAAAAAGACCACCCATGGTGACTAGCTTTAGTACTCCAAGTCCCGTCTGTCCAAGCATAAATCTATCTACACCAAGAGATCCTGCAAACAATGCAATTAACAGCAGTGTAGTTGGATCTTTGTAACCCAATGATTGCAGCATGATAAGTTTGTTATCATCAATTTTTTCAAGACGGCTTTTAATTTCAAAAACTTTATCGCTGGCGAAATGCTTGCTGTTTACAGCCATAAACATATCAATTTTGTCCTGTTGCATGTGTTGCCTCCTGTATAACAAAATATGAGCACGAGGCTCGTCAAGCTTTCATCGGGTGGACTCATCAAAACGCCCAACTTGATTACATCTAAGACTTGGTATCTTCATTAAAACCAGTATAATGAGGCATAATAGCCCATATCAAAAGACACATATCCTATAGCATAGGCTAAATACAATATCAATAGCCTACCTCAAGAAGTTCACTCTTTCTGCTGGTTAAAATAGAATCAACCAGCGGAGGGGCTTTAATGAAGACGACCAAAATGCTTTTGGGTGAAAGAATAAGAGAGTTGCGTAAAATTAGAGGGTTAACACAAGATCAATTCGCAGAATTGATCGACGTTGAGCAAAAACACGTAAGCAGGTTGGAGCTTGGCAAGAGTTTCCCTACCGTTGAACGGCTAGAAAAAATCTCGCAAGCTTTACAAATACCTTTGAGAGACATTTTTGATTTCATCCACTTGGCCGACAAAGAAACTCGTATTTTGAGTATTGAGGAAATGATGAAGCAGTTAGATGAGGAAAATCAGAAAATTGCGTATCAAGTCTTTAACGGCATTGTCAAATCGTTGCAGGATCGACACTGACTAAACACCCCCACCCTCCACGTCTTGGGTATCAATAAAACAGTATTTTGCTTGACGACACGTAGTGCCTCTGTTAGCTTCCGACAAATATATCTTCATAGAATACAGGCTACTGATATTCAGTGGTATTCCAAATCAAAGAGGGGAAGTCAATGGCACTCAAACCTAAGAAAACTCAAGCACCAACTACTCCAACAACATCACCAACCTGGCAAAATGGAGGTTTCTGCTGCGCTTTGTGCCGTTCCCTTTAGTGGACCCTTTGGTCAAGACAATAATCCGTTGAGTTTAAGATGGTAGTCTCTGCCTTTGATTTTGGTTCTAC
>CAIYDX010000183.1 GCA_903925005.1 uncultured Geobacteraceae bacterium
TAATGTGAAGTGCCTGGAGGGGTAAAGGTGCGCCAGCCATTCCAGGCACTCCATTCAAACTGGATTTGTGACATCTGAACCGGAAGTACTTCACATTACTTGCAACTTCACATTACATAACTTATGTGGAGCTCCACATAAATTATGTACACAAATCAATCCCGCAGACGCTGTTAACAGCGCAGTTTTGAACACTTCACGTGGATGGACTATCGTTTGGTTTAAGCTACCGACTGAGACCAGATCAAGACAGAGAATCCTGTTCTTACCGTCCAGGTGCATCGTGAAGAAATGTTCTTTCGTCTCTGAAGTGAGAAAACTGAAGAGTTCGCCGACTTGGGCAGGCGCTGTGTAACGACGATCAGCTTTAAAGTACTGAGCGACCTCTTCACGGACAGTCAAAGTTTCCATGACAGCCTTGATCTGCCGAAACTTGATCGGTTTACGCGGAACAGACAGTGTTTCTGGCCCGAAAAGTGTGTCAATCGTGATGGTTTTCATAAATTCCTCTATTCGACTGCGATTGCTGAGGTTAGATCGACAGCGTTCGGGCGTAATGTGATTGTGTCGCCATTTGGGAACTGGAAATCAGCGCAATGCAGAGTTCGAAGCTCGCGGGGTGAATACGAGGACAATGCCTCGCAACCACCCAGCAAGCATTCCTTAGCGACATCAGTGATTTTCCGCTTTTTAACGATGTAAGAGTAAACAGCCATCACGATCTCCTTCGAGCTTGCAGGTATACTGGTTTATCAACGCCGAGCAGTTTGACAATTTTATTCTGTTCAGTAATTTGAATGCATTCGCTGAAAGTCACATTCAGCCCGAGAGCTTTCAAAGCGGCTTCTCGGTTACAAGCTTTGACCCAAGCAAAATTGATGTCGCCGTCGACGGTATAAAATTCAATCAAGTACAGATTCATTGACTGCTCCATTAATGGGCTAATTGGTTACTTCGCGACTGCAACGCGTGATTGCTCTTTTTCGCGCCAAGTGATTTTCATTCCGGTAAGAGCGGCAGAAAGCGCCAACCAATCTGCTTCAGCTACTTTTTTCTTGGAACTGACGATGCTTTTTTTACCGTCAACTGAGCTCAAGCAAATGTGGAGTAACACCTTATCTCCTTCAGCATTCTCAGCAAAGACGACGTTAACGGCATCAAGTCCGAGGATCTTCACAGGCTGAAGCAGCTTTGTCGAAGTAGTATGATAGCCCACGAGTTTCAGTCTTTTAGCCAAGACAGCGCTCATTTTAGTTGATGTGTCTTTATTGACTGCTGCGTTCGATGATTCCTGAGTAACATCTGGAGTTGCTGCTGTGACATCGGTAGTCGTGTCGGCAGTAGTTACGGCAACAGTGTCAACGGCGGTCGTGGTGGCCGACGTTGCATCGGTATTCACTGCTTCAGTAGTGGTCTCAATGTCCGTGGTTGAAGCTACTTTCGGAGCGGTTGTGGTTTCGGTGATGGAAGGTTCGACTGAACGATCATCTGCGTTTTCTTCCTTTCTTTGTTCAGGGTGACGCGCCGATTCCCAAGCGGCGATGGCGTCGGCGTGTTCCGGCTGATCAGGAAAATAAGTGAAACCTTCTGTCGGTTTTTCATTCAACTTCTTCAGAGGATGACCAGGACAAACGAGCCCATGTCCCTGGTATTTACCAAGAGTAGAGAGTGCACCGAGTTCAAAAGCTCCGCACACGCACTCTGCGCGGTAGACAATTCTTTTGCTGTTGTCCTTGTCAGCTGTGCGCTCAACGATTTTCAAAGGTCCGGCAAGTGTTCCGATTAGTTCGCGTTTGATTGGTGCCATGGTGATACGCTCCTTTATTGTTTGTGTTATCGATGCAATCGGTGCATCGCCGTGTCTGCGGTTAATTAACTGCTTTACGCAACCGGTTGGTATCGATGTCGATGGTGTATCCGTTGTTCTCTAGAATGCTCCAGAGCAGACGCTTCGCACGGGTGAAACCTTCCGAATCTTCTTTACCGATTTCGTGCTCTTGAAGACTACCGGTAACGATTTCGAGTGCCTTGATGGCGTTCGAGATTGCAACCAGAACTGGTCGGGTGATCTTGCCTTCAGGTGAATGAATCAGGCTCATGATTAGTCCTCGTCCGGAAGCATGATAGTGAGAACTGCTTCACCACCGTCGCCGGGGCCGCATACAAGTTTCAATTTGTGTTCGGTGCCGTTTTCAGTGAGTGGAAGCATAACCTTGAAAAACAGTTCAGGATTTCCAGTATTTGACATTGACTTGATTGCTATGTGTGCGCAAAAGACGGTGTCCCAAACATAGAGGCCAGGTTCGACATTTTCGGAATTAGCTGCAGATTCGATAAGAGTCCAAACGGTAGAAGTACATGCGATAGGCCACTTAAAGAGCCTGGTATCGGAAGGGAAGCTTGAAGTTAGGTCAATCAACGTTCCATCCGCGATGGCTTGAGCTCGCGTGTATTCAAAGATCATGTTGCATTCGGCGAACAAATCATTTCTTTCCCTTGCAGTATTCATGAAATCACTCCTTGAATTAATCATTGCTAACCTAAAATCATTATGAACCTCCCGCCCTGCATGTACAGTTTTATTTGCACTTTATTTTATTATTATTTCAATTAATCCAGATAGTTGTAATCATTAGCCAGGCAATATAGGATCTTCGGAAATGAATTTACTTTATTTAATAATGAAAACAACAGGGGCATGATATGGAGACAAGAACGGCAAAGCAGAAATCAGGTGAGATTGTGCAATTACCGGTGATGTCGGAACATGAATACATTGATGCAACGGAGTCGTACGAAGGGTTCTGTATTTATTGCGGAGAGACTGAATCAGGCATCGAGCCAGACGCGTGCGACTACAAATGTGAAGGATGCGGAAAATATGGTGTGTTTGGATTTGAGGAGTTGCTGCTTATGGGGTATGTGGTGTTTAGAGAGGAAAGCGAGGATTAGTGCGTGATTATTACTTCGGCGACAGCGGTTTTACGGCTATCAACACTAATTTCTGTAGAAGCTGCGGATTAACAACGAGTGTGAGGGAGTTCGAAATGGGTCTACCTGATGGACATTACCGAATAAAATATAGAAATTTCGATGACACCTTCGATACGGGAGGTTCTGACATCGTAGCCGGTCCGATGTCCAAAGAGGAAGCGGTGCAGTTTAAGGAAGACAGCGCAAAGCAGCACTCTTATCACGGCATCAACTGCGAATATGATATGCGAGTACGAAAAGATGGCAATTGGCATCACATGCACCATGCAACCGGCGAAGCAACTGAGCACCGGACGCACATCGCCATCCTCAACGAAAACACTTACAAACTGCCGGAAGCCAGCAGCCTCAGCAAGGAGCAGGAAGATGAAGAAACTCGCTTGATTGGCGAGCGCATGTCCAGGGAAGCTGGATACGATGTCACACGAGGAACGGGACGCAAGGAAGCCAAGTCCGGTCTGATGCAAACCAGCGTAAGCGCCACGATCAGAAACAACATGGCAACGGAAAGGCATGAAGAAAATTTGCGGGATACTGCACACGGAATAGAACCAGGATACGGAAAACCAACTGACACCGAACTCACTAAAAGTCACTATGCAGCATATTGCGAATTTGAAAATGGTTGCGAAGAAACAGGTCAAAACTCGTTTGAGTATAACAAAGTAAAAACTGTACTGAATGCAATTGGTTTTCACGGTGTAGAACTTTATGAAATGTTGGCGAAAGTGTCAAAAGCGCCTGACGTAAAGAAGTACCTGGAGAGCGGCGTAATATCGACGAGGGAAGATCTGGAATCAGTTTTGACATCTGCCAACAAAAGCATATCAGTGACTAAAACCCGGCAACGATAGCGGTTGTCGTTCTATGGTTTTAGGTTCAGCTCAGACCGGGTAAGCAAAACTAAATATTGCACGTTACACGGTCTGAGCGGGTTTGATGCTGTAGCGTAAAGCAAAAGAAGGGGTGGCTTAATAGGCCGCCCTTTGCTGTATGTATGGAGTTCTGTGATTTGTGTACTGTGACTACAGAATTTGTGTTCTGTGCTCTGCCGCGTTGCTCAATCTGTGATCTGGCCTAAGTTCATCACACTTACATACGAGCGTTTTATATATTCTGTGTACTGTAAATCACGTCGCTAAGTTTCTTAAGTCCAATATTTTTGAGTACGTTCTGAGAATGCCGATACCAATTACGGTGACTGGCTAAAATCGAGATTTCACCGGTTTTAGCGCTATTTGCTCGGTACTCAAACAGCTCTCCACTCACCCACGCTCTTGGTAGATACAACCACCATGGCTCAAAAATTATGCTCAGTTTATCAGCCCAACAGAGCGGAGACGGTTCTCGACTTACGCGATCGGCATAGTGTCTGGAATGGAGCAGGCACAGATCGTAATATTCAGATCCAAATAGTTTCCCTGCTATCACAGCGCCGAATTCCGGATGCTGGATTCCTTCTTCATCATCCATTTGTGCCTTTCCAAGGTAGCCCCAGTCATGCACGATGATACAGACGGTTTCCCGGAACGTCGGCAGTTTGCGGAATAGCCAGATCCAGGCTATCCATACGGTAATTGGGTGCCAGATGAATTGATGGACGCCGAACAATAGGCTTTTGGTTCCCGTAGTCATTTGATCACCAACGCTTCCAGGTAACGTACCCGTTTGTTATGCTTCAAAGCATGATCAAGCTCGCGCTGAGTGCTTTCACCGATATAACCGCCAACATTGAGAATCAGCACTTCGTCAGACATCTCAATTTTCTGACGGTGCTGTTCGTCGAGCATCGCATAGATTGCATCAATCTCAGATTGTGTTTTACCGGCCAAGACCCATGAATGCTGACGGGTATTACAGTTAACGGTCAGGACAATTTTGTCGGCCAACGTCTCAGCGATTTCAGCAGCTTGAAAAGCCGCAGGATTTCGGGTTGAGCCGCAAAGGCAGACAACGGCTTTCCTTTTAACGTCTAGAATCGGTTGAGTGGTGCCAGGTTGAGAAGGTGTATTTTGCATGATAAATTCCTTTCAAGTGAAAACGGACTCCGTGTGGAGTCCGTTCAGATTGATGACGGCTGGACACCGTCAAATGTGGATATGGCTACAATGACGAAAAAACATCACCGAAGATTGGAAATGAGTGTTCGGCAGAATATTTGGGTTCGTAGAAAATTGGACAAACGCCGTCACGGGTGAATTCGTACACAGCAGTGTATTTAGCGGAACATGTTTCACCGTGGACGATGACAGCTTCACGTAGTGAACCAGAATCTGTCAATCGGCTTTGAAAATTGACCCACCATCGGCGTCCAAAATTGACCCACCTCAGGTAGTAGTTTTTAGCTATTGATCCTTGATTTTATTCTCCAACTTTCATTACCGGTTTCTATTATTTCACAGTGATGCGTGA